>JABHVE010000013.1 GCA_018658465.1 Alphaproteobacteria bacterium
CCCGCCGATCCGGCTTCGGACCGATAACACGGGGTGTGGGCGGTCATGCGCAGGGGCAGCGCGTCGGCGTCGAGAATTTGTTCGCGCACAGTGTTGGTCAGGGGCACCTCGGCCGTCGGGATCAACCAAAATTCATCCGTGGTGGCGAACAAGTCGTCGGCGAATTTCGGCAATTGCCCGGTGCCAAAGGCCGCATCGCTGCGCACCAAATGGGGCACCGACATCTCGGTGTAGCCGTGGCCCGTGGTCAGGATATCCAGCATGTACGCGGCAAGTGCCCGTTCAAGCTGGGCCAAGGCACCGCGCAGAATCACGAACCGCGCGCCGGACATGCGGGCGGCAGCTTCAAAATCCATCAAGCCCAAGCCTTCACCGATGGCCACATGGTCTTTGGCCGCGAAATCGAAATTCGGTGGCTCGCCCATGCGCACCCGTTCGGTGTTGGCGTCTTCGTTGGCCCCATCGGGGGCATCTGCTGAGGGCAAATTGGGTAGGCCGCCCAAGGCGTCACCCAGAGTTTGGGTCAATTCGGAATGTTGTCCCTCCGCCCCTGCCAGATCGGCTTTTAGGGCCGAAACCCGGTCCATATTGGATTGGGCCGCCGCATCATCGCCCTTTGATTTGAGCTGGCCAATCTCTTTGGACAGACGATTGCGCTCCGACTGCAGGTCCTGCATCCGCGTCGCCGCTTCCCGCACGGCAGCATCGAGCTTTAAGATTTCAACCGATTGGGCCTCTACGCCTCGGCGCGCAAGCGCGCCATCGAAGCCCGCCGCATTTTCCCGAATCCATTTGATGTCATGCATGGCTCGGTTGGTACCAGATTTCTACGGTTGCCGCCAACGGGCGGTCCGCCGAATTGGAACGTGGCCCGTAGTTCGCGGTGTTTTCGTCGTGGATGAGAGACCCAAGCTCAGTTTGGGCTGTTGCGTACGCACCCCCTCCCCCTAACCCCCTCCCTCGGTGGGGAGAGGGGATCCAAGGCTATGTCGCGGCGGCTTCGGCCTGGGCCTTGGCTTTGGATTTCTCCACGAACCGGGCAGAGATGATGGAAATCTCGTACAGCAGGACAATGGGGATGGCGAGGCCGATCTGGCTGAGCGGGTCCGGGGGCGTGAGGATGGCGGCGGCGACAAACGCCATGACGATGGAATACCGGCGTTTGTCTTTTAGACCGTCGGAAGTGACCATGCCCGCCCGAGCCAACAGGGTCAGCAATACGGGCAGTTCAAAGGCAATGCCAAAGGCAAAAATCAGGCGCATGGAAAGGCTTAGGTATTCCGAGACTTTGGGCAGCAATTCCACGGACAAAGTTTCCGCATCGCCGACAATTTGGAACCCCGCGAAGAAATCCCAGGCCACCGGCATCACCAGGTAATAGACCATGGAGGAGCCGAGGACGAACAAGAACGGGGTGACGATCAGGAACGGCAGAAACGCGTTCTTTTCGGTTTTATAAAGCCCCGGCGCCACAAACAGCCAAAGTTGGGTGGATACCAAGGGGAACGAAATAAAGGCGGCGAAGAAGAACGCCACTTTGACGTTGGTGAAGAATTTTTCGTGCAGGGCGGTAAAGATCAGGCCCTTGCCTTCTTGGTCTTCCCACAGGTTCAGGTCTTGCAGCGGTTGAACCAGAAAATCGAAAATGGGATTGGCGAAATAGAAGCTGATCAGAAAGGCGATCAGAAAGGCGACCATGGACCAGGTCAGCCGTTTGCGCAGCTCTACCAAATGTTCGAGCAGCGGCATTTTGTGTTGATCGACGTCTGCGCGATCCGCCGCGGTTTTTTCTTTGGCCGAACCCTTGGCCTTGGCCCTCGCCATTTAAGGGGCTCTATGCCCCGGCCGGAGGAGGCGCAGAGGTGCTGTCGCCGGTCCGTTCGGGTGTGGCGGCTTTTTTGGCATCGCCATTGCCGTCATCGTCGTCGCCGTCGTTATCGCCGGAAGTCTCAGGCTCAACCGCTTCACCCGCATCTTTGTTGTTGGGCGTTTTGGGGGTGGGCGCATCGGCGGTCGAAGCCTCCATGCCATCATCGTCTTCGCCGTCTTTGGCATCATCGTCGTCTTCGCTGCTATCGGCGATTTTGGGCGCAGATTTCTTATCGGCCTCGGCCTCGGTTTGTTCTTCGAATTCGTCCGGGGGGTCCAATTTCTTTTTGGCATCTTCGGCCAATTCGGTGCCGATGACGTTGCCGGTGAACATCCCCGCGATCTTGTTGTCGCCATCCAGGGTGCCGTCCAATTCGTCTTCGACCCGCATGTCGGCGACCCGCGATTCGACGTCCTTGAATGTGTCTTTCATGTCGTCCATGTCGGCCTCTTTGGCCAGGTCGCTCATGGTGTCTTGGAATTCTTTACTCAGTCCGCGGATTTTCCGCATGATCTGAGTGAATGTGCGCAAGACACGAGGGAGCTCCTTTGGTCCAACCACCAATACGGTGATGACCGCGATCAACATGAATTCTGGCCAGTGAATACCGAGCATCTCGGCGCATCATTTCCCGGTGGTGCGAAGGAGCCGTGGGTCCAACGCGGCCCCCAAGGGCGATTAGCCCTTTGCGGTTTCTTTTTTGGTGGAGGACTCTTCCGATTCGGAAGTCACGGTTTCGGTTTCGATCTTGTCCTTATCGCCTTCGGCAACATCATCTTCCTTCACTTGCTTTTTGAAGGCCTTCAAGCCGCTGCCGAAATCGCCCATGATCCCAGAGATTTTGCCCCGACCGCCAAACAGCAGCAGCACGACGGCAAGCACGATCATCCAGTGCCAAATGCTAAACGTTCCCATTAAATCTATCCCGCTAAAGCCTTGATTTCTAAAACATCATGGCAGAATGCCCCGGTGTAGGCAAACCTCGCCCTAATCAGCGAAAACGAAGCACCCTGACCGAGCGATTGCCACCTGAACCTCTGCCCCCGGAGCAGGACTAGTCCCCGGCCCCAGGCGTGCAAGATACTTAGCGACACCTGTCACAGGTTTCAACCACACAAGATCATATGGCCCCATATTTCGGGCCGACAGGACGGTGGCGGCAACTCCGTGAGCACCCCCACCGCCGCCTTGGGTGAGCACCAGAGATTCCGGCCGCAAGCAGACGGTGGCTGGGGTGCCGTCAGCCAAGTCCGGGGCGGCGATGAGGCCCAGCTCAGTGGCAACAGATTTCCCTTTAACAAAACCTCCTACGAGGCTGATTTCAGAGAAAAATTTCGTGGTGAACACGTCGACAGGATGGTGGTACAGATCCGCCGGTGTGCCCTGTTGAATAATCCGCCCATTTCTCATCAACGCCACACGATCACCCAAGCGCATGGCTTCGTCGGAATCGTGGGTGACCATCAGCGTTGCCGTTCCCAATTGGCGCAATAAAGCCAGAGTTTCTTCGCCGACCTGATCGCGCAGGCGAAAATCCAATCCTGAGAATGGCTCATCCATCAGCATGACCTTTGGTCCCGGCGCCAAGGCCCGCGCCAGGGCAACACGCTGTTGTTCACCCCCCGAAAGGGTGTGCGGAAAGGCCGAGGCATGAGCGGCCAAGTTCATGCGTTCCAGCAAATCATCGACGATACGGCGGCGAGCCTCGGGCGGCTGGTCGCCGATACCAAACTCGACGTTTGCCCTAACGTCCAGGTGGGGAAACAACGCGAAATCCTGGAACACCAGGCCGACGTTGCGGGCCTCGGGGGGCACGAAGGCCCCGTCGTCATCCATGACCTGGTCGCCGATGGCCACTCGCCCAGAGTCTGCGGATTCCAACCCAGCCGCCAAACGCAACGTCGTGGTTTTGCCGCAACCGGATGGCCCCAGCATGCACACCACTTCGCCGGGCGCCACCGTCAGATCGATGGCGTCTGCGGCGGCATGGCCATCGAAGGACCGCGATACCTGTTCCAGAACCAAGCCGGTCATGAGCCGGGCCGAGATTTCGCCTGGCCTTCGCCAGGCCGGGATTTAGTGAGCGCCCGGGACAGCACCAACACCGGCATCAGCCCCACCAAGACGATGGCCAGAGCAGCCGGGGCGGCGTCGGCCAAGCGTTCGTCCGATGCCAGCTCGAAGGCCCGCACAGCCAAGGTGTTGAAATCGAAGGGCCGTAAAATCAACGTCGCCGGTAGCTCCTTCATGGCGTGGACGAACACCAAAAGCCCGGCGGCCAACAAACTGCCGCGCACCATCGGGGCATGGACCCGGCGCAAGGTTGCGCCTGGGCGCGCACCCAGTGATCGGGCGGCGCGGTCCATGTTGGGGGTGACCTTGCCCAGGCCAGATTCGACTGTGTTGAGAGAGATTGCCAAGAACCGAACGATATACGCGAAGAGCAGGGCGAACACCGTACCCGAAAGCACCAAGCCCGTGGAGACATTGAAGGTGGCGCGCATCCAGCCATCCACCGCGTTGTCGGTCCAGGCGAAGGGGATCATCACCCCCACCGCGATAACAGGGCCGGGGATGGCGTAGCCCAGCCCGGCTATGCGCGCCCCCGCTCGAGCCAAGCGCCCAGGTGCGATGCGCACGGCATAGGCCAGCACCAGAGCGATGCCCACCGCCAGCACGGCGGCGGCGGCGGAAATGCCGATGGTGTTGGCGGCCTCCCGCAGAAACCGTGCATCGAGAATCGCCGGAGCAGTTTCAATGGACCACATCGCCAATTGTCCGGCGGGCAGCAAAAACCCCAGGAAGATCGGGATCGCACACGCCGCGATCGCCCCGGTCTTCGCCCAACCGGTCAGGCGGTAGCGGGGCAACGGCCGATATTTGGTGGAGGTGTGATGGTACGCCGCCCGGCCCCGGGAAATCCGTTCAATGGCCAGCAGGGCAAAAATAAACAGCATCAGGATCGCCGCCAATTGGGCTGCCGCTGCCAAATCCCCCAAGCCATACCAAGTGCGAAAAATGCCGGTGGTGAAGGTATCAACGGCGAAATATTGCACGGCACCGAATTCGCTCAAGGCTTCCATTAAGGCCAAAGCCATCCCGGCGGCGATGGCCGGCCGGGCCAAAGGCAGAGCAATACGCCGAAACGTTCGCCACGGACCCTGGCCCAAGGTTCTGCCCACTTCCAAGACGCAAACGGATTGTTCAAGGAACGCTGTGCGCGCCAGCAGGTAGACGTAGGGGTACAGCACCAGGCCCATCAGCATGATGACCCCGGGGAGGGATCGCACCTGGGGGAACCAATACTCCCCCGCGCCCCAGCCAAACCAATCACGCAATGCGGTTTGCACCGGCCCGGCGAAATCCATCATGCCGCCGTAGGTGAACGCGATGGCGTAGGCGGGCATGGCCAGAGGCAATAACAGCGCCCATTCGAAAACCCGTCGGCCAGGGAACGCGCACATGCTGACAAGCCACGCGGTGCCCGCACCCATGATCAATGTCAGGACCGAGACCCCTGCCAACAGCCACAGAGTATTTGTGACGTAGCGGCCAAGGACGGTGTCGACTAAATGACTCCATACCTCGGTGGTCGGCACAAAAACCGACGCCAGCACCACCAGGATGGGAATGGAAACAATAGCTGCGATGGCCAGGGCCAGAACGGTCCATCCGCCGAATTGCGCGCTACGGCGACGGGACTTATCGGTTGGCCCCGATGACTGGCCGTCAAATGCGGCCTCAGCTAGCGCCATGGGGGATACTTCTTTGGGTTGGGGATCTCCGGGGCCTCGGAGTTAGCGCCAACCGACCCGGTCGAACATCATCAGGGCGTCGGATTGAAACTCTGCCAAGCGGTGAAGGTCAAGGGTGTCCGCCTGAAAGGTCCCAAAAGATGCCACGGCATCGGAGGCGGGAACGCCGCTGCGTACCGGAAATTCATAGACAACTTCGGCGTAGATTTTTTGGGCGTCTGGGGACACCAGAAATTCCAACAACCGAACGGCGTTTTCGGGATTGGGGGCGAACTGGCCGACACCGGCACCGGAAATGTTCACATGAGTTCCGCGCTCCCCTGCCCCTTGGTTGGGCCAAAACAGGGCAACCTGGGCTGCCGCCTGTTGTTCTTCCGCCGTGCCGTCCTTCATGCCGGCGTAATAATATGTGTTGGCCACGGCCACGTCACATTGGCCAGCGGCAACGGCTTTGATTTGATCGCGATCGCCGCCTTGGGGGTCGCGGGCCATGTTGGCGACCATCCCGGCGGCCCAATTTTCGGCCCCCACCGCCCCATCGTGGGCAATCAGCGACGCCAACAGGGATTGATTGTAGACGTTGGTAGACGAGCGAATGCACACCCGCCCCTGCCATTCGGCCGCGGCCAAGTTTTCGTATGTGGACAAATCGGTCGGATCGACACGGTCCGGGGCATAGAAAAACACCCGGGCGCGAACGCCTAAGCCAAACCAGTAACCATCAGGGTCGCGATATTGTTCGGGAATTGCGGCGGCGAGAAGGTCTGACGTGACCGGCCGTAACACATCGGCCTCGGTGGCGCGGATCAGGCGACCGGCATCGGTGGTCAGCAGCACATCGGCGGGACTGTTGCGGCCCTCGGCCTTCATGCGCTCCAACAATGCGTCGGCGCTGGCGGTAATCAAATTCACGGAAATGCCGGTGGCTTCGGTGAAGGCATCCAATAGCGGTCGGATCAAGGCTTCTTGGCGGGCCGAGTACACATTGACTGATCCAGGTGACTGGGCGGTGGCGGTGCCAAGTCCCTGCTCAGGGACCAGCCAATTTGTCAGACCAAAGGCCAGAGCCAACGCAAGGACAGACACAATTCCGCTGGCAAATCGAAGCTTGGGTTTATTCATGACGACTACTGTTTCCGATTTTCAACGCGTTTTTTTATCTCACCAAACGCCGCACTTGATGGTTCCGTTATTGGCATTCCCGACTTTTCAGTCTTTGAGCGAATTTTTGCGAATAATTCTTAATATCAAACTAAAAAGCCCTAGAAAACATGTGGCGAAACGTCGCATGTCATTGGGTAAAACCTTCTTTATTGCGACTATTTCTCATTTGCAGTCGCATTAGTACATCAAACTTTGGCCTTGGCAAGTCGCAATCGTCTATGGCCACCATAGATGCGCCTGCCGGTTTTATCCCTTACATTCAATGTGCTACCGCCTTGGTCAAACCCGTGGGGGGACCCAGATGTCCGAATTTAAGATTATGAATACCAAGATGCGGTTGCGATCCGTGCCCATTTTCAAGCAATTGGGAGCGATTGTGATCGTGGCCTTGGCGGTAGCAGCCTGCGGAGAGTCCCAGTGGACCGGGACCATTTATCCGGACCGCGAAAATCTACGGGACTTTGAACGGGTGGGCGTTTTCGCAACCCTAGATCAATGCCGGGCCGCCGCAACGACGGCCATCGGCGAATTGGGCGACCGCGGCGAAAACGTGGTCGCCGGTTGGGATTGCGGTCAGAATTGTTCCGTCGACAATGACGGCGACCTGGACTGCATCAAATACGAACAGGGCTAGTGCAGATCGCGGGCCGCTAGGCCCGCGTAAATCTGAACGGAAAAAACAAAGTGCAGATCGTGGTGTGTCTCAGACCACGAGAATGTGACGTTCGAGTGGGCCCCCTAATTCGCTGCTAACTTGAGCGCCGTTGCCAAGGTTCGGCCTCCAAGGGCTGATTGTCGCCAATTTTTTGTCGCTTGCTCCACCGCTTCGCTGGAACTGCAGTCCTGTTCTCGAACTCCATCGAGAGCCCCATAGTATGCGATTACTGAACCTACCAATTCGGGTTCAAGCAAGCCAAGTTTAGGAACGGACCACCGATAAATATCGGTGTACACAAACTCAATGCGCAATCGGATATCTGTCTCCTCACGGCGCTCCGATAAAACTTTTTGAACAGCATTTGCCATGCTTTCAACTGTGGAAACATTGTTTTCTATTTCGCCAATAAGCGCGGAAATCAACATACGGCGTTCGCCTTCGACCTTGGCCTTGTCCTCAGCTAAGGCATTCTTGTGGGATAGTTGCGTTCCCCTTAGAAACCCGAAATAGGCGAAGCCTCCAGTGATGAAGGCGGCGAAAATCGCCACAAAATAAGCCGCGATTTCTGTAGGGAATTCGAGTGCAATATTTTCTTCGGCATCCCCCACGAGACCTTCATCGAGCAAAACTAAGGTTTCGCCATCCATGACCACCGCATCGCCCTCAATCAAAAGCTCAGAGATGGGAGGCGACCCTTGAGCCAGCACTTGGGCGGCAAGAGCCACAAACAAAAGGGCTGATAGGAGTAGGCGCATTTTATTGGCCGCTCCGAGTTGGCGGCTCATCCGCACCGGGCTCAATCTTGGTAAGATTCAACAACGCACGAACGGTGCGAGAACCCAGATCAATGGAAGTCGTCCAGACAACGCGAGAGCCTTTCGAAGCGAAGCTCACTCTCTCGGCTGGTGATTTGGCCGCCTTCATCGCCGATTCATGAAGCGCGCGATCTTCCGGTGTTTCGAGAGTGCCATAAAATTTTACAACCATTTCGATCAGCTCGGGTTGATCAAGGTCTCCCAGTTTGCCTGCCGCGGCGTCGTAGACTTTTGTGAATCGATACAAGACGTGCGGTATATATGGGATGTCACCTTGCTGGATCATTTTGTCGAGGTCGGCAACGGACGTGACGTACGCACCAACATTGCTTGAGATCTCACCCATCAGCGCAGCGGCAAGGTTTCGGCGAGCGCGGCGAGCGCGGTCAAGATCGCGTTCCAAGGATTTTTGATGAGCCAGCAGCGTACCCCGCTGAAATCCTATGTAGGCACCAGCCGCAGTAATTAGCGCCGCCGCGAGGGTGCCGAAGGGAAATCCGTCGGTACTCGCGAAGTCATAAATCCAACCTCCCCCGAAAGCGAACAGAAGGGCGGCAAAAGAAACGCCAAAAACGAAGGCGGCTAATTCAAAAAATGCGCGCATGCAAGCCCAGGTTAGGCCCGCACGCCGGGGTTGTCACCCAACCACCCTACCCCTCGTCGGGGGGAGTCATAGGGACGACGGAGCTTTCGTCTTCGAAACCATCCTCGTCCAACGCTTCATCTTCGCCATCGTCGTCGTCTTCACCTGCCTCGGCTTTGGCGGCAGCCGCCGCTTCGGCGTGGGCTTCGGCAAACAACGATGCCGGTGGTTCGGGGCGCAACAATCCGGTGGCTTTTAGCTCGTCCAGGCCCGGCAAATCGCCCACATCCTCCAGACCGAAATGTTCTAGGAAATCCCCGGAGGTGCCATAGGTGATGGGCCGCCCTGGAACCCGGCGGCGACCCTTGGGCCGCACCCATCCGGTTTCCATTAACGTGTCCAATGTGCCGCGGCTCATGCCGACACCGCGAATGTCTTCGATTTCCGCCCGGGTCACGGGCTGGTGGTAGGCGATGATGGCCAAGGTTTCCACGGCGGCGCGGGACAACCGCCTGGGCAACGTCACATGGCGTTCCAACAAATGCTTCAGGTCCGATGCTGTGCGGAACGACCATTTGCCACCGATGTGGACCAGGTTCACGCCGCGCTCGGCATAGGCCTCGGTCAACGCTGCCATGGTCGCGGCCACATCCACATCGTCAGGCAATTGGCCAGCGATGCTGCCTTCGTCCAAGGGTTCAACGGCGGCGAACAACAGTGCCTCGGCCATGCGCAAATGATCTGTGGGGACGGTCAAGAGTCGGTGCCTTCTTCCGGGTCACGGGCGCCCATGTAGATGGGACCAAAGGCGGCATCTTGGCGCAACTGCACCCGGCCTTGGCGGGTGAGTTCAAGGCTGGCGGCAAAGGTGCTGGCCACGGCAGACCGCAATCCGAACCCGGCAGCGAGTTCCGGCGGTAAGAATTTTTCCAGACGCTCCCACCCCCCAGCGACCCCCAAGGCAGCGGCGATGCGATTAAGGGCATCTTCCATGGAATAGACCGGCGGCGGTTTGATCAGCAAGGGTTCGTGGGCACCCGGTCGGGCCATGTTGGCGTACCCCGACAATAGATCGAACAGCGACAGCTCGAAGGTCGTGTGACGGATGGCCCGGACCCCTTCCGGCGACCCGCGGCGGAAAGTATCCCGCCCCAGGCGATCACGCTCCATCAAATCCCCAGCGGCCTTGCGCATGGCCTCTAATCGTTGCAGGCGGAAGGTCAGGTGGGCCGCCAAATCGGGGCCCGACATTTCTTCGTCGTCATCGATGTCGGGGATCAGCAGGCGCGATTTCAGATAGGCCAGCCACGCCGCCATCACCAAATAGTCGGCGGCAACATCCAGGCTTAGTTTGCGGGCTTCGGTAATGAACGCCAGAAATTGATCCGCCAACGCAGAGATGGAAATCTTCGTCAGGTCGACCTTTTGCGTCCGCGCCAAGGTCAACAGCATATCCAGCGGACCTTCAAAGCCATCCAGGTCCACCACCAACGGCGCGCCATCGGGTCCATCGGAACTGGGTCCAGGGTCAGACGTGAAATCGCCGGTCATAATCTCACCAAATCGGGAAGCTCGGCCAGAGACGGGGCGCTGATCAACGTTAGCAGGACTTCGGTTACCGGCAAAATCACCGAACCAAAGAGGTCAATTCCCACCGCCGGCAGCAAAAATATTGCCCCCAGAACGATGAAGATCCCGACCCGCTCCAGTCGTGACAGGGGCAGCGCGAGGCTGTCCGGCAATAATCCCACCGCCACTCGGCCGCCATCCAAAGGCGGGATGGGAATCATGTTGAACACCGCCAGCAACACGTTGATTGCCATGGCGACAACCAAATTGGCGCGAATCCATTCCATGACAAAGCCACCATCTGGGCCGGTAATTGCGAACAAGGCCGAGGCGATGATGGCCATGACAATGTTCGAAGCCGGACCGGCGGCGGCCACCCAAACCATGTCCCGGCGTGGATTACGCAGGCGGGCAAAATTCACTGGCACCGGCTTGGCGAAGCCGAAAGCAAACGTGCCCCTAGAAACCCACAACAAAAGGACTGGCAAAAGGATCGTTCCAAACAAGTCGATGTGGCGCAGTGGGTTTACAGAAATACGTCCGGCCCGTTTGGCGGTCTCGTCACCCAGCCGCAACGCCGCGTATCCGTGGGCAGCCTCGTGCAAGGTGATGGCCAGCAGGATTGGCAATATCCAAACCGAAATATAGAGCGCAGTTTGGGCTGTCATGGACTGATCACTAAGCAATCGACGTTATTGGTTTTCAGCACATCGCACAGGGCGACGGCGACAATCGACGATGCCAGCGGCCCGGCTTGCAGACGATAAAATGTGCCGCGATCCCCCAAGTCGGCAGCGCGCACCAACGGCGACAGACCATCCAACACCGCCCGATTGCGGTCCACCACGGCCGCCCAATGGGTCATGGCCGCGTCTTCGTTGCGGAACGACCCCAACTGAATGCGGAATGACGCCAGCATTTCCGCAGTGGGATCGGCCAAGGCGGCGACTTCCGGTTCTATTGGTTGCGCCGCCGCCAAGTCGGCAGCTGGTGGCTCCGGTTCTGCTCTTGGGGCAACTCCTGGCGGCGGCGTCAAAACGATGGCCGGTTCTGGCTCTGGCCGCGCCTCCACCCCAGGAGGCGGAGTCAGAACAATCGCCGGGTCGGGCTCAACGACCGGCTCGGGTTCAGGTTCTGGTTCGACAACTGGATCAGGTTCCACGACGGGTTCGGGTTCGGGTTCAACAACGGGCTCTATTGCGGGCGCTGCCGCCAAGTCGGCAGCTGGTGGCTCAACGACCGGCTCTGGGTCCGGTTCGACGACTGGCGCTGGTTCGGGTTCGGGTTCAACGACGGGTTCGGGCTCTGGCTCAATTGGTTGCGCTGCCGCCAAGTCGGCAGCTGGTGGCTCTGGTTCTGGCGTCGGCAGCGGCTCGTCGGGGGGTGGCAGCAACTGCTCCACCCGCTCCTCTGGCTCTTCTGCCACCAACACATCGAAGACCTCTTTGTCTTGGTTCGCCACATTCAGGCCGCCTGCGTCCACTGGCGGAATTTTTACCGGCCCGGTTTCGGCGCGAATAATCGGCGGGCTGATTTGCAAACCTTTGCGCACGCCCTGTTCGTACGCCAACCAAATGGCTGCCGCGAAGGCACTTAACGTCACAAGGGCGATTGCGGCTGGAATAACCCGACGCCAATTGATCGCAGCCTGGGGAGTCCCGCCCTTGCCCAGGCGGCGTTCCCGGGCGTTCGACATGGACAGCGGCCCTCGGCGCAGGTAGGCGGGCGGAGGATCGTGGTCAGGCGCCATCAGCGCAGTTCCTCCACTGGCGTCACGCCGATGATGCCAAGGCCGACGGCCAGACCGGTCATGCAGCCGCGCACCAAGGCCATACGCGCCAAGGTGAGTTCCGTGTCGCCGTCAATGAGAAAACGCAAAGACCCGTCCTCCTTGCCCTTTGTCCACAGGGCATGGAAGTGCGAGGCGAGGTCGCGAAGATAGAACGCGATACGGTGGGGCTCGTGTGCCAGAGCAGCGGACTCCACTGTGCGGGGCCAACCGGCGAGACTTTTCATCAAAGCAAGCTCGCTGGCGTGGGTCAAGCGGCTGAGATCAGCTTTCGCCAAGGCCGCAGCCGAAAGATCAACATCCGGCATTGCTGATTGTGTCTTTTTCAATACCGAATAGCACCGGGCGTGGGCGTATTGGACGTAGAAAACCGGGTTTTCCCTGCTTTGCTCCATGACTAGATCGAAATCAAAATCTAGTTGAGCGTCATTCCGCCGAGTGAGCATGATAAACCGCATCACATCCATGCCCACTTCGTCCACCACGTCTCGTACGGTCACAAATTGTCCCGCCCGCTTGGACATTTTCGCGGGTTCGCCGCCGCGCAACAATTTGACCATCTGACAAAGTTTCACGTCCATTTTGACTTTGTCGCCCGCCAAGGCCTCAACGATGGCGTTTACCCGCTTCGTGTAACCACCATGATCCGCCCCCAGGACGACAATGAGCGTTTCAAACCCACGTGCAATTTTGTCTTCGTGATAGGCCATGTCTGTGGCGAAGTAGGTCCAAGATCCATCGGACTTCTTCAGAGGCCTGTCCACGTCATCGCCAAACTGGGTAGCCCGGAACAGGGATTGCTCCCGAGGTTCCCAATCATCGGGCTCTTTGCCCTTTGGCGGGTCTAGCGTGCCTTCATAAATAAGATCGCGGCCAAGTAGTTCGGCGATCAGGGCATCTACCCTGCCCGCCCTCACCAATTCCATCTCGGAAGAAAAGACCGAATGGACGATGCCCAATGCATCCAGGTCGCCCCGCACCATTGCCATCATTGTGTCAACAGATTGGGAGCGTATTGGTTCAAGCCAATCGCCCTCCGGCGCGGATTTCCAGGCGTCTCCCTTGGTCTCCGCCAAATCCTCGCCCAATCGCCTGAGGTACTCGCCGGGATAAAGCCCGGACGGAATGTCGCCGATGTCCTCGCCCAACGCCTCGCGATAGCGCATGTGTACGGACCGAGCCAGGGCTTCGGCTTGGGCTCCTGCGTCGTTGATGTAGAATTCTCGCGTCACATCGAAACCACTAAACTCCAACAACGAGGCTAGGGCATCTCCGTAAACGGCACCCCGAGCATGGCCCACGTGAATCGGCCCGGTGGGATTAGCTGAGACATATTCGACATTCACTTTGCCGGACGTCGCGCCCAGGTCTGACCGGCCGTATTCGGTGCCGCCGGTCAGGACCTCCGCCAGCCGTGCGTGCCAGAAGCCGTCGGTCATGCGCAGGTTCAAGAAGCCCGGCCCGGCAACATCGGCCGAAACAACGTCATCAGCCTCGGCCAGGCGCGCCGCCAACGGTTCGGCAATATCCCGGGGTTTCATCTTGGCCGCCTTGGCCAGAACCAGCGCGCAATTGGTGGCCACATCCCCGTGTTCCGGGTCGCGCGGCGGCTCCACCGCAACAGCGCCCAAATCCAGGCCGCCGGGCAAGGTGCCATCGCCGATCATGGCTTCCAGCGCAACTTTAATCCGCTCTTGTAGGTCGTTGAAAAAATTCATTATTTCAGGATTTTACTATCAATTCTTCGTGGGCCTTCATGGCGTATCGGTCGGTCATTCCGGCGATAAAATCGGCGATGGTACGGGCCAAGGTTTGGGGGTCCCGGGCCTCGTTGTCCATGGGCCGCCAGTCTTCCGGCAGGCGGGACGGATTGTCCAGATAGAACCGAAACAAATCGCTGACGATCCCCCTGCCCTGCTCCGACATTCGGTTGACCCGTTCGTGCCGATACATGTTCTTTAGCAGAAATCCGCGCAAGATTTTTTCATCGGCCAACAGACCGTCGGAAAACGCCGCCAAGGGCCGCCCCAAGGCCCGCACTTCGTCAACACCCAGGGGGGTTGCTGCGGCCACATTGCGCCGGGTTTGGGCAACAAGATCGGACACCATCAGATTGATCATCCGCCGCACTGCCTCGAAAATCAGCTGGGATTGGGGCAAATTTGGATGGGTTTCGTGCACCTGAGCCAAAATCGGCCCCACCAAGGGCACGTCGGCTAAGTCATCCAACGTGAACAGCCCCGCCCGCACCCCGTCGTCAATATCGTGGTTGTTATAGGCGATGTCGTCGGCCAGGGCCGCCACTTGGGCTTCCGGGCCGGCATATGTATCCAGCTCCAAATCCTGTTGCACGCCGTATTCCAACAACGCGGCGGGCAACGGCGGTAGGACCGGGCCATTGTGCTTGGCGATGCCTTCCAAGCTTTCCCAGGTCAGATTGAGGCCGTCAAAATCGGCATAGCGTCTTTCCAGATGGGTCAAAATCCGCAAGGCCTGGGCGTTGTGGTCGAAACCACCGAAATCCGCCATGACGGCATCTAGCGCGTCTTCCCCGGCGTGGCCAAACGGCGGATGGCCCAGATCGTGGGCCAGAGCCATGGCTTCGGCCAAGTCTTCCTCCAAACCCAATTCCCGCGCCACGGAGCGGGCAATTTGGGCGACTTCCAACGAATGGGTTAGACGGCTGCGGTAGTGATCGCCTTCGTGGTGCACAAAAACCTGGGTTTTGTGCTGTAAACGGCGAAATGCGGCGCAATGGATGATGCGGTCACGATCCCGCTGGAAATCAGACCGCGTGGGGCTCGGCGGCTCCTCGAAAAGGCGGCCACGGCTTTGGGTTGCGCGGCTCGCGAAAATGGCCCCTGACATGACCGGAAGGTAGCACTAAGTGCAGATCGTGGCACACTTTCGTGCCACGTGAATCTGAACGTCAGAGAACCAAGGTCAGATCGTGGCACACTTTCGTGCCACGTGAATCTGAACGCCAAGTAATAAGTATTAACCGAGAATTGACATATTGGGGGCTATTCCTACATTAATAACCGTGCGGCGTACTCAAGCTTTGAGGTCGACCCAACTATGAATGCTAATCCTCCACCGCCACCCGTCACCGTGTCCGAAAACGCGGCCAAGCGCATCAGCACCCTGATGAGCCAGGAAAACGCCCCCGATGGCGGCCTGCGCATTCAGGTCAAAGGTGGGGGCTGTTCAGGATTTCAGTACGAATTTGCCATGGAACAGACGATTGATGACAGCGACGAGGTGGTCGAGCTGAACGGTGCCCGGCTGGTGATCGACGCCATGTCGTTGATGTATCTGGCAGGATCGGAAGTCGATTTCAAAGAAGAAATGATCGGATCCTCGTTCACCATTGGCAATCCAAACGCCACGGCGGCATGCAGCTGCGGATCGTCCTTCGCTGTGTGAGGTTAAGTTCCAGAATGTTATGAATTAGGCCCGGAGAAATTCTGGGCCTTTTTTGTTGAGGATACGGGCCAATGAAAATTGCGACATTAAATGTCAATTCGGTGCGGGTGCGGTTGCCCCATGTTTTGCGGTATCTGGACTCCGCCAAGCCCGACGTTCTGTTGCTGCAAGAATTGAAATGCCAAACCGAGCAGTTCCCGTCTGAGGCCATCGGTGACGCCGGATACAATTGCGCCATCCTCGGGCAGAAATCTTACAACGGGGTCGCCGCCCTATCCCGCCACCCCATCGACGAAGTGGTCGAGGGCCTGCCCGGGGACGACGAAGACACCCAATCCAGATGGATCGAAATGGTGGTGGGAGGCGTCAGATACGTTTCGCTTTACTTGCCCAACGGCAACCCGATCGATTCCGAAAAATTTCCGTACAAATTGGGTTGGATGGATCGCATGATCGCCCGCGCCAAAGAGTTGTTGGAGCTTGAGGAAGATTTTGTCCTGGGCGGCGATTTCAATGTGTGCCCAACGGACGATGATGTTTATGACCCCTTGGCCTTCAGCAACGACGCCTTGTGCCAGCCCGAAAGCCGCGCCAAATGGCGGGAGCTAAAATATCTGGGCCTGACCGAGGCGTTCGATGCCCTGCACCCGGACGAGGTCGGTGCCTACACATACTGGGGATACCAGGGCGGCGCATGGCGGCGCGGCAATGGCCTGCGCATCGACCACTTTTTCCTCAGCCCCCACGTGGCCGATCGGTTGGTGGCCTGCGAGGTCGATAAAGATGTGCGGGCCGAAGAAAAAGCGTCGGATCACACCGTGCTAACTTGCGAATTACGGGATTAAGAGTTTTAAAACCAGCGACGCAGCCAATCTTTTTCGAAAAGCAGTTTGCCGGCGTGCCAATGACGGCCGGGTTTGTAGAGCTTCATGGTGGGCACTGGCTCGGCGTAAAACTTGCCGCGACCAAAACCGGCCTTGCCGTGGCCGGCCTCGATGAAGCATTCCCCGTGGCCGTCGAACACTACTGTCTTGCCCTTGCCGGTGATGGCGTGGACGATGTTGCTGACCACGACTTCTGCCTCCCCATGAGCGAAGACCCCAGCCATGGGCAGCGGTTTGCCCAGATCCAAGGGAATGCCGTTGACGTCGCCGATGGCAAAAACCCCGGGGAATTTGGTTTCCATGGTGCCGCGATCAACCGGCACCCAGCCCGCGTCCCCCAACATGCCCGCATCGGCCACGACCTTGGGTGCCACATGGGGCGGCACATAGACCAAGAAATCGAAATCCGCAGTGACCCCATTGGCAAATGTCAGACGGCGTTTGTCCGGATCGACTGCGGACAGCATGTGCCCGGGGTGATAGCCAATACCGCGTTCTTCCACCAAGCCCCGCACGGCTGCTGTGACGGCGGCACCGGCCACCGGCATGGGGCCGGGTTCTGCCGCGTAGAAATCGATTTGCACGTCGTCGCGGATGCCGCGTTTCTGGCAATCGTATTCCAACAGCATCGCTGCTTCGTAGGGTGCCGCCGGGCATTTGTAAGCAGGGGTCGCGGTCAGCAACACCATGCGCCCAGAGCGGAAATTTTTGCGCGCGTCGCGCAGGCCTTCGGCTCCTCCAAGTGAATAATATGTGTGCCCGGCCTCGGTCAACCCCGGGATTTTTTCCGGTGCCAGCACTGCGCCCAAAGCGATCACCAAGTAATCCGCTTTGATTTTTTTGCCGCTGACGGTGACGGATTTGGCTTTTGGGTCGATGGCTTCGATTTCGCCGCGCACCACTTCGATGCCTTTTTTCTTCAGACGGTCGAGTGGCTGGCTGATTTTTTCTGATTTGCGCAGGCCGGTCATGAGCCACAGCAAGCTCGGTGAGAACACATGGCGTTGTTCCCGGTCCACCAGGATGATTTTGTGATCTTTAGAGAGCTTTTTGCGCAGCTCCCCGGCACAGACCACGCCGCCGATACCGCCGCCGAGAACTAAAATGGTTTTCGCCATGCTCTTTACTCCCAAAGTACGATCAGATTTACGCGGTCCTGCGGACCACGATCTGCTCTAGAATATTCCTTAAGTACGATCAGATTCACGCGCCCGGATACTCCGGTGTTTTTGTGCGAATCATGTGGGCGCGATCTGCTCTAGAATACTCCCAAAGTACGATCAGATTCACGCGGTCCTGCGGACCACGATCTGCTCTTATAAGTACGATCAGATTCACGCGGTCCTGCGGACCACGATCTGCTCTAGATCTAAAAAATCAGGACCTTATCTGCGGCCAACGTTAAGTCCCCCAATTCCGCCATCGTGCTGCGGCGGGCACCATCGGTGAGCATGTCTTCGCTGAGCCCCCTAGCATCCATGCAGGTGCCGCACACGGCGATATCGCCCCCCTGGCCCATCACCACTTTCAACATTTTTTCGATGTTGTAGTAGCCGTTGGGGGTTTTCTGTCCGGCCACAGCACAACTAGCAGCGTCACCCATCAAAAACACGGTGACCTCTTCGCCGTCGCGCTTGGCCAGGTTGCCTGCCAGGCGCAGACCGTTATAACTGCGCTCCGTCCCATAGGGCGGATCGTTCAGAATGATCAAAGTCTTGGACATTTCTTTTACAAAGTACGATCAGATTCACGCGGTCTTGCAGACCACGATCTGCTCTAGATTACTCTCCTAAATACGGGCCGCGCCAGCCTGGAACGGTCGCAATGCGGGGGCAGATCCGGTCAGGCGCTGGCCTTCGTCGGTCAATGCGTAGGCGCGGCGCACTTTGTGCAGCACGGGGTGTTTGCCGAGCCCTGAGCCAAAGTGGGCAATCACGGTATCACCAGGATTCAATCGCCGTGGCCACGGCCCGTTGTCGTGCAACAACGGATCGACCATGGGAATCTGCGGGCGTATTCCCCCGCCATCAGGCCGACCTCGGTGACGGTGACTTCTTCTAGGCCGATGTTTTTGACTTCAATGCACAGACTAGGGGGCGCCACCGGACGTGCCCCCATCAATGCCAAGTCTTCCACTTCGGCACCGATGGCAATGGTCGCCTTGCCGATGGGCACGGTCATGTCATGTGCGCGGTCACCGTCAGCCCGCCGCGCAGCCCCATGCGGAACATCAGCCGGTGAAAGGCGTCGATTAAATTGTCTGTGGCCTCGGCGGCCTTTGTGGAAACGCGCATGGCGGTACTATGCACTCAGTTGGATTAAATATCCGCGTAAATGTGGCTTTCGGCCTTTGCTCCCGGATGTGTGACCGCGCCCTTTTCCGCGTCGCCCACGGTCTGAACGTACCGCCACAACGCCCCTGACCGAAAATCGGTTTCCCGGGGGCTCCATTTCGCCTTGCGGGCTGCCAATTCGTCGTCCGATACCTCCAGGGTGATGGTGCCTGCCACGGCATCAATCGAGATTGTGTCACCGTCGTTGATCAGGGCGATCGGGCCGCCCACGGCGGCTTCCGGCCCAATGTGGCCAACGCAAAGCCCCCGAGTGCCACCGGAAAACCGGCCGTCGGTGATCAGCGCGACTTTTTCGCCCATGCCCTGGCCATAAATGGCTGCCGTAGTCGACAGCATTTCGCGCATCCCCGGGCCGCCGCGCGGGCCTTCGTAGCGCAGCACCAGCACATCGCCTTCCTTGTAATCCTTCATCTGCACGGCGGCGAAGGCGTCTTCTTCGCATTCGAACACCCGGGCGGTGCCGGTGAAGGTCTGTTTGGCCAGCCCGGCGACTTTGACGATTGCCCCTTGAGGGGCCAAATTTCCGCGCAAGCCCACCACGCCGCCGGTGGGTGAAATGGGGTTGGAAGCCGGATAAATCACGTCTTGGTTCGTTGGGAACTCAACATCCGCCAAATTTTCGGCCAAGGTTTTGCCGGTGACGGTGATGCACGAGCCATCCAGGACCCCTGCATCCAAAAGGGTTTTCATCAGCACAGGAACGCCGCCCACATCGTACATATCCTTGGCCACATATTTTCCGCCGGGTTTTAGATCGGCAATATACGGCGTGGCCCGGAAAATTTCGGCCACCGCATGGAGATCGAAATCGATCCCCACTTCGTTGGCCATTGCCGGCAAATGTAGAGCCGCATTGGTGGACCCCCCCGACGCCGCCACGACCTTTGCCGCGTTTTCCAAGGCGGCCAGAGTGACAATATCCCGGGGCCTTGGCCCGCCGTTGGCGATCAATTCCATCACGGCCTGACCGGATAGTTCGGCGTAATGGTCGCGGGATTCGTATGGCGCCGGTGCGCCCGATGACCCGGGCAGGGCCAAGCCGATGGCTTCGGACACGCAGGCCATGGTGTTCGCGGTGAATTGCCCGCCGCACGACCCAGCCGATGGGCACGCCACGGCTTCCAATTTGTGCAGGTATTCTTCGTCAACTTTGCCGGCGGAGTACTTCCCCACCGCTTCAAACACATCCACGACGGTGACATCTTTGTCTTCGAACCGTCCCGGCAAAATGGAGCCGCCGTACATGAACACCGCCGGCACGTTCAGGCGCAGCATGGCCATCATGATGCCGGGCAAGGATTTGTCGCACCCGGCCAGACCGACGATCGCATCATAACAGTGGCCGCGCATGGTCAGTTCGATGGAATCGGCGATGACATCGCGGCTCACCAACGACGATTTCATCCCCGCATGGCCCATGGCGATGCCGTCGGTGACGGTGATGGTGGTGAATTCCCGTGGGGTGCCCCCGGCGGCCTCAACCCCCGCCTTCGCCGATTGGGCTTGGCGACCGAGTGAGATGTTACAGGGCGCAGCTTCGTTCCACGACGTTGCGACACCGACGAAGGGCTTGGCGATGTCTTCTTCCCCCAGTCCCATGGCGTAGTAATACGACCGGTGCGGCGCGCGCTCCGGCCCCACACTTACGTGGCGGGACGGCAGTTTCGATTTATCGATGGTGCGGTTCGGGGTCTTGGCCATAAATATATAAGTACGTTCGGATTCACGTTGTCGGCAAGTGCCGTCAACGATCCGCACTAGAATACTCTCCCAATTACGATCAGATTCACGTGCCCTCAGCGGGCGCGATCTGCTCTCTCCCAAGTACGATCAGATTCACGCCGCCAAGCGGACGGCGATCTGCTCTAGATTACTCTCCCAAAAAAGCCAGTGCTACTCCGCCGGTGCGGCGGTCGGCGCGGCTTGGCGATTGCGGTACCAGCCGATGTAGAACTCGGCGACGATTATGTTGGGAACCCAACACAGCCACGAGGCGGTCTGATAGAGCTCCAATTCGTCTGCGCCCAAGGCTCCGAGAATACCCATCCACACTCTGAGCATGACAAACGCCAAAGCAATGGAGAACGAGCGGATCATCCATTCCCGGTGAGACGGCCAGTTCCCAGCGCGAATACGCACGTACGCCACCGCCGCCGTCCCGGACCATGTGATTGCCAACAGGCCAAAGCCAATGTGCGTCACCAAGCCCCCATAGGAAACCGTGGCCATGACCAACCCGCCAGCGGCAGCAAACCCCACCGCGGTCAAATATGTCGCGCCCATGCGTTTGTGCCAAACCCGGTGGCGGTCGCGAAACCCGGACCAGAACTGAAACGGCCCCACCAAAACAGCAACGATTCCCGCGCCGATGTGGACCCGCAGAACCACAGAGTAATCAAGGTAAACCTCGGGCTGAAATGCGTCCGGCATTCCCGGCGCGAAATATCTGGAGGATGCCAGAACGAGCAAAATAATTAACAAATACATGATGACCCAGCCGGTGCGGCGGGCAATGGTTTCCACGGCGCTCTCCTCAGTCGGTGGGTTCTATTTTTAAGATCTGATTTTTCACCGCGACCACTTTGATGCGGCTGCCAGCGGGTAAGTCCGGGCCGACCAGGGCGTAGTCGGTGCCTTTGATCTTGATCGATCCGGTGCCGCCGGTGATGGGGCTCCAAATCGTGTAGATGCCCCCGACGAAATCCGGCTCCGGTGGGCTGGCCGGTGCGGGCTTCGCCACGGGTTTTTTCGCAGCAGGTGGCTTCGCGGCCGGTTTTGGCGCTGCCGGTTTTGGCGCGGGTGCCTTCGGCACAGGGGGTGCAGCGTTCTTCAGATTGAGCGGCGGCTCAGACTCCGATGCTGGCGGATTTGCCTCGACCGGCGCTGGACGCGGCGGCGTCAGCGGCTGGGTCGGCCTGGAATCAATTTCAGGGTCTGGGCCCCGGGGAGCCAGCATACGGTTGCGCAGTGCCCGGCTGATCCAGCCAAACACAATCGACATTCCGACGAAACCGCCGATTTGCGCCTGCCAAGTCGAAGCAACATCGATATTGGGAGCAGCCATGGCGGCACCAATCGCAAAGGCAGCAATTCCCACCCCGTACAGAATTCCACTGGGCAGCAATGTCTCGACGATGACCAGCACCATCGCGAACACCCACCATTGCCACCATTGCAGGGCTTCCAGTACTTCGATCATTCGATTCTCCGCGTCGCGCCAAATTCCCGGGCGAGTATGGCAGATTGGATGTCGTCCCGTACACGCATCAGGTCAGCCCCTGCCCCGGTAGGGCGCAACGCCGGTATCGGGCAGCCACAACCCATCCGGCGCCGGGCCAGTTTGGAAGAAAACGTCGATGGGAATGCCGCCGCGAGGATACCAATATCCCGCCATGCGCAGCCATGTGGGGGCGATTTCGTCGATCACCCGCTTAGCGATGGCCAACGTGCAATCCTCGTGAAACGCTCCGTGATTACGGAACGACGACAGATAGAGTTTCAGAGACTTACTTTCCACCAAGTGGTCCCCCGGCACATAATCCATCACCAGATGGGCAAAATCGGGCTGGCCGGTGACCGGGCAAAGGGTGGTAAATTCGGGGGCCGTGAACCGCACGAGGTATTCCGAACCGGCGTGGGGATTGGGCACTTTGTCGATCACCGCCGCGTCCGGACTTTCCGGTAACTTGACCGGACGCCCCAATTGCGTATTTTCCTCTGCCGCCATGTGTTCCCTCGTTCACCGTGCCCCGCGCCGCTAAACCAAGCGCCCGGCCATCATACCCGAGCCCAATGACATATTCCCATCGCTTCGTTTTCGTCGCCGCCCTGTTCGTGACCATTTTGGTGACGTCCAACATCTTGGCGGTCAAGCTGATCGAGGTGGCCGGGCTGGTACTGCCCGCCGCCATCATCCTGTTCCCCATCAGCTATATTCTCGGCGACGTGTTGACCGAAGTATACGGGTACCGCCAAACCCGTCGGGTGATTTGGATGGGGTTCTCCATGAACCTGGTGGCCGTCGCCGCAATTTGGGCGGCGGGAATGCTTCCCGCTGCCGGGTTTTGGCAAGGCCAAGACGCGTGGAACGCAATCCTGGGCCAGGCCCCACGCATTTTGGCGGCATCGTTCATTGCCTATTTGATCGGTGAATTTGCCAATGCCTATGTGCTGGCGAAAATTAAAATCGCCACCGGCGGCAAAATGCTGTGGCTGCGCACCATCGGCTCCACCATCATCGGCCAGGGACTGGATTCCGCCGTGTTCATCACCCTGGCTTTTGCCGGCGTGATCCCCCCGTCGGCAATCGTCGCGGCAATCTTGGGCCAATGGTTTGTGAAGTCAGCCTACGAGGCCCTGGCAACCCCCGTGACCTACGCCGTTGTCGGCTACCTGAAAAAGTCCGAAGGAATCGATGTTTATGACACCGACACCCGGTTCAATCCGTTGGCAGTGGACTAGTGCAGATCGGGGCTGCTGAGGGCCCCTCCCTCGATGGGGAGGGGCGGCACGGTACGAAACATTCGGCCCACGATCTGATCTGTCATAGGGTAACAAGATCGCCCCAAAACTCTGATCGGCATGAGTTTAGATCATGACCGGTGTGGCGGATTGGGAAAACCCCTGATCCTTATGAGTCACAGCCTAGCAAAGCCCTCAATAGTCGTGTTTTATTATTATTTTCAACCGGTTAGGTTAGGTATCCTGAAATAGTTTATTGCCATTATCGGCCTGCGGGAGCCCTTTTAGCTTCCGTTCAAAAAGCACCAGGTATCTCGACTGGGAAAATTCCCGGTGAGAAATATATTTCAAACAATGCTGAGCAACGTCAAAATCCAGACACTTGGACTGATTCTCGTCTCCCTAATTGGACTTTTGGCGGCGGCTTTCATCACCTCAGCAGTCGAGACGAGAAGTCGGATTGGCCAAATCGAAACCGTCTGGCACTCGTTCGAATTGGAGCGATCCGGCAAGACCCAAGCGCTGTACCGAATGTACGCCGCACTGGGATATGGCGGCATGATCCACAACATCAAAAATTTCGTTCTGCGCGGCGATCCGGCCCTGGCCCGCAAGGCGGGATCGATGTTGGATTTGGTTGACGCCAGTCTGGACGACTATCGAATTCATGAATTGGACGATGTCGAAATCGATGCACTGGCAAACATCGAAGCGAACTTAATTCTATACCGCACCGCCATTGGCGCCGCAGAACAGATGGTGGCCGAAGGACGCCAGCCATCCGAAATCGATAACGCAATCAGAATAGATGACACCGGCGCACTTGCCGGATTGGCCACCCTGTATGCCAAAGCCAATACGGTCGTGGACCAAAACGATCCGAAGCGTAGCAAATGGGCCATCGTCAGCGAACTTCAGCACGACACCGGCTTTGGCGGAATGATTCACGATTTCAAGAATTTTGTTTTGCGAGGAGATCTCGCGTACCGGGACCGTGTCGCAATGATGTTGGCGCGGATCGAGGCGATGTTGGCCGAGTACGAAGGGCTGGAGACATCCGATGACGAGATGGCGGCGATTGCAGATCTGCGCGGCAGAAGGAACAGGACTGGGCTTGCCTTTAGTGAAATCATTTGTGGAACTTCACGGTGGCCAATTTATTTTGGCCAGTGAACCCGACGTCGGGACCTCGGCAACGCTTCGGTTCCCGGTGGACCGGGTAGTGCAGATCGGGGCCGCTGAGGCCCCGTGACTCTGAACGGCAGATATAGAAGTGCAGATTGGGGCCGCTGAGGCCCCGTGACTCTGAACGGCAGACTCATTACATGTCGCGCGGATTCACTTGTTTGCAAAGCAGCAAACAAGATTCGCGCTCGAGTGCAGATTGGGGCCTCCGAACCTTGGATCGCTGCTCCGCAGCATTGGGCCCCGTGACTCTGATCGTTATTAATTGAGCCGCGCCAGATCGGCGATGCGCTGGGCCAAACCCCTGGCAGGTTTTTTGGCGATCTTGTCGCCATAGGGAAATGCGGTCTCGCCCGGCGGGCTGGCCCGGTCGTCGATTTGGCCAAGCTTTTTGCCCGTGGCCGCGTCGAACAAATCCCCGTGGCACAGAACTTCGTAGCCGTCGGAAAACCAGCCGTAAGACCCGACAAAATCCGTCATGCAGGTGATGATGGCGATGGTGCCAACCTCGTCAGGGGTCAGTGCTTTTATCGCATCGGGCAGGAAATCGTGGGTGGCATCAATCTGCCGGGCGTCGGCGTCCAGCACCAAGACCTTGCCGATGATGACGTATTGGTTGTCGGGAATTTGCTCCAAGTCTTGGGCAAAGTATCCCGTGAAGTCGCCATCAAAGTCCGAGCCGAATTCCGGGTCACCGCACGCCGCGAGGCCCAAGGGTAGAATCAGAAAAATTGCGCGGGGAATTTTCATTTTGAAAGTGTACACCCCCGGAACGGGACGGCCTATGATCGCGGCGATGAAAAGCCTCGGACAATTTGCGCGCCCCACTCCCACCTCAATCCTCCCCCGCCAGCGGGAGAGGAAGGCGATTTACGACGCATGCCGCGTATTCCCTCTCCCTTCAGGGGGAGGGTTAGGGAGGGGGTCAATAGAAAGAGGGAGGGGGTCTTGATTGAACCTTGCCACGAATGCGGTGCGGAAATCCGCGACCCGTACAAAACTTGCAAGGAAATCTTCGAAGCCATTTTGGTGAAGGATTACTCCGAGCTTGGCTATGCCGCCGTGCATCAGCTGGTAGTGGATTGCTATGTGTTGCAACACCCTGTTGGCCACAGCCCGCGATCAAACGCCTATCACATAATGAACTTATGCGGGATTTTGGAGCACGGGCGGAATCCTGGCGCCGGTACCAACGACGGCATCAAGGGCACTGATCAAGAGGCCAAATATCGGGCGTTCCCGGAATTAGAGGCCCCCGAGGATCAAGGTCCGGTGACCGTCGCCGATGTGGTCGGTGCCAATGATCTGGAAGAACACAAAACACTGATGCAGAAATGGGCCAAGTCGGTTTGGGAGGCTTGGGCGTTTCACCAGGACTGGGCCCGCCAAGCCGCACGCGAACGCGAGGGAGGTTAGCTCACTGGACGTTGTCGGCGTGGCGCAGCTGCCAGATGATCCCCAACGTGCCAGCAACAAACGCTGCCACTAGAACGCCGATGCTGCCGGGGGCCAAGGTTTCCACCCGAGGCCCGGCGACCCCTGAATACAACGGCACGATGGACCACGGGAACCACTTTCCCCAACCGGTGGCGCCCAAAACATTGCCCACCAGCAGCATGAAGAAAGTGAACACTAGCGGCGCCATGTATCCCCGTCCGACTGCGGAGACCCAGGCCACAGCGGGCACCAGCAGCCACCCAACCGATGCGGCGAGAAAAAGATCGGCTGATGCGGTCACGGCAAGGTCCAGAGAAAACCCCGGCATCCCTACAAGCCATCCCACCACCAGGGACCAGGCGATTAAAAAGCCGACAAGCACGGCAAACCACAGGGCGACCACCCCGAGCTTGGCGATGACAAACCAATGGCGGCCAACCGGCAGGGCCAACAGATTTTTTGCAGTTTGTTCCGTGTACTCCCGCCCGAAAACGTAAACCGCGATGACTGAGACCAAGATCATCCCGGCGACGCCCATGGTTTGAAGAATAAGAAGAAAGAAACTGGGCCAGTCCGCCGTCACGCCGATGAACTGAGCCTTTTGACCCATCAGCCCAAGGTCGGCAGCGCGCGCGGGATCCTTGGCGATCCACGTGAACAAGCCCCCCACCATGGGCATGATCGCGATCGCGATCAGCGATACCCAGGTGATTTTGGTGCGCCGCAATTTCAGCAGTTCGGTGAGAAATATCTGGCCGACCATGGCTAGTATGCGCCCTCGGTGAGTTTTAAAAAGTAGGCTTCCAAATCTTCTTCATCCGTTGCCAGGCGGCTCAAATCTAATCCTGCGTCGACCAACACTTTGGCGATCTCGGGGGTTCGGTCGAGGCCATCAAAAAGCCTGAGCGCCCCGTTGGGGTGGCGTTCGATGGTCTCCATTCCTAGCCTGTCGCCCAGCAGCGCGGCCGCCCGGTCTGGATCTGAGACAACGATTTCCAAGAAACTGCGGGATTTGGCGTGCAGGTCGGCGATGGGCATTTCTTCCACCAACTTGCCGGCGTGGACGATGCCGATGCGATCGACCAGGTTGGCGACCTCAGGCAAGATGTGGCTGGAAACAAAAACCGTCACCCCGTTGTCGTCAGCCAGGTGGCGCAACAGCAATCGAATTTCGACGATTCCGGCGGGATCCAGACCGTTGGCGGGCTCATCTAGAATGAGCAAATCGGGTTTGTGGATCATCGCCCGGGCCAGCGAAAGCCGCTGTTTATTGCCCAAAGACAATGTCCCTGCCCGGCGATCTTGATATTGGCCAAGGCCCAACTGGGTGATGATTTCCGCCACCGCCCCGCCGGGCGCGCTGGTCAAGCGGCGCTGGATATCAAGATTTTCAGTTACGGTCAGATTGGGGTACGCCGTCGCCGTCTCCACCAAAAATCCCACCCGGGCGAAGATTGATTGCTGGCCGGGTTGGATAGGGGTGCCGAGTATTGCGACTTGGCCTGCGGTGGGCCGGATCAGCCCCAGCAACATGCGGATTGTGGTGGTCTTGCCCGCGCCGTTGCGGCCCAAAAACCCGTATATCTCGCCCCGGCCAATGGTCAGGTCGATGCCGTCCACGGCGCGGACATCGCCAAAGTGTTTGGCAAGACCCCGAGTTTCAATGATTGGGTCGTCGGGATTATTTGGCACCACCGAACTTTACACTTCCACCGAGTTTCAGCGCCAGTTGCGAGGGAGGGGATTTTACGAGGCAATCCTCCCCCTAGAAAAGGGAGGATTAAGGTGGGGATGGCTGGGGAAGAACGCGCGAAAGCCAAAAAGGAAGGCGTGGATGCCCGGGTCAAGCCCGGGCATGACGATATGAAAGTGGTTAGCCCAATCGGGCGAGGGCTTCGTTGAGCTGATTTAGCGTGGCTTGGGCCGAGGCTTTGCGTTCGTGCTGGGTGGCGACCACATGATCGGGTGCTTTATCGACAAAGGCCTTGTTGGCCAGCTTCTTTTCGATCCCGGCAATTTCCGCCGCGACTTTGTTGCGTTCTTTTTCCAGGCGGTTCTTTTCTTGAATCACGTCAATGGATTCAGCAAGAAGTAAGAAAATTTCAGCCTCGCCGTGATTGATGCTGGCCTTGGCGACATCCGGTGGCGCGGTATCGGCAGTCTCTATCAACGGTTCATCCCCATCCAGCCGGGCCAACCGCTTGATCTCATCCCAGTAAGCGTTTATGCGCCTTTCAGATTCGGGTGACGGACCGTGCAAAACTATAGGAATTTCAGCCTTCGCAGGCACATTCAACATCGACCGCACTGTGCGAATTTTACTGATCAATTCAGTGGTCCAAGCCATGTCTCCTGACACTTGATCGTCGACCTTCACCCCGTCCAATTCCGGCCAATTGGAGGTGATGAGCATGTCGGCGTTTTCGCCGGTAATGCGTTCCCAAATTTCTTCCGTGAGGAACGGCATGAACGGGTGCATCAAATGCAGGATTTGGCCAAGGGCCCACGCCGCGGTTGCCTGGGCTTCGGTCTTTTCCGCGCCGTTATCGCCCATTAAGACCGGCTTGATGAATTCCAGGTGCCAGTCGCAGAACATGCCCCAGGCGAATTTGTACAAGGCACTGGCGGCGTCGTTGAATTTGTAGGCGTCGATGGCGGCGGCGACCGCAGTGGCGGTCTTTTTTACCTCCCCGGCGATCCAGCGATTGACGGTGGATTGGACGGTGGTGGGATCAAACGACGGGTCCAGCACGCAATCGTTCATTTCGCAGAATCGCGCGGCGTTCCAAAGCTTAGTGGCGAAGTTGCGATAGCCTTCGACCCGGTTGGTGGACATTTTGATGTCGCGGCCTTGGGCGGCCATCGCGGCCAAAGTGAAACGAAGGGCGTCGGCGCCGTATTCGTCCACCAGCTCCAAGGGGTCCATGACGTTGCCCTTGGATTTGGACATTTTCTGCCCCGCTTCGTCGCGCACCAGGGCGTGGATGTAGACCGTGTGGAACGGCACTTCATCCATGAAATGCAGGCCCATCATGATCATCCGCGCCACCCAGAAGAAAATGATATCAAAGCCGGTGACTAGGGCATCGGTGGGGTAGTACCGCTTCACTTCCGGGGTGTCGTCCGGCCACCCCAACGTGGAGAACGGCCACAGGGCGCTGGAAAACCAGGTGTCCAAGACATCGCTGTCGCGGCGTAATTCGGTGGCTTCGCCGTAGTGGGCGTCGGCGGCGACCTGGGCCTCGTCCTCCGTCATCGCCACGAAAATCTCGTTGTCGGGGCCGTACCACGCGGGGATCTGGTGACCCCACCAGATTTGCCGGGAAATGCACCAGGGCTGGATGTTGCGCATCCATTCGAAGTACGTGTTCTCCCATTGCTTGGGCACGAATTTGACCCGGCCGGATTCCACGGCGTCGATTGCCGGCCCCGCCAGTTTTTCGGCGTTCACGTACCATTGGTCCGTGAGCCACGGCTCGATCACCACACCGGAGCGATCCCCGTGGGGGACAGACAGGGTGTGATTGTCCACGGACACCACCAGCCCCAGGGCCGACATGTCTTCGACGATCACCTTGCGGGCGGCAAAGCGATCCATGCCACGATATTTTTCCGGGGCGTTGTCGTTCAGATGGGCGTTTTCATCGAAAATGTTGACCAGTTCCAGGTCATGGCGACGGCCCACTTGGAAGTCATTGAAGTCATGGGCCGGGGTGATTTTCACCGCGCCTGTGCCAGCTTCCGGGTCCGCGTGTTCATCGGTGATGATCTCGATGCGCCGACCCACCAAAGGCAGGATGGCGAACTTACCCACCAGATCGGTGTAGCGTTCATCGCTGGGATGGACGGCAACTGCGGTATCCCCCAGCATTGTTTCTGGCCGGGTCGTGGCGACTGTTATGTATGTATTTTCAGAACCTTCGACTGGATACTTGAAATTCCACATGAAGCCGTTGGTTTCCCGCTGCTCCACTTCCAAATCCGAGATCGCGGTGTGCAGTTTGGGATCCCAATTCACCAAACGCTTATCCCGATATATCAGGCCTTCCTGGTGAAGTTTCACAAACACCGTGCGCACGGCCTTGGACAGGCCTTCGTCCATGGTGAAACGTTCCCGGTCCCAATCGGCGCTGGCGCCCATTCGCCGTAGCTGATCGGTGATGATGCCGCCGGACTCAGCTTTCCAATCCCACACGGTTTCGATGAACTTTTCCCGGCCCAGATCGTGGCGGGTTTTACCCTGCTCCGCCAATTGCCGTTCCACCACCATTTGGGTGGCGATGCCGGCGTGATCGGTGCCTGGTTGCCACAAGGCATCGCGGCCGCGCATGCGCTCGAAGCGGATCAGGATGTCTTGGAGGGTGTTGTTGAGGGCATGGCCCATGTGCAGGCTGCCCGTGACGTTGGGCGGCGGAATGGCGATGGTATAGGGCTTGGCATTGGGGTTGGCCCCAGCCGCGAAGGCTTTGGCGTCTTCCCACCGTGCGTATTGCCGATTTTCCACCTCGGAGGGGCGGAATGTCTTATCCAATGCCATGTTGCGTGCCGCTTACTCGCCGTTCTTCGGGCTAACTGTTTTACTCGGCGGGCAGGACAATGACCACGCCCACCATGCCCAAACGTTCATGGGGCAGGCAAACATAGCGGTATGTCCCAGGGACCGTGAAGGTAAGGCGATAGGTGCCGTTTGGTGGCACATCGGCCGAATGGGACGGTTGGACGCCGTTGGGAAGCGCCACATTGTCCTCCGTCCGCGCCAAGTCCGCATCCAGGGTCACCGTATGGGTGAACAGGGACGGATTTTGCCATTCCACCGTATCGCCGACGCGGACCGTGATTTGCCGGGGGCTGAAATCAAGCAGATTGGTCATCTGCACAACGGCTGTCACCCCCGCCGGAGGGGCGCCAGGAATTGGGAACAGGGTTTCGCACCCGGTGACCAAAAGCATGGTCATCAAGGCGAACGTCGCCCAGAAAAATCTAAAAGCCGATCGAGGGATCGGCCGCGTGGCAATAAGGACAGGCATAAAGGTGGCTGAGGTGGGTTTCGGGTGCGCTAAGCGGTGAGGCGCACACTAGCACTCTTTTTAACATTGCCGATCAGATTCACGCCGCCTCAGTGGCGGCGATCTGCTCACGCGTCAAAATATCTAGCTGGCGGGTTGCTAGTCCTTGTCGGCCCGACCGGCCAGTTTGGTGATTTCCCGTTCCACAGCCCGGGCGACGATGGGCTCTAGATTGGCATCCAGCCACTCTTTCAGCATTGGCCGCAACAGTTCGCGCACCGATTCCTCCAGGGTGTGGTGGGTGCGGCCCAGGGCCACCCCCTTGGCATCGGAAACCGCCCCGGCCAAGGCCGAGAATGCCGCAGTCGTAGCATCCGCCGTCGGGTCCGACACCAGGCTGTCGTCCAAGTAATCCCCAGGCGCGCCCGTGGCGGCCGGCCCAGCAACCGCTGGCTCCGGTAAGGGCTCGACCAAATCAAAGATGTCAGCGTCTTCTTCGACCGCGTCGGTCAATTCCAAAACATTTTCGTCGAAGGCCTCCTCAACCGCGGGCTCTGGCTCTGGGATCGGCTCAGGTTCTGGTTCTGGTTCTGGCTCAGGCTCTGGCTCGGGTTCCGGCTCAGGCGCGGCCGCAGGTACGGCCTCCATATCAAAGGGGTCTTCTTCTGGTTCTGGTTCTGGTTCCGGTTCGGGCTCAGGCGCGGCTGCGACCGGTTCAGGCTCGGGTTCTGGTTCTGGTTCTGGTTCGGGCTCAGGCGTGGGTTCGGGCTCCGGGGACTCTTCGTCCTCGTCCACCGGCTCCCCGTCTTCGGAGATAATCCGTCGAATAGAGGAAAGAATTTCCTCCATCGTCGGTTCGTGTTGGGCTTCTTCCTCGGCCACCGATTAGCCCCCAGTCACCCGCTGTGGAGAGTACAAATGTTAGAAAAATTTACCAAACTACAACTAGCTTTAGTAGGTGCAGCCACAGCAGTCACTATATAGAGCGCATTTGTCAATTGGAATCAATCCCGGACTGAATGGGCTTTGCAGCCAAATTCGCCGCTCAAAACACGAATCCAGGGCTTTTCGCAAACCCAGGAAGCAAAGGAATGGCCGCATCAAACAGTTCCCGGGTGCTAAATCGCTCTCCTTGGCGCTCTAAAACCGTTGTAACGCCAACGCCGCCGCGATTGTGCACGGCCACCAATCGACCTCCATCCGCCAGCTGATCCCGCAAGCCATCAGGAATTTGTTCGACGGCTCCATTGAGGAAAATCACATCAAAAGGTCCCTGGCCTGGCGTCCCTGCCGTTAGATCCCCATCGACAATCACGGCATTGTCGGCAGCCATTTTGACTCTGGCTTGTTCCGCCTTGTCGCGAAGGTCGGCATCCGGTTCCATGGCCACAACGGTCGCCGCCAAGCGCGCCAGGACCGCCGTGGAATATCCCGAGCCGCACCCCAGATCCAACACCACATCATCCGCCTCGATCGCCGCCGCCTGCAACAGCCGGGCAAACACCACAGGTTCCATCAAGAACCGCCCCGGTGCGATGGGCAAATCTTCATCCACATAGGCCACATCGGCTAGGCCATCCGGCACGAACATCTCCCGGGGGACTTCCGCCATGGCCTCGGCCACGCGCACATCCACCACTTGGTTCGGTCTGAGCTGGCTGTCGACCATGGACCGGCGGGCGGCTTCAAAATCAGACATTGGAAAACTCGGCAGTTTGCGGGGCGTTCATGGGTATATAGAAGTCGCTCATTAAGTTGGCAATCGGCGCGTTTCGGACAAAGCCGCCAAATTGCGGTCCGCCTTGACCCGATGTTGACCCAGCACTATACCCCGACTTGCTCTGTTCGATGCCGATCAGATTCACGCGACTCACCAAAGTCAGCCAAGATCTGCTCGCGCGTGTCCATTTTTCCCATCGCCAATGTGGCGAAGGGTCAGAGGTGAACGGCCAGGTGGCGGAGTGGCTACGCAGCGGCCTGCAAAGCCGTGAACACCGGTTCGAATCCGGTCCTGGCCTCCACTCTCTTTTTATTGCGTTCAGATTCACGTGGTCGAAACGCCGACCACGATCTGCACTTGATATGCCCACATCTCACCGCAGAATCGAAAAACTGGTCGCGCGAGCAGATCGTGGCAGGCAAATGCCCGGCACGTGAATCTGATCGGCAAAGAACTATGAGCCGCCGCCTTGGCGGCGGCGGCGCGAACCCTGCTTGCGCTTTTTCTTGCGGTCGCCATTTTTGCCTTTGCCACGGAAAAACGCCGCGACCTCGGCGGGCAATGCCAAGTGAATTCCCAAAAACGCTTTGCGGCCATCCATTGCCGAGGCCCCTTGACCGCTGTCGAATAGTGCTGCCCGGCCACCACTGAGCGACGACCTGGGGGATTTTTCGGCACGCTTCCACAAAATTTCCAGGGCCATGGCGAACAGCGGTTTGGCGATAGGCGCGACCGTGCGACCCGTTGTCATGGTGGTCGGCACCGGGATCGATGCGGCAGCCTGAGACCCAGCCATAAATGCTTTGAACGCCGCAGCCGTGGCATTGGGTGCGGACGGGCCTCCGACGTTTGGAGCTCCCGGTGCCGTGGGCAGGGCTGGGGACGTGGGGGGCAATGGGCTCATAACCCCAAACCTATGCAAATTTTACGCCCAACCGGCTAGTTGGCGAAAGCCGCTCCCGGCCTCGTGTGACAAAAATTTCGGTCAGGTATTTTTGACCGGCCGCGGGAAAAACGGCCCTGCTTTCCGGCAAATTCTACCGTCTGTCGAGTGCAGATCGTGTTCCGAAGGAACACGTGAATCTGAACGGAAAGATTTAATGAGTGCAGATCGTGGCTCTTGCGCCACGTGAATCTGAACGGTGTGTAAAATGCGGCTACTTCGAGGCGAAGGCCTGGACGCCGTTCCAATCTGGCCCCGGGGGATCCCCCAAAATCAGCACAGCACGTTCGGCGTAAATCATCGCCAGAGGGTCTTCGGGATATTGGTCGCCGTATTCCGATGTTGCGGTAATCAAGGCCTGCCAATCCCGAAACAGATACGTGTCGTACACCACCTGCCATTTTTCGAACTTGGTGATGGTTTCTTGGGAAACCGTTAGGCCATCGGGGGCCTTGGCGACCCCTGGCAGGTACCCCGCCAGCTCGTAGATTGCCACCGGTTCGATCACACCTTTTGGCAGGACCAAATCCGCCGGGCGAAACAGGAACCGGTCCTGGCATTTTTGGCGGATTTCTTCGGAAGCCAAAATCTGCACGCCATAGAATTCGGCCAAGCCTTCCAGCCGCGACGCCAAATTCACCGGCGACCCAAACACGGTGAAATCCAGGCGGCGATCCGACCCAACGTTTCCGACGATGCAGTCGCCGGGGTGAATGCCAAGGCGGGTGTACAAAATTTCTTGTCCCGCAGCCTCCCATTCCGCGTTTAGGCGATCGGATAATGCGGCGCAGCGCAGGGCCGCATCGCAGCCCAAAAGTTCATGGTTGTCCTGGGGCAACGGCGCGTTCCAGTAGGCCATGATGGCGTCGCCGACAAATTTGTCGACGGTGCCGCGCACATCCAAAACTTCGGACACCATCTGATCGAAATAGATCGACAGCAACTGCATCAACGCTTCCGGCTCCATGCGTTCAGAAATCGTCGTGAAGCCTCGGATATCGGTGAACAGCACGGTGATGGGACGACGGTCGCCGCCGGGCTCAACTGGGATGTCCGACGACAAAATATCCAGGACCAGTTGTTTGGGGACGTATTTGCCGAACGCCCGCAGGCCGTCCAGGGCAGTGTTCATTGCCTTGGCTTGGTTATCCAATTCGCGGATGCGACTGGGAGGCAACGGTGCGATTTGTTCTAGGTCGAGACGGCCGAGTTTCTCGGCACCCACGGTCACCAATTCAATGGGGCGAGCGATGGTTTTGCCCACCAACCCCGCGACGATCAGCGATATGAATAATGCGCCAAGGCCGATGTATCCGGCATTGGCGACGCGCTTTCGGGCCAGGTCCACCTCAACCGAATCTCGCCAGGCACCCGCGCCCCACTGGACGTCTCCATAGGCGTCGATCCAGCGGACAAAGGCGACGAATTCGTTCCCATCTACATCCAATCTGTAGCGTTCGAAACCACCATCCAGTTCCGCATTGGGTCTTTGGCTTCCAAACGCCTGCAAAACCGGGTCGTCGATTTCGGGCAGGGTCAAAAGCGGGTGACCCTCGTTTTGGCTGGGATGCAAATCAAGCAAGGTCGGATGGCCAAGGACGTGATCCCGGCCAAACAAAATGAATCCAGTGCCCTGATAAGCGTCGCCAAATTCAGTGATCAATCTGGAAAGCTCAGACACTGTAACGGACGCAATCAGTACGCCAACTGGCTCGCCTCCGATTTCGATGCGCTGCCTGCGGGTCACGTGGACCGCCTCGTTGGCAAAGACCGGCTCGCCCCAAAAGGCTGCCGGTGAGGCTAGCCCCTGATCGACGGCCGCGACGATCGCCGGATCGTTTCCGAAATCCGTCAGTTCCCAGACAATTCCGCCAGGGCCAGGTGCGACCCGTCTAGCAACATAGGCTTGATGCGCAGGGTCGAAAAATCCAAAGGAACGAAAATGCGGATTTGCGGACATTGATGCCGTAAGGATCAATTCCAGTGCGCCCAGGTCTGCCAGGTCGATTTCACCCGATTCAAGCCGTGCCGCAAGATTTTCAATGTTGTGGAGGGCGGGCTCAAGTTCATTGGCGATGATGTCTTCTACGTTGGTGACGATCAAACCCATCAGCCGGTTGGTTAGTTCTTCGGTATTGAGCCGGGCGGTGCTCCATTGGATCCACAGGACAGCACTGACCGCAACCACCACCACTATGCCGATGCTGGTGGCTAGGGTGACCGAAATGGAAACCAACGCTTGGGACGGTGTTTTCATCGTCCCATACCAATGATCTATCACGCAGGTCGATTGTGATTGATATAGTTGCAAATGCCTAGTTGAGTACTGGGTAGACCTATTTTGGAGAGTGCAGATCGTGACCGTCTTCGGTCGCGTGAATCTGAACGGCAAGGAGAGTGCAGATCGTGACCGTCTTC
>JABHVE010000012.1 GCA_018658465.1 Alphaproteobacteria bacterium
ATGGCAGCTAAAGAAGTAAGATTTGAGCACGACGCGCGCGAGCGTTTGATGCGCGGTGTGGATGTTTTGGCGAAGGCGGTTCGCGTCACGTTGGGGCCTAAGGGCCGCAATGTTGTGTTGGACAAGTCGTTTGGCGCACCGCGGATCACCAAGGATGGTGTCTCGGTAGCCAAAGAAATCGAGCTTGCCGACAAGTTCGAAAACATGGGCGCGCAGATGGTGCGGGAAGTCGCATCGCGGACCTCTGACGAGGCCGGCGACGGCACCACCACGGCGACCATTTTGGCCCATGCGATTGTCAAAGAAGGCCTGAAGTCAGTGGCCGCCGGCATGAACCCCATGGATCTGAAGCGCGGCATTGATCTGGCTGTTGAAGCCGTGATCGCCGATGTCAAAAAGCGTTCCAAGACCGTGCGCACCACCGGAGAGATTGCCCAGGTGGGCACGATTTCCGCCAACGGTGAGAAAGAGATCGGCGACTTTATTGCCAAGGCCATGGAAAAGGTCGGCAAAGAAGGCGTCATCACGGTGGAAGAGGCCAAGGGCCTGGAAACCGAATTGGATGTCGTCGAAGGCATGCAGTTCGATCGCGGCTATCTGTCGCCGTATTTTGTCACCAACGCCGACAAGATGCTGGTGGAACTGGAAGACCCCTACATTCTGCTGCACGAAAGCAAGCTGTCCAACCTGCAAGCCTTGCTGCCGGTGCTAGAGTCTGTGGTGCAGTCTTCCAAGCCGCTTCTGATCATCTCGGAAGATGTGGAGGGCGAAGCCCTGGCCACTTTGGTGGTGAACAAGCTGCGCGGTGGCTTGAAAGTCGCGGCGGTGAAAGCCCCGGGCTTTGGCGATCGCCGCAAGGCCATGTTGGAAGACATCGCGCTGCTGACCGGCGGCACGGTGATTTCCGAAGATCTGGGCATCAAGTTGGAGAACGTCAGCCTGGACATGATGGGCCGGGCCAAGCGGGTGTCCCTCAGCAAAGAAGACACCACGATCATCTCCGGTGCTGGCAAAAAGAAAGACATTGCTGGCCGCTGCAATCAGATCCGTATGCAGATCGAAGACACCACCTCTGAATACGACAAAGAAAAGCTGCAAGAACGCCTGGCCAAGTTGGCCGGTGGTGTTGCGGTCATCAAGGTCGGCGGCGTCACCGAGATCGAAGTGAAAGAACGCAAAGACCGCGTTGATGATGCTCTGCATTCCACCCGCGCTGCGGTGGAAGAAGGCGTTGTTCCGGGCGGCGGCGTGACGTTGCTGTACTCGACGAAAGCCCTGAAGAATCTGAAAGGCGACAACGACGACCAGACTGTTGGCGTCAGCATCGTCCGCAAGGCATTAGAAGCGCCGTTGCGTCAGATCGTCGAGAACGCAGGCTTGGACGGCGCCGTTGTGGCCGGCAAGCTGTTGGAACAGAAAGACACATCACACGGCTTTGACGCCCAGAAAGAAAAGTACCGGGACATGGTCAAGGCCGGGATCATCGATCCCACCAAAGTGGTGCGCACTGCCTTGCAGGACGCAGCATCGGTGGCCGGTCTGTTGATCACCACCGAAGCCATGGTGGCTGATGCCCCTGAGAAAGACGCACCGCCGGCAATGCCTGCCGGTGGCGGCGACATGGGTGGCATGGGCGGTATGGGTGGCATGGGATTCTAACAAAGTGCAGATCGTGACCGGCTTCTTGCCGGTCGCGTGAATCTGAACGTCATGAATATGAATGCCGATCAGATTCACGTGGCGTGAAGTCACGCCACTATCTGCTCGCGCGACCAGTTTATTGAGTCAGCTGCGCGTGCGGGTAATCTAACGTTCACGGAAAAGGGCTGCCTTTGGGCAGCCCTTTTTCTTTTCTTCGTCACCCCCGGACTTGATCCGGGGGTCCATCTGACTAGGTGACGGGCGTACTTGGGCGCATACGCACCCCCTCCCCCTAACCCCCTCCCTCGGTGGGGGGGGTATAGGGATACCTAGTTTAGTTGACAATCTTTACGGTAAAAGCTGGGGGCATTCGTAGACTCGCCGGATGGCTATCCAAACGAATTTATAGGCATGGAAGATGGACGGTCTAATTCTCCAACAGCCGCTTTGGCCACAAGTCCCATCCACCGCTCCACAAATTCAGTTTCATCCTCTCCATCGATCGGCAAGGGTCCGTATGCGACACCAACGGAATGTGTGATGTTCCCCAAGGCGTACTGGAGGTCTTGATCGTTCCAGCGTAATGAGTAGGGTACGTGTCGCTCGGTATCGAGCATTGACCAAAACGCAACCTCATACCAACGAAACCCGCCCCCATCATTTCTATCCGCATAGAGTAAAGTGGCTTCCCAATAATAATTTTGGTTGGATGGGTCCTGGGTACACCTCACGGAAATTTTTGACCATCCCAAAACATCCCACCCGTATTTTGCGCGCCTCGCCGACCCGCGCTCGCGCCAGCCGGTCATCAAAATTGAAATCGACGGTTGCCCGCGTGGCTGCGGTGCGATCCAAAATCGTCCGCACCCGGTTTTGAATTGCTCGGGCGGTGTGCGTCAAGGTGATGGGCACATTGGTCAAATCCATCACGCAAATATCGAACGGTGCGCCGGTTGCGTGATTGCGGTCGATGAAGGTTTCGATTTGGCCAATGAAATGATCGTAATCTTGCCAATCGCACAGGCGACCTTTCAGATCCAAAATCCGGCCCAAAATCTCACCATTTTCAGGCTCGGATTGCAGGACCATTTGGTAGGCCTTCAGGGCCTGGTCTTTCATCGCGGCGTTTTCCAGGATCATCCCTGCAAGTGACAATACTTCGGTGCTGTTGCCGCCAGGCAGACCCATGGCCTTGCTGATGATCGCGATGGCTTCCTGATGGTGGCGCAAATCGCCAAGAATGCGGGCCCTGACCTGGTAGACAAAAATCGAATTTTCGGCCAATTCGACAGCACGGGCCGACGAGGCCAGGGCGTTTTCATTCTGGCCGTCGGAGATTTGCGCCATGGCCATGCGTGCCAAAAGATCTGCGTCGTCGCCATTTATCGTAAGTGCGGTTTGATAGGACTGAATGGATTTGGCACGCTGCCCGCTGGAGAAATACAGATTGGCCAGGGCTGCGTGGCCCTCGAACCGGTCGGGGTGTTCGCTGACCACCAATTCTAAAATGCCAAGGGCCTCCTCCATCCGACCAAGCTGATGAAGGCTCAGGCCAATATTCAGGGCCGGTTCAAACACTTCTGGTTGGCCATTTACCGCAATTTGAAAGTAGGACAGGGCGGCCTCGAACTGCCCTTGGGCGTAAAACAAATTTCCGAAATGAAAGGCCACAAGGCCGTTATCCGGGTCAGCGGCCAAAGCCTTGCGAAAATGATCGGCGGCGGCATCCAGATTGCCCGTCGCTGCGCGCAGGGCACCAACATTGGTTTGGGCAATCACGTGGTTTGGATCCTCGACCAAAATTTGGTCATACAGGTCGATTGCGCGATCCGTGCTACCGGTGGCTGCATGGCGCACTGCTTCGGCCAAAAACACTTCTATATCGGCGCTGTCGGCCGTGAGGCCTTTGGGGGCAGCCGAAACCGTTTCATCGGTATTGGAATTCATTGCTTGTTGGGTGTTCCCTACCACGTGCCGTCCACCAAAAATTTCGCGCCAAAATTTCTTTGAAAAGTAACCACCGGGTGCAATTTGCAAGTTCTGTACCGCTGGCATGATTTATCATTCAAAAAGATTTGGGGGCCCCAGGGGGGTAGAAACCTGGCAGAATCCCTAGGCTTTCGATCTGAATCTTGTTGGTTCGGATTTCCTGTCCTCCAGGGTGGGTGGTACGCGGACGAATTTGCCTAGGTGGGCAATTTCTGCCCGGCAAAATGGTCCCTTGGCCTTTGGGGACCAAGCTCTCTTTTGGTTGCGATCAGATTCACGGGGCTTCAGCAGCCCCGATCTGCTCTGGTTGCGATCAGATTCACGGGGCTTCAGCAGCCCCGATCTGCTCTTCACGAACCCGGGAAGTGACCGCCGACGCTCCCCGATCTATCCTGATTTCCAGGAGGTGGCGAAATGCTGAAACGAATTCCAAAATTTGCATTGGGCGCCCTGGCCGGACTGGCCTTGGGTGTCGGATTTGCCCAGGCCCAGGACGCGACCAAGGTGGCGTTCCCCAAAGGCTATGGCGCGTCTGCCGATTGGGTGCGCTATGCGGTCATAAACAACACAGACGAAAACACCCGGCGGGATTTGTTTGCCCCGGCCGGGTTGGCCGAAGCGGCGGCGTCCGGTGGGCCCTTACCTGCGGGCACAGTGCTGATCATGGAAACCTACAAAGCCACATTGGATGCCTACAAGGATCCGATCATCGAGGCGGACGGTAATTTCCGGGTCGGCCGCATGGATGCCGCGTGGGTTATGGAAAAACAGGATGGCTGGGCCGCGGACGGTGGTGCCGGGGATTGGGAATTCGCCGCGTTCCGGTCAACGGGCGGGCGGCTTTCCAGCGCTGATATCGATGGCTGCCATGGCTGTCACCAGGATGCCGCTGACAATGATTTCGTGTTCAGTCTGGGGCAGATCATAGGTGCTGGTGGCTAGTTCTTCGTGCGTTCAGATTCACGTGACGGGAAAGACTCCCGCCACGATCTGCACTCAAGCGCGAATCTTGTTTGGCCCGTTTGAGGCCAAACAAGTGAATCCGCGCGACATGTGATAATGCCTGACGTTCGGATTCACGTGGTCGAAAGGTCGACCACGATCTGCACTTGATACAAATTCCGTTCAGATTCACGTTGTCGAAAAGTCGACCACGATCAGCACTTGATACAAATTCCGTTCAGATTCACGTGGTCGAAAAGTCGACCACCATCAGCACTTGATACAAATTCCGTTCAGATTCACGTGGTCGAAAAGTCGACCACGATCTGCACTTTGGCTGAGATTCAGATTCACGCCCCCTCAGAGGGGGCGATCTGCACTATCTCCATCATTCCTGGGAACGATGCCCCTGCATCTGCTATGACAGGGGTATGTTGCTCGGGATTTAACGAACTAGATTGGGAAAAACATGCGGACTTTGATGATTGTCGCTTTGGCGCTTTTGGGCTTTTCAACGGCGGCGGTGGCCCAGGACCCGGTTGTGGGCGTGGCCGAACCGCTACAGGCTGACCAAATTAAGATCGATGGCGCCCGCATATCCCTGTATGGGATCGACGCCCCGGACCCGGACATGGACCGGTTTTGTACCGCCGATGGAGATTTGTTTGGCTGTTATGCCAACGCAGTCCGCGGCTTGGTGATCTTGATCGACGAAGGCCCGTTTGAGTGCACCCCCACCGGTGAATTCAATTACCTGGCATTCCCCTACATGATCTGCACCGTGAACGGTGTGGACGTGGCGGAATCATTGATTCGCTCAGGGTTGGCCTATGCGTTCTTGCCCCAAACCGATGTCTACCTTGAGGCTCAGAATGCAGCCGAGGCTGAACAAATTGGCATTTGGCAGCCGGGAATTACAGTTCAGTTGCCCTGGGAACATCGGGAAGAATATAACCGCCCGATTTTCGGGCCTTAGCTCAAGTGCAGATCGTGGTGCATCTTTGCGCCACGTGAATCTGAACGACAAAAAGATGGAAAATGGACCCCCGGATCAAGTCCGGGGGTGACGGGCGGAGTGCAGATCGTGGTGGGCTCTCGCCCACCGCGTGAATCTGAACGACAAAAAGATGGAAGATGGACCCCCGGATCAAGTCCGGGGGTGACGGGCGGAGTGCAGATCGTGGTGCATCTTTGCGCCACGTGAATCTGAACGACAAATATTAGTCTGCCGATCAGGTTCACGCCGCGCAGTGTTGCGGAGCAACGATTCGAGATGGCAACGCGCCGATCTGCTCGCGCGACAATTTTCTCACCTCAGCGAGCCTCTAGGCAATATTTGCCGGATTTAGTAGGCAATAATTGCCCTACTAGGCAAAGATTGCCGAGTAAAATTTGCCTATTTCACCCCCGAAACCCGCAGAAAATAAGGAATTTTCACTAGGCAAAATGGTGGCATAGACGTTGCAGTTGTCCTTCCGGGCGGAAAATCCGTCCGCCTCGATAAATTTCGGGGTACGACCTAAGTACGAGGGGAAGCTACTATGGCAATGTCTGTTAATACGAACCCAGGAGCAATGATTGCGCTCCAGAGTTTGACCAAAACCACCAACATGCTTCAGACCACCCAATTCCGGATTACCACCGGTCTTCGGGTTAATGGTCCCAAAGATGACGCTGCGACCTTTGCGATTGCCCAAAACATGCGGGGCGATATCGCGGGTATGTCGGCGGTTAAAACCAACCTTAGCCTTGGCCAATCGGTTACCAGCGTCGCCATCGACGCCGGCACCGCCATCGCCAATCTTCTGACCGAAATGAAAGCGAAATCGGTTCAGGGGTCTCAGTCCGGGTTGGACAGCGATTCCTATACGGCGCTGAACCAGGAGTTCACATCGCTTCGGGCGCAGCTGACTACCATTGTGGAAACGGCCGAGTTCAACGGCACCAACCTGATCACCAGTGTCGCCACCAACCTCAGCATTCTCAGCACGGTTGACGGCAGCACGATCACGGTGACGGCTCAGAAGCTCGATACCACCACGCTGGTCCTTCACACCGCGTCTCTGACGACTGCGGCCAACGCCAGCCAGGCACGGGTCCTGATTGACACCGCCATCACCACCGTTTCCAACGCCCTTGCGGCATTGGGTTCGGCGGCCAAGCGCGTGGACATTCAGACCGAATTCACCGGCAAGCTGCAAGACATCCTGAAACAGGGTGTTGGCAACTTGGTGGATGCCGATCTGGCGCAGGAAAGCGCCAATTTGCAGGCTTTGCAGATCAAGCAGCAACTTGGTGTTCAAGCTTTGGCAATCGCCAACGCCGGTCCGCAGAGCATCTTGGCTCTCTTTCAGTAATCGATAGTGGAAGGGGAATAAGCCATGGTGATGTCAGTCAATACTAATCCCGGCGCGATGATCGCGTTGCAGAGCTTGTCCAAGACCAACAGATTCTTGGAAAACACTCAGCTGCGGATCACCACCGGCCTGCGGGTTAATGGCCCAAAGGACGACGCTGCGACCTTCGCGATCGCTCAGAACATGCGCGGCGATATCGCCGGCATGGCGGCGGTCCAAACCAACCTTAGCCTTGGCCAGTCTGTGGTCAGCGTGGCGATCGATGCCGGTAAGGCCATCGAAGACCTGCTGATCGAGATGAAAGCCAAATCAGTGCAGGCCAGCCAATCCGGCCTGGATACCGATTCCTACACGGCCTTGAACCAGGAGTTCACCTCACTCCGGGCTCAAGTCGAGGCGATCGTCGCCTCCGCTGAGTTCAACGGAACCAATTTGATCGGTTCCGGCTCGTCCAATCTGGACATTCTCAGCACCGTCGATGGCAGCACGATCACGGTTACCAAACAGTCCATCGACGCCACTACACTAACCATTCACACCGCGACGCTCACCGATGCCACGGTGGCCGGGACGGCTCTGACGGCCATTAGTCAGGCCATCGTCACGGTGTCCAACGCCCTTGCGTCGTTGGGTTCCGCGGCCAAACGGGTGGATATTCAGTCTGAGTTCACCGCCAAATTGACAGACATTCTAAAACAGGGTGTCGGCAACTTGGTGGATGCGGATCTGGCAGAGGAAAGTGCCAATTTGCAGGCGGCTCAGATCAAACAGCAGCTTGGCGTTCAAGCGTTGGCAATTGCCAATGCCGGACCGCAAAGCATCTTGGCTCTGTTCCAATAGGCTTGGAACAGGATCGGGTTTCCACAATCACGGGCCAACGGATAGGATAAGCCGTCGCAGAAATCGAGCAGAAAGCCGGTAAATTATGGCCCTAAAAATTACGCTAAAGCCTGGTGAAAAGTTTGTCATCAATGGAGCAGTTGTCGTCAACGGAGATCGTCGGACCAGTTTATTGATCCAAAATAAGGTCTCTATATTAAGAGAAAAGGACGTATTACAGCCTGATGAGGCAAACACACCAGTAAGACGAATTTATTTCGATGTAATGATGATGTATTTAGACGATGCAGCACATGATCAATACAAAGATGAATTCACCGAGCGGATGACGGAGTTCATGGAGGCCATTAGTAATAAAGACGCAATGGCAAAATGTATTTCCATCATCGATGACGTAAACAAAGGGCAGTATTACGGGGCTTTAATGACCTGCAAAAAGCTACTGCCGTTTGAAAAGGAAAGATTGGATTATGACTCTGCGCGAGAATCGGCCAGCAGCTAATCAAGGTACCCGGAGTAAAGCCAAGCCATCGAACGGCAATCCTCGGGAAGTTGAGTACCGTTTGTTTCAAAAAATTAATCGGGCCCTTATGTCTGCGGGCGCCGAGGACCGATCGTCTCAGGATTTCCTGGACGCGGTAGAAGACAACCGGCGACTTTGGGACACATTGCGATCGGATTTGGAATCAGAATCCAATTGGTTGGCAAAGGACCTAAAGGTGAAGCTGATCTCTCTTGCATTGTGGGTCGAGCGCCATTCGGATTTGGTTATTGAATCCCGCGGCGAAGTCGGCCCATTGATTGCCGTCAATCAGACAATTATGGAAGGTTTAACAACCTGAAATAGCGATCTGATTGCCGGTACTAGCGTAGTCGATTGGAGTGTTTTTAACTTAGACTTTTAGGAGAACCCAAATACCCATTCATATGGGCAGGTGATGAACATGGTGCAAAATGTAACCATATCTGGCGTCTCGAACGCTACTGTCCCGGCGAAGCCATCGACCGGTTCTGCGGCCAACTCTGTTGTGCCGCCGAACGTCGTTGCACCCGCCGAGGCACCCACTGGCACGTTCGCCAACGCAGTTCCTTCGGAAACCGCGCCTGATTCGAAAAAGGATCAGCCGGAGCTGAAGAACAGCGGAGGCGTGTCTAACGCTGTTCCAAATATGTTGAGCATTGCCCACGATACCAAGGCCAATGTCTATGTGTACCGTGGGGTCGACAATGAAACCAACGAGGTTCAGGCTCAGTGGCCGACAGAACAAGCGCTGAAACGCATGGCGATGATGCGCGAAATGTCGGGCAAGCTGTTCGACGAAGAGTCTTAAAAGACCGGCTTAGAAATAATTTCTAGGCTCGCCAACTAGAATCCGTCGCGCCGAACGATCGTTCGGCGGCGGCGGACGTGTGTCGTTTTGGCGAAATCGAGTTATTCTAAATACGGGACCACGTAGAGTTCCCAGTACTCGGCGGCGACGCGCTCACCCCTAGCCAACAATTCTTTGGTCAAGCGGGCGGCAGCGGTGTTGCGGATTTCCACGGCGGCCTCGCCGCCCTGCCATGCGGCGATCGTTGCCCAGGCATAGGCCTGAACATCGCTCTGGCGAACCCCGGTGCCATCCAAATGCAACGCCGCCAAGCGGGCTTGAGCCCGTGGTCGCCCATTCATCGCCAAAGTTCTGAAAAGCATCGCGGCGCGCACGTAAAAGCCCTCGTCGTACAGCGCCACGGCATTGTCGAATGGGGGGGCCCACGCCGGTGTCGCTGGAGAGAGCATCGCAAGTCCAACCGATATGGCTAGAATCGCTCGTTTCATTGGCGAAGTGTGCGCTTTTTCCGCTTGATGTGCTAGCTTTGTTGCCGATCAGATTCACGTGGCCAATAGGCCACGATCTGCTCGCGCGCCTAAATTCTTGACTCCGGGATTGGGACTAGTCGGGGATTTGGAACGCCCAGGTCTGGCGGTCATCGGCCGCGGAGTCGCAGGGAGCCAAACCCACCTCGCGGCGCAGGTATTGGACACCCCCGGCGTTGCGTCCTGCGCCGGCGGCCAATGTCAGGCAAAGATCAGGGGATTGGGACAATTGGATGCGCCCCTGGGCCGTGTGGACCCACATTTGAAGGGGGTCGTCGGCGCAGGCACCAAGCATCAACACACCGCCGTCGATTGGCGCATTTGCGGCGATACACCGGTCATATTCCGGCATAACCATGGGCCCGGGCGCTTCCCCCAATCCGTCATCGATCAGCATGTCGACCCAGTTGCTGACTTTGCAGGTGTGGGCCTGCAACGATTCGGTGATCCGCAGGTTCGCGGCCTGGCCGCGAATGTCGATGCAGTACCCCCGCGCTTCATCCAAAGGGGCGGTGGTCCGCAAAAAAGCCGGATCGGCGTTTGCCGGAGAATGCGTCGCGTAGGTCATCAACGTGGCGACCATCGCGATGAGGATGTTTTTGAAAGCCATGTGGGGAGGATATCCGATTTTGCCCTGGACTTGAACCAAGTGCAGATCGTGGCGGAGCCACGTGAATCTGAACGGAAATAGGAGAGTGCAGATCGTGGCGGAGCCACGTGAATCTGAACGCCAAAAAAAGCCGACAGGAGGTCGGCGGTTAAACCACTTCGTGGAAAGCCAGCGCCGTTGGGACTGTGTTTCTGGACCGCGCTGATTTGTTGAGCACTGCGTTAGCTGTATAGCCTTGAACCGGATTGGTCTTTTTTGAAATTTCGTCAGTCACCGCTTTCATCATGCGTTCCGCAACGGTGCGGGCTGCGACGATTTTCCGGCGGTTAACATCCATGGCGTTGACTAGGCGCATGCCCGCATCTTTCAACGCTGCCTTTGTCTCGGGCGCGGCGGCTGCCAGAATTCCGGGCTGGTCGCGCAAAGATGTAAGCTCTTGTTGATAAGCCACGGTGAGTTCTGCTTTTTCGTCTTCAAAAGCCGCCAGTTCGCTGGGCCGACGATCAATCAGCAAATCGTTTTCCGCTTCGATCAATTTTGCCAAGCGCAGGGCCACTGAAATAGTTGCGTCGATCGCACTCATGACTCTAGCCTATTTCCTGAAGGGCCAAAATTTCGCGCTGAATGGTGTCCGACAGACCAATGCCGCCAGCACGCGCGATCGAGTCGCCGATCTCTTTGTTCATCATCGACCGATAAATCTTTTCCGAAGACCCGCCGCCGAACATCTTGTCGGTTTCAACGCCTGAGAACATGGTGTCCAACAGCTGGTTGATGAAAACCGATTCGAAGGCTTCCGCCGCTTCGCGGATTTTGTCGACAGGCCGAGTTTTCGACGCCGCAAGGGGCGCGGTGGCTTGATCAAGAGCTTGGAGGACTGGATCTGCCATTAGAGAACCACAATCTCTGCCTGCAATGCGCCGGCAGCCTTGATGGTTTGCAAAATCGAAATCAAATCCCGGGGGCCGATGCCAAGGGCGTTCAGGCCATCCACCAAATCCTGCAAGGTCGCGCCGGATTTCACCACGATCAAACGTTTGTCTTCATCTTCGTCGACGGTGATGGTTGTGCGCGGGACAGTGACTGTCTCGCCGCCTTCGGCCAGGGCGTTGGGCTGGGAAACCTGCGGTGTTTCGGTGACGCGGATTGTCAAATTGCCTTGGGCAATGGCGATTTCATCCACCCGCACATTGGCACCCATAACAATGATGCCGTTGTTTTCGTCGACCACGACTTTGGCCGCTTGATCGGGTGTGACCTGTAATTGCTCCAGATCGGTCAGCAAGCCAACCACATCGGCGCCATAGGAGGCCGGGACGATCACTTCGACGGTGGCGGGATCCAAGGGAAACGATGAGGGGCTGCCAAGAAAATTGTTGATGCTTTCAGCCATGCGCTGGGCTGTGGTCAGATCGGGATTGCGCAGGGAAATTTTCACCGATGTCATGACCGAAAAATCAAAGGCGACTTCCCGTTCAACGATGGCACCGTTAGACATGCGGCCACCGGTGGGCACGCCCTTGGTGATGGTTTCTGCGGCACCTTGGGCAACAAAGCCGCCCACGGCGACCGATCCTTGGGCCACGGCATAGACTTCGCCGTCAGCGCCCAACAATGGGGTGACCAACAAAACGCCGCCTTGCAAGCTGTCTGAATCCCCCAGGGTGCTGACCGTAACGTCGATTCGGGTACCCTG
>JABHVE010000011.1 GCA_018658465.1 Alphaproteobacteria bacterium
CGTGATCCATGCGCCGGTCGATGGGGACGGGGTTTTGGATCTTGTGGCTTTCGAGGAAATTCTCGCCACCAACGACTGCGCTGCGGTGTCTTTGATGCTCGCCAACAACGAAACCGGGGTCATTCAGCCGGTGGCGGAGGCGGCCAAATTGGCCCACACCAGGGGCCTTAAAATTCACTGCGATGGGGCTCAGGCCCCAGGCAAAATTCCTGTTGATTTTCAAAGTCTTGGCGTGGATTACTTAACCCTTGCTGCGCACAAAATCAGTGGCCCCCAAGGGGTCGGCGCGGTGATCGTGCGCGATGGCGAAGCTCTGCCGCCAATGCTGCGCGGCGGTGGCCAAGAAAGTGGCCAACGGGCTGGTACTGAAAACGTGCCAGGCATTGCAGGGTTTGGTGTCGCCGCAGACTTGGCCGGGGAAGATTTGGCGCGGGCCGACATGTTGGCCGGGCTGCGTGATGCTATGGAGGCCCGATTGGCGCGACTGGCTGGGGAAAATGGCTTGGAAATGACGGTATTTGGCGCGGCCGCGTCCCGGCTGCCCAATACTTCGTTATTTGGGGTGGCGGGCATGACCAGCGATACCCAAGTAATTGGTTTAGATCTTGCGGGGGTGGCGGTCAGCGCCGGGTCTGCCTGTTCATCGGGCAAGGTTCATGCTTCCCATGTGCTAAGCGCCATGGGGGTTTCCGACGATTTGGCCACATCGGCCATTCGTGTCAGCTTGGGATGGAGCACCGATCAATTGGATGTGGACCGATTCGTCGATGCTTGGTACGAAATTCGCATAGGAAAATTGGTCAAGAACGACGCCACAGAAATGCAGAAAGCCAGTTAATGTCAGCGACGCCCAACATCAAGCTTCCCGTCTACCTGGATTACCAGGCGACGACCCCAATGGACCCCAGGGCATTGGAGCTGATGTTGCCGTTTTTCACGGAAACCTATGGCAATCCTCATTCCCGCAGCCACAGCTTTGGCTGGGAAGCCGAGGAAGCGGTGGAAAAGGCCAGGGCCCAAGTGGCCAGCCTGATCGGCGCGGTGCCCAAGGAAATCGTGTTTACTTCAGGCGCCACCGAATCGAACAACTTGGCCCTCAAAGGCGTCAGCCGTTTTTACAAGGACCGTCGGGACGAAATCGTCACCGTCGTGACCGAACACAAGTGCGTGTTGGATGCCTGTCGCCATCTGGAACAAGAAGAAGGCATGAAGGTCACCTATCTGCCGGTGGAAACCAACGGCTTGTTGGATTTGGACAAGCTCCGGGCGGCGGTAAACGAACGCACGGCAATCGTTTCGGTTATGGCAGTGAATAACGAAATCGGCGTCATCCAGCCCATGGTCGAGATTGGCAAGATTTGCCGTGAAAACGGCGCGTTCTTCCACACCGATGCGGCCCAGGCCGCAGGCAAAATCGAGCTGGATGTGAACGCCATGAACATCGACCTGATGAGCATCTCCGGCCACAAATTGTATGGGCCAAAGGGCATCGGCGCCCTGTATGTGCGGCGCAAACCCCGGGTCCGATTGCAAGCCATGATCAATGGCGGTGGCCAAGAACGCGGCATGCGGTCTGGCACCTTGTCACCCGCCCTGTGCGTCGGTTTTGGCGCGGCCTGTGCCTTGTGCGAAGCGGAGATGGGCAAAGACAACGAACATATTCGCCGCCTGGCCGACCGCCTGCACACCGGCCTGACCGAACGTTTAGATGATGTGGTTTTGAATGGCGATCAGGATCAACGGTTCCCCGGGAACTTAAACCTCAGCTTTTCATTCGTCGAAGGCGAAAGCCTGATGATGGGTATGCGCGACGTGGCCGTCTCAAGCGGCTCCGCCTGTACTTCGGCATCGTTGGAACCGTCCTATGTGTTGCGGGCCTTGGGCGTCGAAGAAGAAATGGCCCACACCTCCATTCGCATGGGCATCGGCCGCATGACCACAGAATCAGAAATTGATTACGTGATCGAAACGATTGTCGAGCATGTGAACAAGCTGCGGGCCATGAGCCCCTTGTGGGAAATGGCCCAAGACGGCATTGATTTAAAGTCAGTCGAATGGAGTGAGCATTAGACCCACGGGTTTTCCCGGGGTTGACGTAGACCACGAAGACATCAAATCTTTCACGATCGAATTGGAGCACGTTCCATGGCGTATAGCGAAAAACTGATCGAGCATTTCGAAAACCCGCGCAACATTGGGTCGATGGACAAAGCATCGTCCGATGTGGGCACCGGTCTTGTGGGTGCCCCCGCATGCGGCGACGTGATGAAGCTACAAATCAAGGTCAATGACGAAGGCATCATCGAAGATGCCAAGTTCAAAACATTTGGCTGCGGTTCCGCCATCGCGTCTTCCAGCCTGGTCACCGAATGGGTCAAGGGAAAGACCTTGGACGAGGCCGGGGAGATCAAAAATACCGAAATCGCCCAACATCTGGCATTGCCACCGGTGAAAATTCACTGTTCGGTGTTGGCGGAAGACGCCATCAAGGCGGCGATTTCTGATTATCGGACTAAGGCCGAGGAAGCGGGTTCTGGGGGGGACCGCGAATTGGTGTCAGAGCAAGCCGCGGAATAGCGGCCCGTAACCACCACACCGTAGATAAAGGATCGAAGAAATGCCCGCCCCAGCAATGACCATCACCGAAGCCGCTGCGGACCAGGTCCGTGCGATGATTGCCGGCCGTGAAGCCCCGTCCGAAGGCGTCCGCCTTGGTGTCCGCACCGGCGGCTGCTCCGGCATGGCGTATACGTTGGAATTCGCCGATGACACGACGGAATTTGATGAAAAGGTCCAAGAACGGGGTGTCACCGTATACATCGACCCCAAGGCGTTGATGTTCGTTGTCGGAACCGAAATGGATTTTGTTGAAGGCGGCATGGAATCAGGATTTGTGTTCAATAACCCGAACGAAAAAGCCCGGTGCGGCTGCGGCGAATCGTTCCACGTCTAAGGCTGTCGGAAACCCGGGCGGGGGTGTTTCGCCCCCGACCGTTCCAACTGAACCCAACTTTTAAACACCGCCAATGAGCGCGACCCAAACAGATGGCGCCGATCGCGCCATGGCAGGTAAAACTTCCATCGCTCAATGCTGGTCGTGCCAGGGCCCAGTTGCCCAGGGGCAGTCGTTTTGCCCGACCTGTCAGGCAATCCAACCCCCAGGGAACCCAGAACATTTCGCCCAGTTGGCCATGGAGCCCACGTTTGATGTGGATTTGGCCCAACTAGAGCAAAATTACTTCCGCCTCCAGCGGACCTTTCATCCCGACAGCTTCGCCGCCAAATCGGCCAAAGAGCAAGAATTCTCCCTGCGCCATACAACAAATTTGAATGACGCCTTGAAAACCTTGAAATCTCCGGTACTTAGAGCGGAATATCTATTGCAAATGCGCGGCGCGCCGGCGGCCGGTGGCCCCGAAAAAACGGTCAATGATGAGGGCATATTGATGGAGGCCATGGAAACGCGGGAAGCTTTGGCCGAGGCCGACAGCCCAAGCGATGTGGAGGCCATCGTTGCCGTGGCTCAGGCAGGGATCCTGGACTGTACGACGGATCTAAGCGTGGCGTTTGCCGATGGGGATTTGACGGCGGCTTCTGCCCTGACCCTGCGGTTAACCTACCTATTCAAACTTGATGACGAGGCCGCCCAGCGCGCCCGCATCCTTTCCCGCAGCGCCTAAGCGGTTAGACGCCAACCATGGCACCCCTTCAAATTCACGAGCCCGGTAAAACGCCGTTGCCCCACGCCAAGGATCAAGTGGCGGTGGGCATTGACCTGGGCACCACCAATACCTTGATTGCGGTGGCCAGAGAGGGCCGCCCCGAGGTCTTGCGGGATCAGAACGGCCACGCCTTGTTGCCCTCGGTGGTGGCCTACACTCCCGAAGGCATTTTGGTGGGCAAGCCCGCCCGTCACGCTCTGTTGGATGACCCCCACAACGTGGTGGCGTCGGTGAAACGCCTAATGGGGCGGGGGGCCGAAGACATCCGCGCGGTGGCCGGGTCGCTGCCCTATGACATAGACACCCCGAACGACGACACCGGAGACGGCATGGTGCGCCTAAAGGTCGGCGGACGGTCTCTGACCCCTGTGGAAATCTCGGCGGAATTGCTGAGGGGTGTTGCCGCCCGGGCCGAAACCAGTTTGGGCCACAAGGTGGACCGTGCGGTCATTACCGTGCCTGCGCATTTCGATGATGCCGCCCGGGCTGCCACTAAAGACGCAGCGCGCCTGGCGGAAATCGAAGTGCTGCGCTTGGTGAACGAGCCCACCGCAGCGGCACTTGCCTATGGCCTGGAAAAGGGCGCGGAAGGGATCTACGCGGTCTATGACTTTGGCGGCGGAACCTTTGATATTTCGGTCCTGCGCCTGCAAATGGGGGTGTTCCAGGTATTGGCCACCGGCGGCGACGCCCAATTGGGTGGCGACGATATCGACCACGTGATCGCCGAACATTTCATGCAAGAACGCATCGCTTCCCTGGGGGCATCAACACTATCTGCTGGCGAAGCCCGTATGGCTTTGATGTCGGCGCGCCTGGCCAAGGAATGCCTGACAACCGAGGTCACGGGAAACTGGAACCTGGACGCCGGGGGAGAGCAATCGTCCCATGATCTGGACCGCACCACCATGGACCGCCTGATCGGCCCATTGGTTGAACGCACCATCGACCATTGTCGCGATGTGTTGGCCGACGCCGAAGTTTCCTCGGCAGATATCAAAGGCGTGGTGTTGGTCGGCGGCTCCACCCGCGTGCCCCTGGTGGCCCGGCGTGTGGCAGAATTTTTCGGCTCCATACCTCTGGTGGACATTGATCCTGACGAGGTGGTTGCCTTGGGCGCGGCGTTGCAGGCCGAAGCCCTGACGGTGGGTTCCGACCAGCTGTTGTTGGATGTTGCGCCGCTGTCCTTGGGGATCGAAACCATGGGCGGATTGGTGGAAAAGGTGGTGCGCCGCAACACCCCCGTGCCCGCCGCTCAATACCAGGAATTCACGACCTACCAGGACGGCCAGACGGCGTTGATGATCCATGTGCTCCAGGGAGAACGGGAGTTGGTGGATCAAAACCGGTCTTTGGCGCGGTTCGAGCTGACCGGGATCCCGCCCATGGTGGCGGGCGCGGCGCGGGTGCGGGTGACGTTCATGGTGGATGCCGATGGCCTGCTCACCGTGCGCGCCGAGGAAGCCACCACCGGCGTCCAACAAGAAGTCGCCGTCAAACCCAGCTATGGCCTGAACGACAAAACAATGGCGGCCATGTTGCGGGCCAGTTTGGAAAATGCCCAAGGCGACATGGCGGCGCGGCTGCTGCGAGAATCAAAGGTCGAGGCTGAACGCATTGCCTTGGCGGTGGATGCCGCCCTGGTCACCGATGGCGATCTTTTGTCCGACGACGAGCGCACTGTGATCGACGGCCTGTTGGCGGCAATGCGATCTGCCGTGGCCGGGGAGGATCGCGATGCGGTGGAGGCAAGTGCGGCGGCGATCAACCAAGGAACTTCCGCCTTCGCCCAAAAACGCATGGACCGCGGCATTCGCGGTGCCCTTACTGGTGTGTCGGTTTCACACCTTGCCGAAACCGTCGACAGTGGCGCGAAAACTTAGTTCAACCTTGACCTTTCGCCTGGCCTGTGGTCTCCACCGTGGGCGCGTCGCAGGGCGGCGTGTCCCCTTAGTCAAATTGGTTTCTCTATGCCTCAAATGACCTTCATTCATCCAGACGGACGGCGCCAAGATGTCGAGGCCCCACTGGGTCTTTCCGTGCTGGAAATAGCCCATCGCAATGACATCGATCTGGAAGGTGCATGCGAGGGATCCCTTGCCTGCTCCACCTGCCACGTCATCGTTGACGAAGCCTTTTTCGGCGGTATTCCGGAACCCACCGAAGACGAAGAAGACATGCTGGATTTGGCCTTTGGCCTCACCCACACATCGCGCTTGGGATGCCAGATCTTGATTACCGAGCAATTGGATGGGTTGGTGGTTTCCCTGCCGTCCGCCACCCGAAACATGCAGATGGAAGCAGACTAGAAAGTCCCCCATGAAGTGGACCGATGTTTTCGACATCGCCATTGCCCTGGAAGAAACCCACCCGGACAAAGACGCCGTCAATTTGCGCTTCACGGACCTGCACAAATGGGTCTGTGAGCTGCCGGGATTCGATGATGATCCCAAACGATCCAATGAAAAAACTCTGGAAGCCATCCAAATGGCTTGGCTAGACGAGCGGGACTAAAGTGCAGATCGTGGGCCGAAGGCCCACGTGAATCTGAACGGAAAAAATGAGAGTGCAGATCGTGACGTGGCTTCACGTCACGTGAATCTGAACGGAAAAAATGAGAGTGCAGATCGTCGCGTGTCTTCACGCGGCGTGAATCTGAACGAAATTTATGAATGGCTAGGGGCGAAAGCCCCTAGCTGTCTGAGCCGCGCCGTAAAAACGCAGGGACATGGCCGCCCATAGCGCCGCCAGAGTCACCACCAGAATCGCCGCCAGACTCTTTCTTTGATCCCGCCTCTTTTTGCGTGCCGCGATCTCCGTCTGGTTTGCGGGACCGTGACCGTCCGCGACCGCCTCGGGTTCGGGTTCGCGACTGTGGGGGCTTTTCACTGGGACTTGCGTCATCGGCCTTTGCGGCATCTGCGTTCGCATTGTCCGGTGCGGGGTCCGCCTTTGCTTCTGCATTGGCGCTGTCTTCCTTCACCTCGGCCGTTGCGGGTTTCGGTGAACGTGATCCCCGTCCACGTCCACGACCGCGACTGCGGCCGCGCGAGGATCGTTTCGGTGCCTCGGAGGTTTCGTCACTTTCCGAGACCGCCTTTTCACCACCTTCTCCGTCGGTCGGCGCATCGGCATCAGGAGCCGGTGGTGTGGCGTCGACCACAGGCGCCTTTGCATCCAAATCAATGACGTCGATTTTCTTACCGATCAGCTTGTAGATGGCGCTCAAGAATTTTGAATCGTCGGGTACCGACAATGAAAACGCGGTGCCGGAATGCCCGGCCCGGGCGGTTCGACCAATTCGGTGGACATAATCTTCGGCATGGATCGGCACGTCGTAATTGATGACGAAGGGCAGGGCCTGGATATCCAGGCCGCGGGCGGCCACGTCGCTTGCCACCAAGAATTTGATTTCGCCGTTTTTGAAACGGGCCAGGGTGTCCATGCGCACCGCCTGGGCAAGATCCCCGTGAATGGCGGCAGCGGCAAGGCCGTGACCTTTCAGCGCCCGTGCCAATGTGTCCACGTCTTTTTTGCGGTTCGAAAAGACAATGGCGTTATCGACGTTTTGCGTATCGATCAGCTTGTACAGGGCCTTCAATTTGTCCCTGGGTGTTGTCGGCAACAACCTCTGGGTCACCAGTTCCGACGCCGACGATGGCGGCGATACCGAGATCTCTTTTGGGTCCGAAACAAATTCTCCGCCAATGTGTCGGATTTCCGGAGACAGAGTGGCCGAGAAGAACAACGTCTGGCGCTTGGTGGGCAGCAGCCGGACGATTTTCTGAACATCGGGGACAAAGCCCATATCCAACATGCGGTCCGTTTCGTCGATCACCAGCATTTGGATTCCGCGCAGCACCACCTTGCCCCGTTCCACGTGATCCAACAGGCGTCCAGGGGTGGCGATCAGCACGTCGGGGCCGCGCTCTAATTTACGGCTTTGCACGTCCATGGACACGCCACCGATCAACAAGGCGGTCGAAAGCTTGTGATATTTGGAATAGGTGGCAAAGGCCTCCTCCACCTGGTCGGCCAACTCCCGCGTGGGCTCTAAAATCAGCGCCCTGGGCATCCGGGCGCGGGCCCGGCTGGATGCCAAAATGTCGATCATCGGCAGCGAAAACGCGCCGGTCTTGCCGGTGCCAGTTTGGGCGCACCCCAGCACATCGCGCCCTTGCAGCACTACGGGAATCGACTTTCGTTGGATGGGGGTGGGTTCTGTGTACCCTGCCTCCTCCACACTGCGAAGGATCTCGGGGCTCAAACCCAGTTCAGAAAACGTCATACTACCTATGGACTGCGCGACTGCTTCCGTTGGCCGATGTCTGCGGGTTTATCATCCCGCTGGCCCAGTTTACGGTGCTGTCCGCTGAACTTGCCCCCTGGATATAGTTGGATGCAGCACAAATTGCCACTTTTGTTTCTGCCGGGGCTGTTAAATTCGCCCGAAATCTGGAGCCATCAAGTCGAAAATTTGGCCGAATTAACCACATGTTTTGTGGGGGATTTGACCGTGGCCGACACCATTTCGGGACTTGCCCAGGCGGTATTAGCCCATGCCCCCGACCGCTTCGCCCTGGTTGGCCTTTCCATGGGCGGCTATGTGGCGTTCGAAATCATGCGCACCGCCCCTGACCGAGTTGAGCGCTTAGGGCTGGTGGACACAACAGCCCGCCCCGATGCCCCTGAACAATCGGCGCGGCGTATCGCCTTGGTGGCTCAAGCCCGTGGCCAGGGCCTGGACGCCGTGATCCCCCAGCTATTGCCAGGATTTCTAAGCCCCGATGGAGCCAAAGACCCCCCTATGGTTCAGTCCGTCAGCGAAATGGCCCATGAAATTGGCGTGGATGCTTTTGCCCGCCAACAATCCGCCATCATGGGCCGCCCCGACAGCCGCCCCGATTTGCCCAGTATTGCCTGCCCGACCGTGGTCATCGTCGGCCAAGAAGACACCATGACCGGCGGCGAAATCGCCCAGGAAATGGTGGATGGGATTC
>JABHVE010000010.1 GCA_018658465.1 Alphaproteobacteria bacterium
GGCTGCCCAAGCAGAGCGCTTGGCTGAATTGGAAGCCGAGTTGGCGGAACAGCATCGCAAGTCAGAAGCGGAAATCACCAAGGCGACCGACGCCGCCATGGCCGGGTTGGCGGAAATCGCCACCGAACTGGCCCAGGCCGGGGCAGAACGGCTGATTGGTGGTAAGATCACTGCGGAGGCTGCGGCAAAGGCCGTCAAGCAGGTAGCGGCCGACATGCAAACCAAGGACAAGGACTAAGGCCATGGGCGAATTTTTCTCCAATCCCGAAAATTGGGTGGCCCTGGGATTCTTGGCCTTTATCGCGCTGGTCGGCAAACGCGCCTATGCCTTCATTGGCAGCTCCCTGGATCAACGATCCGAGGCCATTAAGTCCAATTTGGACGAAGCCGTGCGCCTGCGCGAAGAAGCGCAAAATTTGCTGGCCGGCTACCAGCGCAAACAACGCGACGCAGAATCAGACGCCAAAGACATCATCGAACGGGCAAAGGCGGAAGCCGAAAGCATGGCCCAGGATGCCGTCGATGCCATCGAGCAGTCAGTGAAGCGGCGGTCTGAATTGGCATTGGATCGCATCGGCCAAGCCGAAGCCAAGGCATTGAAAGAAGTCCGCGAGACCGCCATCGACATGGCCATTCGCGGGGCAGAGCGCTTGATCGTCGAAGGTCTGGACGAAACCAAGGCCGACAAAATGGTCGACGACGCCATCAAAGATTTGGGCAAAAAACTGCACTAATAATTGCTGAAATTCGCAACCGAAACAGCCCCGCACTAGCGGGGCTTTTTCATGGGCCGGGTTCCCTTTTCTGAATTTTCTTCCGGGGAATTTTTGTGTTTCTCCTTGCGCCGGTAATGGCTGCGATCACGGACCACCTGGGGGCGGAATTTTGGGTCGGCAAGGGCTTTGGCGCCGGGGCTTCGCTCCTTAGCCGGTTGGGGTTTTTTTGGTTTGCGAGGCACTTATTCTGCGGCGTCAGGCGCTACTCAGCCGCCTGGGCGGGTGAAGACGGCGGTGCCCAACGCAGCACCGGGTTTCGCGCCGCGGCTGTTTCATCCACCCGGCGGCGGGGTGCCAAACGCGGGGCTTCGGTGAAATGCGTGGCGTCGCCTGACTTGGCCTTGTCGGCTAAGTATTTCAGGGTGGAAATCAGATTGTCCAGGCTGGCTTTGCTTTCCGACTCCGTGGGCTCTGTCAGCATCGCCCCGTGCACCACCAACGGAAAGTAAACGGTCATGGGGTGATAGCCTTCATCGATCATCGCCTTGGCAAAGTCCAATGTGGTGACTCCGGTACCTTCCAAGAACGTGTCATCGAACAGAACCTCGTGCATGCACGGCGCGGGATATGCCACCGACATGTCGTCTTGCAATTGGCTGAGCACATAATTCGCTGACAGCACCGCGTCTTCCGCGATCTGGCGCAGGCCGTCGGCACCGTGGCTCATCATGTATGCCAGTGCCCGGGTAAACATGCCCATCTGCCCATGGAACGACCGCAAACGGCCAAACGATTGTGCCGCTTCGCCGGTTTTGGTTTCCAACAGGTGCAACTTGCCATCTTTGGTGACCACCTGGGGCAAGGGCGCGAAGGGTGCCAGGGCTTCGGAGAACGCCACCGGCCCACTGCCCGGTCCGCCCCCACCGTGGGGGGTGGAAAATGTTTTATGCAGGTTGATATGCATGGCGTCGACGCCCAGGTCGCCTGGGCGCACACGGCCGACGATGGCGTTGAGATTGGCACCATCGCAATAGAAATATCCGCCGACGCTGTGGATGGCTTCTGCCACCTCCAGCACTTCGTCTTCGAACAGTCCAAGGGTGTTGGGGTTGGTGAGCATGATCGCCGCCACGTCATCGCCCAACTTGGCCTTCACTGCCGATAGATCAATGCGCCCGCGATCATTGCCCGGCACCGGGTCGACTTTGTAGCCGCACAAAGTGGCCGTTGCCGGATTTGTGCCGTGGGCAGATTCCGGTACCAGCACCCGTTTACGGGGGTCGCCATTTGCTGTGTGAGCGGAACGAATGGCCATCAGACCGCACAGCTCGCCGTGGGCACCTGCCGCCGGTGACATCGCCACCGCCGGCATGCCGGTGATAGTCTTCAACCAATGACCCAGGGTATCGAGCACTTCCAACGCGCCCTGAACGGTGGATTCCGGCTGCAACGGGTGGGCATCGGCAAACCCCGGCATCCGCGCAATTTTTTCATTGATCCGGGGGTTATGCTTCATGGTGCACGACCCCAACGGATACAGATTGCCGTCGATGGAATAATTTTTCTGGCTCAGGCGGACGAAATGCCGAACCACTTCGGGCTCTGACAGACCGGGCAAGCCGATGGGGGCGGTACGCTCCAAGCCACCCAACCGGTTGTTGGAAAGATCGGGCTCTGGCAGATCGACCCCAGATCGATCCCGGCCATCCAATTCGAACAATAGCGGTTCTTCTAGTTCCAGACCCTTGTGGCCAGTGGATGTGTCGGGCTTCATGACAAGACCTCCGTCAGGCCCGCCACCAGAGCGTCCATTTCTGGGGATGTGTTGGTTTCCGTCGCCGCCACCAAAAGCACATTGGCTAGTTCGTCCCGGTCCGGGAACAGCCGTGACGCCGGAACGCCGGCCAAGATGTCCCGGTCAGCCAGGGTTTGCACCACATCGGCAGCGGGCCCAGGCAGGGTCACCGTGAATTCATTAAAGAACGCGCCGTCAGCCACCGTCACACCGGGAATTTTTTCCAAACGGCCCGCCAAATCCACGGCAGCGGCGTGGTTCAGGCCCGCCAAACGGCGCATGCCCACTTCCCCCAGCAACGCCACGTGGATGCCAAACGCCAAGGCGCATAGGCCGGAATTCGTGCAAATGTTGCTGGTGGCCTTTTCCCGGCGGATATGTTGTTCCCGGGTGCTAAGGGTCAGCACATAAGACCGGCGACCATCCACGTCTGCGGCCTCGCCACAAAGCCTGCCGGGCATTTGCCGCACATGTTTTTTGTGGGCCGCCATCAAGCCCACATAGGGCCCGCCGAAGCTTAGGCCCACACCCAGTGATTGGCCTTCCGCCGCGACAATGTCCGCGCCCATCTCCCCGGGGGATTTCACTGCACCCAAGGACACGACCTCAGTCACCGCCACCACCAACAGGGCACCGGCTTCGTGGCAGGCTGCCGCCAGCCCTGAATAATCGTGCAGTCGGCCAAACACATCGGGGTTTTGCACCACTACGCAGGCGGTCTGGTCATCCAGGTCCGCCGACAGATCTTCGCCACCGTCCAGGGTTGGATCCTTGGACACCACATCCATGGCACCGAATTGCGAGGTCGTGCGCACCGCCGCGCCATAGTGGGGATGCAGGCCCCCGGACAACACCGCCTTGTGGCGGCGGGTCAAACGCCCGGCCATCATCACCGCCTCGGCGCAGGCTGTGGCCCCTTCGTACATGGAGGCATTGGCGATTTCCATGCCGGTGAGCATCGCCACTTGGGTCTGGAATTCGAACAGGAACTGCAAAGTCCCTTGGGAAATTTCTGGCTGATAGGGCGTGTACGAGGTCAAAAATTCTGACCGTTGAATCAGGTGATCCACTGATGCCGGGATGTGATGGCGGTATGCCCCTCCGCCTAAGAAACTAGGGCCTGCGCCGGCCGGGCGATTGCGCGCCGACATGGCCTCCATTGCCCGTTCGACCTCTAATTCGCCCTGGTGCATGGGCAAATCCAACAACCCATCGCGGCGGGCGGATTGGGGCACGTCTTTGAACAAGTCGTCCACCGACGGCACACCGATCGCCCCCAACATTTGGCTGCGGTCGTCTGGGGACAGGGGCAGATAGCGCATTAGTCGGCCACCTCGTCAGCGTAAGCGCTGGCGTCCATTAGTTCGGACAAATCCGGAGCGCCGGCGACTTTAATCTTCAGGAACCACCCTTCGCCTTCGGCATCTTCGTTCACCAGGCTGGGGTTATCTCCAATGGCGTCATTGACCTCCACCACATCTCCGGCCACCGGGGCATAAACTTCGCTGGCGGCTTTCACCGATTCCACCACGGCGACTTCGGCGCCTTTCTCCAATGACGCCCCTGTGTCGGGCAGCTCTACAAATACAACGTCGCCCAATTGATCTTGGGCATAGTTGCTGATTCCAACAGTGGCGATGTCGCCGTCCATGGAAACCCATTCGTGATCTTCGGTGTAATGTTTATCGGACATCTGAATTCTCCTGTGACGCAGATCTATGATTTAGGGCGGTAATAATTGTGGGGGACAAAGGGCATGGAAACGATTTCGGCATCATGAGTTTTGCCGCGGACCACCAGCCCGACCTTGGTTCCCGGCTCAGTGAATGCCGTGGCCACGTACCCCATGACCACCGGGGCCCCCACCGTTGGGCCGAACCCGCCGCTGGTGACTGTGCCAATGGATTTGCCGTCGGCGTCGATAATGTCAGCGCCTTCCCGGGCAGGGGCGCGGCCGGCCATGGCCAAGCCAACCCGGCGACGATCGGTGCCGTTTGCCAACTGGTCCAAAATTATTTTGTCGCCGGGGAAGCCGCCGTTTTCCCGGCGGCGCTTGCCAATGGCCCATGTAAGACCGCCTTCGATGGGGGTGGTGGTGGTATCCAGGTCGTGACCGTACAGGCAC
>JABHVE010000009.1 GCA_018658465.1 Alphaproteobacteria bacterium
AGGCTGGCGGCGGTGGCGATTTCGTCGTCAACGTGTTCGTGTTGGCGCAAAATTTGGGTGCCGACACCCACACGTTTTCACCGGAATTCAGCAACGAGCGCGGCACCACGGGCATGCACGGTTCAGGCCTGATCGAATTGTTGGCGCGGGAAATGACCAACGATATGTTGGCGATCCGGGCCGCAGCGATTGCCGAGGCCGCCAATACCGGTGGCCCGGTGCGCGTGGAATTGTTGACCAAAGGTGTGTCCTTTGGCGCGGTCACGGCCCAGGCCAATGGCGATGTAAACACCGATGAAGTGGAAGGGGTGGGCATTGATTTGGTGATCCGCCCGTGGTCGCAAAAAGGCGTCACGATTTCCATGCGCGAATTCACCATCAATGCAATGAATCACCACCACGGCATGCAGGCTGTCGAACGATACGGCATGACCCGAACGGGTACCCGTGATTTTGATCAAGATTTGGTGGTGGATGAACTAACGGCGGGGGATATGACCGCCATTGTTTTGTTCCAGGCATCCTTGGCACCGCCATCGCAAGTCATTCCTGAAAATCCGGATTTCGCGGCGGCCGTCGCCCGCGGCGAGAATGTGTTTGAAGACATTGGTTGTGATGAATGCCACCGCACAGAAATGGTTTTGGACAGTTTGATGTTTGTGGAACCGGGGCCCATCGCCGGATTAGGGACTCTGTCCACAGCCCAGGTCGAAAACCCCGTGAACGCCGATTTGGGGACATTGCCATGGGCGGCGGATTTGGAACGCACAGCAGACGGCGGCTACATCATCAGACCGTTCACCGACTTGAAACGCCATGTGATTGCTGACGAAGAAACGCCTTTCTTTGCCAACGAGCAAGTTGCCCAGGGCTTTCGCCTCCAGCCCTTGCCCGGACCCACCGCAGCACGCAATGCGGCCAGATCAGGTGCCTTTAGCTTTAATAACGCCCCGAAGAATGCCTTTCTAACCCGGCGACTGTGGGGGTCGGGTAACTCTGCGCCCTTTGGCCACAAGGCCAACCTTTCGACCCTCAACGAGGCAATCTTGATGCACGGTGGCGAAGCCCGGGATCAACGATTGGCGTATCAGGCTCTTGGATCCTATGACCGGGCATCCGTGATCGAATTTTTGCGCAGTTGGCGGATCGGGCCGCCATTGGAACCTGTCGCCACCATGGATGATCCCAGAAACGATCCGGTGACCCAGCAATTGATTGGGTTCTGGAACGCCCGCGCTAATTAGACGGGAATTTCCATGGTCCAAAACCCCTTTGTTGACGTCGCTACCGTGGCGGGTTGGCGCGACACCGAAGCGACCCTGACGGTCATCGATGCCCGGGCGGAACGGATGTTTTTGCGCGGCCATATTCCTGGCGCGGTGTTTTTGGATGCACGCAATTTGAATTCCAGCGCCGATGTTGCCCGGCTGCTGGTTACCCCCGACGCCCTTGGCGCCATCCTCCAGGACTTGGGGGTAAGTAGCGGGCCGGTGGTGGTTTACGGAGCCCGGGGTGGCAGCGACGGTGCCCACGTTTGGTGGACCTTGGATGCAATGGGGGTGAAAGACGTTTGGCTTTTGGATGGCGGGATCGAATCTTGGATCGCGGCAGGATTGCCGGTCTCTGAAGATCCCCAATCCTTGACCCCGGCAATCTCACCATTGCAAATGTCGCCGGATTCTGGCGCAGGGATCGAAATTGCGGAAATAAGGGACCGCCTGGGTGATGACAATTTGTTGATGATTGATACCAGGGCCTTGGAAGAATTCACCGGCGAAGATCTGCTGACCGACCGTGGTGGCCACATTCCCGGCGCAGTGCTTTTGCCTTGGGACTCCTTGCTGACCGGGGATCCCCAGGTATTAAGACCTCTAGAAGAATTACAGGCCGACCTGGCCGGGGCCATGGATGTGGCCGAAGTCGCCACATATTGCCAAAGCGGCGTGCGCGCGGCCCACACATATGCAGTGCTCAAAATGTTAGGACATCCGCGGCCACGGCTGTATCTTGGGTCATGGGAAGAATGGGGCAATGATGCAAACGTCCCCATCGACCAATAAAACTCTAAAAGTCAGAAACAAATTTTTCAGGGCGGAGATTTGATCATGGCAACAACACGGCGATCTTTCGTGAAAATGGCGGGCCTTGGAATGGGTGCCACTGTTTTGGCTCCCTATCACCAGGCCCTAGCGGCCGCTGGCCGCATGGTGGTGATTTCCAACGGTGGCGATTCCGATGCAGGAATTGGTGCGTCGATGACTCTGATTGATCCAGAAACTCTTGATGTATTGGTCACATTACCGGCCCCTGGCTCTTTGACATTTCCAGCTGCCCGGTGGGATTACACCCGGGATATCATCTGGGGGGGAACCCGGGAAAAAGTGGTGGGCTACAGCCTGTCGACAGGGGAGGAAGTGGCGACGGTCGCAACAGAGTCTTCCCAGAATTACACCGAGCTAACGCCGGATGGCCGTTTCGTGATCAACGCCGCCCGGTTCTCCGACAAGCTTTATAAAATTGATGCGAGCCCGGATGTTCCGAACATGTCCCGCATTGTCGAAATCGCGGACCATTACGGGGGCTCCAATCCCTGCGACATGACCATGTTGGCGGACGGCAAATACGCGTTCACGCCGGACCGCTTGGGCGGCACGGTCAGCGTCTTCAGCATTGACCCGTTCGAGCGTGTGGCGAGCCTGCCCCTGGAACAATTGGGCGACGAAGCCTTGGAGCCATTCATGGCCACGGTGTCACCGCGCGGCGACAAATTGCTGGTGGAAAATGCCCGGGGCGATGGCAGCGAATCCGTCATCGACGTTTCCAATCCTCTTAACCCGGTGGAAATTGCCCGGTTTGCCCAGTCGGACGGCTTGGGCGTCAATCCTCTGACAAGTGAAATCAGTCCCGACGGTCGTTGGGGCGTGGTTATGTGCCGTTCAGCCAATTCCCTGTCGATCATCGACATGGACCAGGTGGCGATCACCGGCAGCGTCGCCTTGGAAGATGAAAGCGCGCCCCTGGGCGGGACCTTCATTCCCACGGGCGAGCGGTTGTTCGTGCCCTTGCCGGGTCGTGACGCCGTGGCCGTGGTGTCGGTCCCAGATTTCCAAGTCGAAGCGATGATCCCGGTGGGACCGCGGCCTTTGGGTGCCGCCTATGTGGAAGCCGAAGTGCCAGAGCGCCAAGGCATGAATATCCCCATGGGTGCGGCGTTCGAACATGGCCGGGTGTTCGACCCGAATTGCCCGGATCGGTGCTGCGGGGTCGTCTAGGCCGGGACTGGTGCGGCACAAAAAGCTAGTGCCCGAATGAATGGGCCGTGGCAAAAATTGGTGGGCTTGGTGTTGGCGGTGGCCCTGGTGGCCGCCGCTGCCTCGGGCCTTTGGCGGCTGAACCGGCCGTTTCCTGACTATGACCAATGGTTTGTTGCCCAGATTTCCGATGGTGCCATGGTCATTGATGCCCGCGGATCACTCAGCTATTCCCGGGGTCACATCCCTGGCGCACCACGCCTGTGGAGCCGGGACTTTCTTTCTTATTCTGCGGCTTTGCCGGGGATCCTAAAAACTTCGGAAGAAATTTCGGCAATCCTCAGTGCCATTGGCTTGGCCCCGGACCAAGAAGTCGTGGTCTACGACCAGGGTACAGGGGCCGACGCACCCCTTGTGGCCTTGGTTCTGACATCTATGGGGGTCTCAGTGCGGGTGTTGGACGGCGGCTTTGATGCCTGGTTGGCGGCAGGCGGCACGCCTAGCAAAGATCCGGTGGCACCTGCGGCGGCGGTATCCCCTGGTGACTGGGCGATCGAACAGACAACCCTTGTGTCGACGGAAATCGTCCAAGGGGCGCAATCCAATGAAGCCATTGTTCTGGCAGATGCCCGGGGCGAAATCGATTTTGCCATCGGCCATTTGGAAATGGCGGTGAGCGTGTCGGCTGGACAGATGGCACCTAGTGGCGCCCTGCCCCGGTGGTCGGAAGCCGCATGGGTGGTGGACCCTGTGGGGGTTCTGGCCGAAACATCAGTGATGGTGTACGGCACGGATTTGGCGGAGGCAGCGCGCACGTGGCTGTCATTGCGTGCTTACGGGATCGACAACGTGACGGTGTTCGCGGGCCCGTTCCAGGTTTTGGCCACTGCCGGATTGCCTATGGAGGTACCCGTTGCCGGTGCCCCAGTCCGTGCATCCAGCGTTTGTTTCGGTGCCCCCGTGGCGGGCCCCCGGTAAATCAGAGGACACCATGGGCGGATTTGAACTCACCTCCGGGATCGCTGTTGGCCTAGCCTTTGGCTATGCCCTTCAGCGCGGGCGATTTTGCGTCAACACCGGGTTCCGCGACATTTTGATGGTCAAAGATTCCACCATGTTCCGCGCCTGGGCCCTGGCGGTCATCGTTCAGATGGCCGGGGTCACGATTTTGTCGGGCCTGGATCTGATGCCCATTACCGTGCCGCCGTTTTGGTGGGCGGCGAACATTGCCGGGGGCCTGATGTTCGGCGTCGGCATGGTGTTGGCCGGGGGCTGTTCCAGCGGGACTTGTTATCGTGTGGGGGAAGGCATGGCTGGGTCCCTTGTCGCCCTGGTGGGATTCGGCCTGGGGATTTTGTTGGCCGATCGTGGGGCATTGCAGCCGCTGCAAGACGTGCTGCGATCTAACATCGTCTTTGTCGACGGCGACCAGGCAACCCTGGCCAATGTCATTGGCATTAACCCCCTGTGGGTCGGGCTAGCCATTCCGCTTGCCGTGGGGATTTGGCTGTGGCGCGGCGGCGTAGGCAATCGCCAATACGCCAGCGGCGGTTGGGCCTGGCACATATCGGGGTTCGCGTTGGGAGCCATTGGCATCGCCGCGTGGCTAAGTTCATCGTCGGTCGGTCGAGAATTCGGCCTGTCCATGACCGGCCCCATCCGCACCTGGTTCGTCCTGGCGTTGTCTGGGGAAAATTATTTGGATTGGGGCAGCGTGATGATCGCAGGGCTGATCGTCGGCTCTTTTGTTGCCGCCTGGACCCACCGGGAATTACGTTGGCGGGTACCCCGGGGGTCGCGCATTCTGCAAGCCGGTGGCGGTGGCATCGTCATGGGGGTGGGGGCGCAAATCGCCGGTGGCTGCAATATCGGCCACAGCATGACGGGCATGTCCGTGCTTTCATTGGGCAGCGTCGTGACCACAACAAGCATTTTGTTGGGGGCCTGGATGATGGCGTATATTCTGTTTATCCGGCCCATGGCCGCTCAATCTGCGTGAAGGACGTGACCGCCAATGGCTGATACTGAACTTGATATGCGCGGGGAAATTTGCCCGTACCCATTGGTGGAATCCAAAAGGGCCGTGGAAAAATTGGCGCCCGGGGCCACCATCGAAGTGCTGATCGATTATCCGCTGGCACTGGATAACGTCACCCGTTGGGCCCAAAGCGCCGGACACGAAGTGGTGGAGACCCGCGACCTGGGCCCGTCCGAATGGGCGCTAGTTCTTAGGGCCAAAAGCGCTGGTTAGAATCTCGCTGCGGGGAGATCACCAAAATTTCCCGGTCGGCCAAATTCCCACCAGTTGACTGGCTGACGCTGGGCCAACGCGCCTAAGGGGTCATCCGAGTCTTTGACCCGTTCCAACAGTTCGATCATCACAATCCGCGCGGTGGCCAAAACCTCGTCACGCAGCATCGCCGTTGTCAGGCGCGGATCGTAAAGCGCACGGATAATGATCAAATCGTTGACCGTGAAAACCTCGGGCGAATTGCCGTTGCCCAGGGCGGAATAAAATGTCCGCTGGGGGTGTCCGGGAAATCCCAAGGTGTGCATGATTTCGTGGGCTAGGCATTCACCAACCCGTTCGGTGCCCAGATCATTCGGAATCACGACGGTGGCTGTCTGGATTTCGCCATATATATTGGCCGAGGTGTTGGAAAAACATTGGACCTGATCTGGCTCCTGGAAGCTGCGCGCGGCCTGCGATCTGTACCAATCCCGATCCGAAAATATGACATCCGTGGTGGCTGCTGAATCAGATTCTGGGACTGAAAATTCCAAACCGGTCAGGGCTTCTAGCTGGGCAAATAACACCCGCAGTTTGGTTCTGTACTCCGCACCGCCGTCTCCCTTCACCACCGCTGAAATTGGCGTGGCCCAGCGCTTGATGGTGCTCCATTCTTCGATTTGATCCTCTTCGGGAAACGCCATGCGTTCGAAATTTCGAACCAAATTGCCGATATTCGTGGGGCGGCCCGGTGCCTGAGACTGAGCCGGTTCGGGCCACAAGGGCGCTGCCATCGCGATCGCCACCGTGATGGCGATCGTCGCCGCCAACCATCGGGATTTTCCAGGATTAGAAGATCGCGTCATATGGGTTCAATTGTACTTTATCAACGGGCCAAAGCGGCCAGGACATCGTCGGTGTTTTCCACTTGATCCAGCAGCCCCGCAATAATCGCCCTGGCAATGGTCACAATTTCTGCGCGGGACATGTGCCATTCCAGTCGATTGTCATACAACGCCCGGATCAAAATCCGATCGTTGATGGATAAATTTTTGTATGACGGATCGTTGCTCAATGCCGATGGGAACAGCATGGACGGATGTCCCTGAAACCCCAAGGCATGCATCAATTCATGGGCCAGGCATTTCGACGTGGTGGCCTCGTCCAGATCGTCGGGGATCAAAATGCGCGCACCAGCAATGATCCCCCGCCCGCCGCCCGCCGTCGTGGTGACGCATTGAACGTTGTCTGGGCGGGAAATAAGAAGGGCGGATCGCTCGAAATCATCCCGCGACAGGATGATGGTCAAATTGGCCCGTTCTGGCGGACTGAACAGAAATCGCACGCTGGTCAGAGCTTCGAATTCCTCCAACAGTGCGGAGACCTCTTGCAGCGATGCTTCCGCCACATTTCCCGTAACCGCCACACGCACCGGCTGGCCCCAACGGATCAGTCGGGTGGCAACATCCGGCTCGGCCACATCATCGTAAACCATGGCAGCAAAATTATCGGTCAGGCGATCCAAGGTGGCCGGCATTTCCCGTTGGCCTTCGTAATCGACAACCAACGCCAAGGCCAAAATCATCGCGACAATGACGACCAAGGCAACGAGCCGTCGCAATGACAGCCGTGGGTCCCCATCCGACATTTCATCGGCGAATTCCGGATCGAAATCCGGGTCTTCTGTATCTGGGTCTGGATAAAGTGGCGTATGGGTCATCGGGGCCGGGGTAAAACCTGTGATGTAGGCAAACGAGCCATTGCTCTCAAGACCCTGACCCTAATCATTAGCAATTGAAAGTCTGGTGTCTTGGGGCCGCTCCGATGGGCCTATTTGGCCAAATGGATTGGGCGATGCAGATTTTCAAGGACTGGGATGATTTGCGGTTTCCCTTGACTTTGGATGGTGCAAGGGCCATTTGAACCATACGAATTCTCGTGATCGCGCGATTCGCCCCTGATTTTCAGGCGCAATTGTCCCGAGTTCTCATTCATTCATAATTTCGTCGGTCCCAAGCGCGAGTGGACGATGACAACTGGCTCGGGCCTGTGGCGCGCGTGTGCGCGTCCGCCCAAGCAGCAAGGAACACGTATTTTGAACGCGACTGTTATTTCTAAGAACACCCCTAACACAATGAACACATTTGCCGACCTCGGTTTGTCTCCTCGGATCCTCCGGGCTCTGGAAGACGCCAAGTACAAAACCCCAACCCCCATTCAGGCCAAAGCCATCCCGCTGTTGTTGGACGGCAAGGATCTGTTGGGGGTCGCCCAAACGGGCACCGGCAAGACCGCCGCCTTTGTGCTGCCGCTGCTGAATCACTTGGAAGAACTGGGCCGCAGGCCCGGCCGCTCCCAAGTGAACGCGCTGATTTTGGCACCCACACGGGAATTGGCGGTACAGATTTCCGACAGCATCAAAACCTATGGCCGCCACATGCGGGTGACCCAGGCTGTGGTCATGGGCGGCGTCGGCCAACGCCCCCAGGTCAATGCCATTCGCCGTGGCATCGATATCTTGGTGGCAACGCCGGGCAGGTTGTTGGACCTGATCAATCAAGGCCACGTGGATCTGTCCAAAACCGAATATCTGACCTTGGACGAAGCGGACCGCATGCTCGACATGGGCTTCATCCGCGATGTGCAAAAAATTATCGCCAAGCTGTCTCAGCAACGGCAGACGCTGTTGTTCTCGGCCACCATGCCCCGGGAAGTGGCTAAATTGGCCAAGGACATTTTGTTCGAACCAGAACGAGTGGAAATTGCCGCGAAGACCGTCGCCGTCGATCGTATCGACCAGCGCGTCCAACATTTGGAAACCGGTGCCAAAAAGGCCCGGTTGATCGAGCTTTTGTCCGCCCCCGAATTTGAACGGGTCATCGTTTTCACCCGCACCAAACATGGTGCCGACAAGGTGGTGAAATTTTTGGACCGCGCCGGGATCAGTGGCGAAGCCATTCATGGCAACAAGTCCCAGGGTGCCCGCCAACGGGCGTTAGATAATTTCCGCCGGGGCCGGTGCCGGGTTATGGTCGCCACCGATTTGGCGTCCCGCGGCATCGATGTCGATGATGTCACCCACGTGATTAATTACGAACTGCCCAACGTGCCGGAAAGCTATGTGCACCGCATCGGTCGTACCGCCCGGGCGGGAGCAAACGGCATCGCGATTTCGTTTTGCGATGGTACGGAGCAGACTCATTTGCGGCAGATCGAACGGCTAATCGAACGGTCATTGGATGTGGTCGGTCAACCGCCCGTGGATTTTGTGCCGGCTAAAAAGCAAGGTGCCAAGCCGGCCGGCCGTCGCCCAGGTCCGGGCAATGGCAATGGCAAGCGTCGCCGTCGCCCCCGCAACAAATCGGCCAAACGCGCGGCCTAAATCAAAAAATCCCAACGCTCAAGCAAACACTGCTGGGGCGTTGGGATTAATTCCACCCCAATTGGCGCGCCCGGTCGAGGGCATGCTGGGATAAGAGTCTTCCCGATGTCCTCGTGGGTTATGTGCAGATCGCGCTAATCCCGGTAATCGCTTCGCAAAATTTTCACCTGCCAACCCTTGGCAGCCCGCGCTTGCTATCGCTGGACACTGGACTAACATTTCAGTGAATGGGGCTGCGGGTGTAACGGCTAGGGGATTCCCCCTGTTGCCCCGCCACTGTCCACTTGACACGATAGGTGTTGAAACGACGACCATCGGGTGACTCATAAGCCAAGTTTTCATGGTCTCGCCGGGCATTTGGGCCAAGCCTCTTGATAGCGCGGCACTCCTGGGAAAAGTCATGACAGAGAACCAACAACGCATTCCCGGTTTTTGCGCACTGTGCAAATCGAAATGTGGGTGTATCTCGACAGTAGAAAACGGCAGGCTGATCGCGGTGGACCCGGACCCGGATCACCCGACCGGCGCACAGTTATGCGCCAAGGGCCGTGCGGCGCCGGATATCGTCCACAGCAAGGATCGTATCTCCCACCCGATGAAGCGCACCAATCCAAAGGGTGCAGATGACCCCGGATGGCAGCGTATTTCATGGGACGAGGCACTTGATCTTACGGCACAATCCATGGGCCGCATTGCGCAAGACTCCGGCGCGGAATCGGTTGCCTTTGCACTGGCAACCGCCAGCGGCACGGCAATGTCCGATCATATTTCATGGGTTGAACGGCTGATCAGGGCCTTTGGCAGTTGCAATACGGTAAGCGGAACGGAGATTTGTAACTGGCACAAGGATTTCGCAACTTCATATACCTTTGGTGCCCCCGTCGGCGGACCGGACTTTGACAACGCCTGGTGCATCATTCTGTGGGGTCACAATCCCAGCACAAGCTGGCTGGTACACGCCGCCGGTGCGGCACAGGCTAAATCGCGCGGTGCAAAACTCGTCGTTGTTGACCCCCGCTGCGCGGGGCTGGCGAACAAGGCGGATCAATGGCTGCGGGTTCGCCCAGGTACAGATGGTGCTTTGGCGCTCGGCATCGCCGGCCAGATGATTGAGAACGGCTGGTTCGACAAAAAGTTTGTCGCAAACTGGACCAATGGCAGCTTCCTCGTGCGCATTGACACCGGTCGGATGCTACGCGCAGATGACATTGGTGCTGAAGGCCGACCACAATCATTTGTCGCCTGGGACGAGGCGACATCCGCCCCGGTGATTTGCGATCCGCGCCAAGACGACTACTTCGCCGTTTCAAATCGTGCCGCACTCGCCGGCACATTTAAAATCATGACCAAGCAAGGCGAAGTGGAATGCCAGCCTGCCTTTGGCCGCTATGCCGCTTTGTGCGAACAGATGACGCCAGAAGAAACCGAGCGTATCACGGGTGTCGAGGCACAACAGATCCGCGACACCGCCAAGTTGATTTGGCAAAGCAGGCCAGTTTGTTATTACGCTTGGTCTGGGGTTGCCCAGCAAACAAATGCCACGCAGACAGACCGCGCCATAAGCCTGCTTTATGCGCTAACCGGCAGCTACGATGCGCCTGGCGGGAACCTTGATCTGCAAACGGTGCCTGCCAACAACGTCTCTGGCGCAGATTTGGTCAGCGACAGCCAGCGCGAAAAAGCGCTGGGGCTTGGTGACAGGCCCATTGGTCCACCTCGTGACCTTAGGGTGACATCCCACGATTTCTACCGTGCGGTGTTGGACAAAGACCCCTATGCCGTCAAAGCGCTGATTGCCTTCGGCACAAACCTTTTATTTTCCCACCCCAATCCGGCAATGGGGATCAAGGCGCTCAAAGCCCTTGAATTTCACGTTCACGCGGATCTGTTCATGTCGCCCAGCGCTGCGTTTGCCGATGTTATTCTTCCGGTTACCACGCCCTGGGAGCATGAGGCCCTGCGCATGGGATTTGAGGATTCACAAAACGGTCAGTCGCTTGTGCAATTACGCCAAGCGGTGGTCGAGCCCCAGGGCGAAGCCCGGTCCGATAGTTGGATTGTCTTTGAGCTGGCAAAAAGGCTGGGGCTGGATGCGGAATTTTTCGGCGGCGATATGGACGATGGGTTCAGACATATCCTTGAGCCCTCCGGCATATCGCTTGAAGATTTGCGGGATAATCCGCGGGGTATCGCTGTTGATGCAGCGCCGCGCCGTCGCAAATATGCGGGGGCTGAGGATGGCAAACCTGCACCGGGGTTCAAGACCCCTAGCAAGCGGGTCGAAATTTATTCCGAGGTGTTCTTGGACCATGGCCAACACCCTCTCCCTGAATTTGTATCGCCCTTGCCAGACACCCCGGGCGGTTCTGTCTTGGCGGAAAAATTCCCGCTTACCCTGACATCGTTCAAGCCAGTGCTGTTTTGCCAAAGCCAGCATCGCGGCATCAGCCGCCTGCGCGCGCAACATCCCGACCCTGTTGTCGAAATCCACCCCCATACAGCGGCGCAGCGCGGCATTGCAGACCATGGCTGGGTATGGATTGAAACGCCCGACGGCACTTCGCGCGCCCGCGCAAGATTTGTTGAAAAGCTCGAGCGCGGCATTGTTTGCGCCGAACACGGGTGGTGGCAAGGTTGTGCGGAACTGGGCCTGGAAGCGACCGGGACGATTGGCCCGGCCAGCAGCAACTACAACGCGCTGATTGGCAATGATGTCTGCGATCCCATTAGCGGGTCGGTTCCCTTGCGGTCGTATCCCTGCCAGATATCCAGCGCCTGATCGAGCCGGAGAATCAAAAGGTGCCCACCTTCGTACAGGGTTGGCGCGCCCGGCGGGATTCGAACCCACGACCCCCTGATTAGGAATCAGGTGCTCTATCCTCTGAGCTACGGGCGCGCATGTGGCGGGCAGGCCTAGTTACAGAATTCCTCCATAGCCTCGATAAACAATTTCGCCGGGTGAAAACGCCATGACGCCGGGTCGATCAGCAGCCAATCAATAAAGAACGCTGTGACTTCGGTCCCAGTCGTGCCGTTCATGCAGGGAATCAGCCAGTCGTCGGGGTCCGCCGCAAAATCTTCGCGGGCGAACTCGTACATGTCGATCATGCCCAGCACATAGACGCGCTGATCATCAGGTTCCAGGTCCAAAAGCACCCTAGTCGTGTAGAATTCCGCTGCCGTCGGGAAAGCGGTGCCGACGGTAACCGCCGCAGCTACGATGGTTGCCGCAATGACGCGTCGCACCCAATTGAGGCTTGGTATCTGCATTTCAGTCCCCCACGCGATTTTTTTGAAGTTTCGGCCCAAATTGTGGCGCCATTTTGACAGGTTCCCTGGCATCGCGCGCCGTTTCATTTGGCTCCTGGCCGGAGCGATGATGATGGCTGCGCCCGCCGAAGCCCAAGACTTGGTCGATGCCGGGTGGGGCGTTGTGGCCCAGGTGATCGATGGCGATACCGTCATTCTTGAACAAGGCCTGGAGGTACGCCTGGTGGGAATTCAGGCCCCCAAATTGGCGTTGGGCCGGGCGGGGTTTGATCAACAGCCCTTGGGGCCAGAAGCCAAGGCGGTGTTAGAGGCCATGATCTTGGGCAAGCGTGTGCGCCTGTCATTCGGTGGCTTGCAAATTGATCGCTATGGCCGGGCATTGGCCCACCTTTTTGTGGATGGCGCGGCTGGCGAAATTTGGGTCCAGGGAGAAATGGTGCGCCAAGGTCTGGCCCGGGTATACAGCTTCCAAGACAATCGGGCGTTGGTTGGGGATTTGCTGGCGCTCGAAGTCCAGGCCCGCGCCGCCAAGCGCGGGATTTGGGCTCTGGCGTTTTTTGAGATCCGCCAGGCCGAGCAAACCGGCGATTTTCTTGATCGATTTGAGGTTATCGAAGGCCGGGTTTTGGCCGCAGAACAGGTGGGCGGGCGGATTTATCTGAATTTTGGTGAAGATTGGCGCACTGATTTCACAATTTCGGTAGCGCCATCAGACACCGATTTGTTCGAAAACGCAGGCATAGACTTGCTTTCACTGGCTGGACAGCGCATTCGGGTGCGCGGATGGTTGCGAAATTTTAACGGTCCTGTGATAGACCTGACCCACCCAGAACAGTTAGAATCTCTTGGCTTATGAGGTTTCTTCGGTCTGATCTTCTGAGTGGGCTGCTTGTCGCAGCCTTCGTTGCTGCAAACCCCGCAGCGGCCGCAGATATCCTTACCCCTGAAGCCGAGGTCCGCCGAGCGGCGTTTGAGCATCCCTCAGTGGTGGCCCGATACGGCGGCTTGTACGGTGACCGAGCCCTAAATATCTATTTGAACGAAATCGGTGAACGCTTGTCAGTGGCGGCAAACGACGACCGCTGGAAATTTCGTTTCACACTTTTGGACAACCCCAATGCCGTCGCCTTTGCTGTGGCCGGGGGATACATCTATGTGTCCAGGACCATGCTTGGCCTGGCAAATTCCGAAGCCGAAATTGCCGCCGTTTTGGCCCACGAAATGGCCCATGTCATTGAACGCCATTCGGTTCGACGCGCTGAAATGGAAAACGCCCAACGGCAGGCGAAGACCTTTCCGGACGCGGCAGCATTTCAGATTTTGGCCCGGGAACAAGAAATCGAAGCCGATATCCTTGGGGTAAAGATCATCGCCGCCGCCGGGTACGATCCCATGGCCCAGGCGCGGTTTCTGCAAACCATTGGTGAATTTTCCCAACTTTCTAATCAGGTTGGCCTAATCGAAGGGCGGTCAAACGACCCAGAGTCCCACCCAACAATTGCCATCCGCATTGCCGCCGCCAGCGAAGCGGCCGCCGAGGCGGAAATTTCGATTCAGCCGTGGGGCGCCGAGGGTCAAACCCTGGGGTATGATGCCGCCCCACTCGCTGTGCCGGGGACTGGTATGGTCCGGCGGGCTACCTTCCTGGCAGCGATCGACAACATCATTTACGGCCCCCGCCCATCCGAAGGGTTGGCGTTGGGTACAACGTATGTGGACGCGACGTCGAAGTTCACGTTTGAATTGCCCCCCGGCTTCAGCTTCAAGAAAACCGGCCGGGCGGTCTTGGCATTGGGCCCAGAAGGCGCCAGCCTGCGATTCGATCTGCAACACAGGTGGTGGCGATCCGGAAGCGATATGGCTCAATACATGAGATATGGCGCGGGCCGGGGATTGCGCTTTGACACCATCGAGGCAACCGAAATCGGCGGAATGGAGGCGGCCGTGGGGATCATGGAAATTCCCGCGGCGGTCCCGTCACACATTTATTTTGTTGCGGTCCGCTTTACCCAGCGGACGATTTTCCGGTTTCAATTTACCGTCCCGGACTCGTTTTCTGAATCGATGGTGGAACGCATCGCGGCGTCACCGGCATCCCTGCGCATGTTGACGGATCGCGAGGCTCAGACCTGGAATCCCGTGCGGTTAGAAGTGGTCACAGTCACCGCCGACACGACCATGGAGGCTCTGGCCGCCCGCATGCGGTTGGTGGATCAGCCGGTGGATTGGTTGATGGCCCTGAACGGTTTAGCCCCGAGAGCCCGCTTGCAGCCGGGCCAAAGAATCAAGATCCTCGCCCAATAGGCCCTTGGATTGCTTGCCTCAAGCCTTCCCACGGTGGGCGATGGCATCGGGTCCGGCCAACTGAGAAATTGATACGCGCAATTTGCCCATGGCTTCTTGCTCAATTTGACGCACCCGTTCTTTACTGATTCCCAGTTCGCCCCCCAAAGTTTCCAGGGTCTTGCCGGTCTCGCTTAACCGCCGTTCGCGGATGATCGTCTGTTCCCGATCAGATAAATCCGCCATCGCCGCGCCAAATTCTGTTCGTGCTCTCGTTCTAACAGAGGAATGCTCATGGCGGCGCGCACGAATTTGCGGTTCGCCTTTTGGGTCTGTGGGGTATCAAGATAACTCATGA
>JABHVE010000008.1 GCA_018658465.1 Alphaproteobacteria bacterium
AATTGGTTGGTGGCGGCGACGGTATGAGCGCGGGTCTGGCAAGCGCCGAACGATCCCTGGCCCAGGTGGCGGACAAGGCCGCAGGAAGACTGGACGGCGTGCTCGATGTGTTGGGCCGCGCGGCATCGGAGGCGGCTGAGGCAGAAGCGGTTTTGGAAGCTGCCACCCGTGACTTAGCCCCGGACCCTGGCCGATTGGAGCAGGTGGAAGAACGTCTATTCGCCCTGCGTGCGGCTGCCCGCAAACACAAAACGGTGGTGGGGAATTTGCCTCAGGTGCGCGATGACATCGCCGGGCAAATCACAGCACTCGAACAAGGTGAGGAAAGCCTGGGCCGTCTGACCGCCGCCGTGACCCAGGCCGAAAAATTGTATCGCGACCAGGCCGCCGATCTTTCTGCCAAACGCGCCAAGGCCGCCAAATCATTGGACAAGGCGGTGGCTAAGGAACTCAAACCTTTGAAGCTTGCCAAGGCGGCGTTCGAAACGGTGACCGAGCGCCTGGACGAAAATGCCTGGGGCCGGGCCGGGGCCGACAAAATCTGGTTCCAAGTGCGGACCAATCCAGGCCACCCGCCGGGGCCGTTGTCGCGCATCGCATCGGGGGGTGAGCTCAGCCGATTTTTGCTCGCCCTAAAAGTCGTTCTGTCGAAGGACCAAGGCGCCACGACGCTGATTTTTGATGAAGTCGACAGCGGTGTGGGCGGCGCCACGGCCGACGCGGTGGGGGAACGTTTGGCACAGTTGGCGCAGGGTGCAGCCCAGGTTTTGGTAGTGACTCACTCGCCCCAGGTGGCGGCCAGGGCCAGTGCCCATTGGCGGATCGAAAAGCGCGCCCAGGGCAAAGCGACGGTGGCCAGCGTGACCGAATTGGATGAAGCCGGGCGGCGCGAAGAGCTGGCGCGGATGTTGGCCGGGGCCACGGTCACGGACGAAGCGCGAGCGGCGGCGGACCGGCTGATGGCGGGGGCCCAACCGGAGCCAGCAGGGTGAGCGACCTGCGCGGCATCGCTGTCGAGAGCTTAAAAAAAACCCAGGCAGAACAAGAGCTTAAGCGCCTGGCACAAGAAATCTCGGCCCACGACGGCCTGTATCACGGTGACGACGCGCCGGAAATTTCCGACCAAGCCTATGACGCTTTGCGTCGCCGCAACGGCGACATCGAGGCGCGGTTTCCCGACCTGATCCGCGACGACAGCCCTTCGAAAAATGTGGGTGCCGCACCGTCGACGGCGTTCACCAAGGTTCGCCACGCCCAGGCCATGTTGAGCTTGGATAATGCCTTTGGCGACGATGAGGTCTCAGAATTTATCGCCCGGGTCCGACGGTTCTTGGGGTTGGCCGAAGACGAGGCCGTTGCCTTGGTGGCCGAGCCCAAAATCGATGGGCTTTCGGCGTCGTTGCGATACGAGGCTGGCAAATTCGTCCAAGGTGCCACACGGGGCGACGGCACCACCGGCGAAGACATCACTGCTAACTTGGCGACCTTGTTTGGCCTGCCCAAAACCATTTCCGGCGCGCCGGATGTATTGGAGGTACGGGGGGAGGTGTACATGGATCGCCCGGCTTTCGAGGCCCTGAATATTGCCCAAGAAGCAGCGGGAAAACCGGCCTACATCAATCGCCGCAACGCGGCGGCGGGCAGCCTGCGTCAATTGGATGCGTCGATCACGGGGACACGAAATTTGGGATTTTTCGCCTATTCCTGGGGGGAAGTCAGCGACCGCACATGGGACACCCAGTGGGATTTCTTAAAACAAATTTCAAAATGGAAATTCCCCACCAATCCACTGACCAAGCGGTGCGAAAGCCTCGATGAGGTTCTGAAATATTATGCCGATATTGGGGCCAAGCGCGGTGACCTGGAGTACGACATCGACGGCATTGTCTACAAGGTTGATCGCCTGGATTGGCAGGAACGATTGGGCCATGTGAGCCACCATCCCCGCTGGGCCTTGGCCCACAAATTCCCGGCCGAGCAGGCCGAAACAAAAATTCTCAAAATCGAGGTCCAAGTCGGCCGCACGGGCGCCATCACTCCGGTGGCGCGCTTGGAACCGGTGTTCGTGGGCGGCGTCATGGTGTCAAACGCCACGTTGCACAACGAGGACAACATCCGCGAAAAAGACATCCGCGAGGGCGACACGGTCATCATCCAGCGCGCCGGGGATGTCATCCCCCAAGTCGTGGAAGCGGTGACGGAAAAGCGCAAGGGTCGCCCTCCAAAATTCAAATACCCCCAGGTCTGCCCAGAATGCGGCTCGGCGGCGGTGCGCGAGGAAGGGGAGGCAGTGCGTCGCTGCACCGGCGGGCTGATCTGCCCGGCCCAACGGAAAGAACGGCTCAGGCATTTCGTATCCCGCGACGCCTTCGATATTCCCGGCCTGGGCGAAAAGCAGATTTTTCAGTTTTGGGAAGAAGGCTTGATCAAGGAACCCGCCGATATTTTTGATTTGGAACGGTGCAACAGCTTGCCCGCCGATCAAGGCGGCATCGACCCACCCTTGCAAGATCGCGGGGCGGAACCGGGCAAGCGGGCAAAGTCCGTGGCCAATCTGTTCGCCGGTATCGCGGCGCGGCGGGACATATCATTGGAGCGGTTTCTATATGCCCTGGGCATCCGCCACGTGGGCCAAACCACCGGGCGGCTGTTGGCGCAAAACTATGGGTCATTGGCGGGGTTCCGTGAGGCCATGACCGCCGCGACGGACCCTGACGGCGAGGCATGGGCGCACTTGGAGGCCATTGACGGCATCGGACCCATCGTCGCCCAGGCATTGGTGGATTTCTTCGCTGAGGGCCATAACGAAAAAGTCGTCGACGACTTGGACGCCGCGCTTACCGTCCAGGATTTTGTCCAGCCCGACACGGATTCCCCCATTGCCGGTAAGACCGTTGTGTTCACCGGGTCATTGGAGACCATGACCCGGGACGAAGCCAAGGCCCGGGCGCAATCGTTGGGGGCCAAGGTGGCGGGATCAGTGTCAAAAAAAACCGATCTGGTGATCCTGGGGCCCGGTTCAGGATCAAAAGGCAAAAAGGCGACTGAGCTGGGGATCGAAACCCTGGACGAACAAGGCTGGCTCGATTTGATCGGGGGATAGGCCGTGGCCGAGAAATGAAAGCGGAACCCCTAGTGTTCGGTGTTTGCGAATGACTGACTGCGCTGATCAGAGGAGTAAGCTGCTCGAATCCGGTAAGGAGTTCGAAGTTTCAGAAGCAAGAGCCCTTGTGAGTAATATTATCGAAGATTGCCCCATCGACACAGAGGATCGATTTCACAACGTCTTCTTTCACGAAATTTGCCCATTAGTGGTGATCGCCGAACACATTGGTGACAAACAAACTCGCCTTTCATTCACGGGAGAAAAATTCCGTTTTGACGGATTAATTCGATTTGGGGACGAGCTGAAAGAGAAAAAGGTCGAATTAACAGTGGCGATCGACGGACGGAATGATGCACTCCAAATGGAGCTTATGAAGAAACGTGGCGATGCGCCCGGGTTTCAGAAAATTCAATCCTCCGGAACCAAGAAAAATCGAAAATTTGGCGCGAATGAGTCAAGGATGGTCAGTTCGGACAATCATGATCGCACGACCTTCTCACTTCTTGAGGATGCGCTGAACCTAAAATTATGGAAGGCAAACACGAACGAGAACTACAGGGGGGCTTGGCTTGGTATTATTTTTGATGATTGGTTCTGCCCGTCGGTAGATCGCAAGAAAAAACGCTTCGACCCAATTTGCGACCGAGTATTGGAAGGCGTTGCGGGTGGCGACGGGCCCTTCTCTCGAGTCTTCTTCATTGGGGTCAGTCGCCAATATATTTTCGATAGCTCCGAAACCATGGGATTCGGCAACTAGGCCACGCGTCCTGTTTCCCCTCCCTGGGTGGGGAGGGGGAGCATTCCGTGACAACCCGAGCGTGCGGGGTTAGGCTTTTTCCATGAACCCATACCTTCACACAGGCGCAGCGGTTTTTTCCGGTGTCTTTGCAGCGCTGACCGTCGCTTTTGGTGGCGGGCTTTTGTATGACCTTTGGGGTCTGCTTTCGTCTCCGCCGATCGAGCCTTGGCCACCCTTGTGGGCATATTTTGTTCAAGCCGCCGCAGCCTTCGTTGGATTTTTTGTTGCTACGCTCTTGGCTCATTGGCTTGCAGGTAGGCGACAACGCCGCGAACATGATCGTCAGGACGCGGATGCGCGGTTACGATCCCGCAGCGTGGCTTTGGCAATCATCCAAGCGCTTATGCAGGTCAAGGCTGCGTCAATTCCATTTCGCGATCACCTAAAGTCCTTTGAGACTACGGGCGCAAGCACTACCGTTCCGCATACCATGCAATTTGCGATGCCGCAGGCGCTTAGATTATGGTCCGAGCGCCTATATCTTCTCGGAGATGCCTGCGAAAACGCCCAACAGTTTATTGCTGTAGCCGACCAGTACGAGGACATGCGTACAAGTTTTAGGAAAAGAAACGCGCAAGACCTTGCCCTGGCCGCAAAAGAACACGCGTCCCAAATGGTTAGGCTTTCTGCAGCAGCGGTTGAGGATGTTTTGTCGATTCTTGACCTCGACAAATAACCCACAGCTAGCCCAAGCCCGCAGTTGCCTCGGCGAGCCAGTCGGTGGTTTCGCTGTCCACAAGGGGGCCGAGGGTCTCAGCCACGCGGGCGTGGTAATCGTTGAGCCAGCGAAGTTCTTCCGCCGTGAGCATTGAGGAGTCGATCAAAGAGCGGTCGATGGGGGCGAGGGTGAGAGTTTCAAACCCCAGCAGATCTTTGTTGCCGCCCTTAGGGGTTTCGACCGACACCACAGCCACCAAATTTTCGATGCGGATGCCCCAATCGCCGGGTTGGTAAAAGCCCGGCTCGTTCGACACGATCATGCCGGGCTTGAACGGTGCGGAGGATCGTTTGGAAATGTTCTGCGGCCCTTCGTGGACCCCCAAATAGCTGCCGACCCCGTGGCCGGTGCCGTGATCGAAATCGACGCCTGCCCGCCACAA
>JABHVE010000017.1 GCA_018658465.1 Alphaproteobacteria bacterium
CCCCGTCGATTGAAATTCTTGGCCGGGCCACCGAGCCCTTTCAATCCCCCGATGTGATTGTCGAAGCCCCGCCGGGGTTCGTGTTTCAGGCCCCCACTGTGCGCCTGATCGCGGGGGGCAGACGGGCAATATTGCGGGCAGCGTTCAAACAAATGCCCGCCGCCGCCGGGCCACTGGCGGGGAACATGGTGACGATTACCATCATCGACGGGGATCGCGCCGTTGAACAAACGTTACCGGCCGAATTCGCCGACTAAGATTGGCGCTAGGGCGTCCCCCCGGTGATGACCAGGGCGCGGGCTTCCATGGACATGGCTTCCGGACTCCGATCAGCGGCCCGCAGCATCACCGCATATTTGGTGAGGATCTCCGCGATCCGCGGATGGTGGGGTCCATAAAATTGCTCGGTGCTATCCAACGCCTGGGCGAACATCGTCTCCGCCAAATCGAATTTTCCGTTGGTCCCATAGCTTTCGGCAAGTTCTTCCATGGCCCGGGCAATGGTGGGGTGGCCGCGGTTCAGGCCGGCTTGCAGAATTTGCAAAGCGCGTTCAAACATGCGCTCCGATTCAGCGAAGCGCCCCTGATCGTTCAGCACCCCAGCCAAATTATTTAGAAAAATGCCGTGATTGGGGTGGGCTTCGCCCAACTTGCTTTTGGCGATTGCAACGGCATGGTTCAGGCTCTGTTCGGCGTCCCTAAGCTGACCCATCCCCCGCTGGGCCTCGCCTAAATTGTTCAGGGTTATCGCCGCATCGGTGTGATCTTCCCCTAGAACCTCGGATTGGATTGCAAGGGCACGTGTAAGGGCCTGGGCGGCCTCGTTTGATCTCCCCTGGCGATGCAGGGCGTTGCCAAGGTTGCTCAGGCGGGTGGCATATTCAGACGTCGATTGCCCCACGGCGTCTTCGGTCATGGACAGGGCTTGGCGAATGTATAGTTCGGCCTCGGGGTATTGGGCCAATTGGGTCCGCACCAAGGCCAAGGAATCCAAACTAATGGCCACAAATGGGTATGTTACCCAACCCTCTTGGGCAATGGCCAAAGCCGCCTGGAAACTAGCCTCGGCAGCCGCAAAATCTCCAGTCTGATAGGCGGTGTTACCGATATTTTGGTTTTCCGTCCATTCTTCGCTGGGCCCGCAGGCGGCCAGGGCCAACAGAAATGGCAGGGCGAAAACAAGCAATAACCGATGGGGCGATTTCATCCATCTATCGTAGGCCCACCGGCCGCCCCCGGGCAATGTTTGACCCGGCCCAGGTGCGTGCTAGGTAATTGATCAAAGCAGCAATTGTGGAGGATCCAATGGTCCAAATCGGCGACAAAATACCAGACGAATCCTTGGGGCAAATGACTGCCGCGGGCCCCGGCGCAATTGCCACCGGAGAAATCTTCGATGGTAAAAAGGTTGTGTTGTTGGGGGTACCGGGGGCCTTTACGCCGACTTGCTCGAAAATCCACCTTCCCGGATTTGTCGCCCAGGCTGATGCCTTAGCCGCCAAGGGCGTGGATACCATTGCCTGCGTTTCGGTGAACGATGCGTTTGTGATGGATGCCTGGGGTCAGGACCAAGGGGTCGGTGACCGTGTGCTGATGTTGGCGGACGGCAGCGGCAAGTTTGCCAAGGCTTTGGGCCTGGAACTAGATTTGATGGACGCTGGCTTAGGCGTTCGAAACCAGCGGTATTCCATGGTGGTGGACAATGGGGTCGTGACCCATCTGAATGTTGAACCGGGCAAAGGCTGCGGGGTTTCGTCCGCCGAATCGATGTTGGATCAGCTTTAAAATCCCTGACGCTGAATTGACTCAGCCGCTGCAATCGCCAGAGCATCGGCGCGCTCGTTTTCTGGGTGGCCCGAATGGCCTTTGACCCAAAACCATTTCACCACATGGCCGTTCACGGCGGCATCCAGCCGTTGCCACAAATCCAAATTTTTCACAGGTTTGCGGTTCGCCGTGCGCCAGCCGTTGCGCTTCCAATTTGGCATCCATTGTTGGATGCCATCCATGACGTATTTGGAATCTGTGTGCAGACGAATGGAGCGCGGCCCGTCGATGGTCTCTAGCGCCACAATGGCGGCGGTCATCTCCATGCGGTTGTTGGTGGTGTCTGGCTCGCCGCCGGAAAGTTCCCGGTCTCTGTCGAACAAATCTTGGCCATCGCGCAAAATCACGCCCCAGCCACCGGGGCCCGGATTTCCAAGGCATGAACCGTCGGTGTAGACGTCCATTGTGTCGGTCGTGTCCGAACGCATTTACTCAATCCAATCCGTAATCTGCGGGGCCGGTGACGTCCCGGTGGAACCGCAGCTTTTGCAAATATTCCGCAGGGTCTTTCGGCTTCACCAGGGCACCGTCCACTTGGTGGAGCCAATCGTGCAAGCGGGTCAGCAAAAATCGCAGCGCGGCCCCCCGGGCCAACAACGGCAGATTTGCCACTTCGGTTTCTGAAAATGGCCGCACTTTGCGATAGGACGACAGCATCAACTTGGCTTTGGTGACGTTAAAAGATCGGTCTGGCTCGAAGCACCAAGCGTTCAGGCAGATGGCTAGGTCATAGGCAAAGAAATCGTTGCAGGCGAAATAGAAATCGATGATGCCCGAAAGCCCATCGCCTTTAAAAAAGACGTTGTCGGGGAACAGGTCGGCGTGGATGACCCCTGCGGGCAGGTCCTTGGGCCAATTGGCCTCGATGAAATCCAATTCCCTGGCGATTTCGGCGGCAAGCCCCGGGGCCACTTCGTCGGCACGGGATTGGACCGTTTGGAACACTTCCCGCCAGCCGGTCATGGACAGGCTGTTGGGTCGGGACAAGGCAAAATCCGCACCGGCCAAATGCATCTGCGCCATGGCGGCCCCCAGTCCGCGGCAATGGACGGGCTTGATCTTGCGGGGCCAGGCACCGTCCAGAAACGTGATGATTGCCGCCGCCTTGCCGCTCAATTCCCGCAATGCCTCGCCGTCGCGACCCTGAATCGGCAACGGGCAGGGGATGCCACCGGCGCTTAAATGCTCCATCAGCCCCAAAAAGAACGGCAAATCTTCGCGGTCCACGCGCTTTTCGTAAATCGTCAAAATATATGTGCCAGTGGAGGTCGCCAGGCGGTAATTGGAATTCTCAACCCCCTCGGCAATGGGCATCAGGCCCAAAGGGTCGCCCAGATCATATTGATCCATGAACGCTGCCAACTGGCTGTCGCTGACTTCGGTGTAGACGGCCATCAGGCGTCCAAGGTGGTGGGCAGTTTGAATCGCACGTCTTCTGACGTCACCGCCACTTCTTCCACCGTCACTTCAAACCGTTCGCGAAGGGCATCCAATATTTGGTCCACCAGTTTTTCTGGTGCCGAGGCACCGGCGGTGATGCCAACCGTTGTGGCACCCTGGATCATCTCCCAGTCCATGTCTTCGGGGCCTTGGACCAAGATTGCTTTGGCGCATCCCGATTGACGGGCGACCTCGGTCAGGCGCACGGAATTGGACGAATTCGGCGCGCCAATGACGATCATGGCGTCGCAGCGCTCAGCAATGGCCTTCACGGCGTTTTGGCGGTTGGTGGTGGCATAGCAAATGTCTTCTTTGCGCGGCGCCACCAGACTGGGCAGGCGGCGACCCAGGGCCGCGACGATCTCCGCCGTGTCGTCCACTGCCAAGGTGGTCTGGGTGACGAACGCCACCTCGGCATCGGCGGGCAAATCCAGGTCCGCTGCATCCGCTGGGGTCTCCACCAAATGCATGGCGCCTGCGGGCAGTTGCCCCAAAGTCCCCTCGACCTCGGGGTGGCCACTGTGGCCGATCAGAACCACCGGGCGGCCAGCCTTGTGATGTTGATCGGCTTCCCGGTGGACCTTGGTGACCAACGGGCACGTGGCATCCACCTGGATCAGGCCCCGGCGGGTTGCTTCGGCAGGGACTGATTTGGCGACCCCGTGGGCCGAAAACACCACCGGCGCGTCTTGGGGCACCTGGTCCAGATCGTCGACGAAAATGCCACCCTTGGATTCCAAATCCTGAACCACGGTTCGATTGTGGACAATTTCATGGCGCACGTAGACCGGTGCCCCGTATTTTTCCAAGGCCCGCTCGACGATCTGAATTGCCCGGTCGACCCCCGCGCAAAACCCCCGAGGGCTGGCCAGAAGAATGAGGATTTTAGGTTTCACCATGGCGGTTTAGCGCGCCTTCAAGTAAAGTCCGCGCGGCGGATAAGACCGCACAATTTAGTCGAACCCGGCATTCTGGGCCAGCCCAGATAGCGCGGCGGTGAACCCTACCTGCCCATGCAAAAACTTCCAAAATCACCCATCCAACACCGATCAACCTGGCGGTCTTGGGGATTATTTGTGGCGGCGGGGCTGGCTTTGGCGGGTTGCCAAGCCCTGGTGGAGCAACAGGCCCGTGCCTGCCCCAGTGTGGCGATCCTTGCCGACACCGACATTGTGACCATTTTAGTGCCGAACGCAGATCCCCCGGCAGTGGCGGCCGAGGCCACGTTGTCCCGGGTGAATTCCGAGTGTCAGGCTAATGATGCGCGGGTGGAAGTGGAGCTGGCATTTCAAATCGACGCCCTGCGCGGGGCCACCACCGACGCAGGCGTAATCGAGCTGCCGTTCTTTGTGGCGGTGACCGATGGCCAAGGACGGGTGTTGGGCAAGGATATATTCTTTAGCCGCCTGACCTTTGATGAGTCAGGCCACGCTGCCCAAGTCGAGCAGTTGGTGGAGACCATTCCCTTGGCCGACGGCGAAATGCCGGTGGGCTTCCAGATCATCGTGGGCTTTCAGCTGACCCCGGAAGAATTGCAATACAATCAGGCCCGATAGGGCGGTTTTGACCCCACCGCGACTCGACCGCGGGGACCGCCCCGCGTAGTATGCCGCCATCTGGCCGGGGGACTGGGCAGACCATACACAAGACCCGTGTGGGAGAGAGCGGCAGACGATCGCCGACGCCGAAGGAGCAACCGCCCCGGAAACTCTCAGGCATCAGGACCGCACGGGGATGAATCTCTGGAAAGCAGGTGGGCACACGCGGTCCGCCTCACCGAAGGGGTAAGCCAAGGTTTCTTGGTGACTCTCTCAGGTCCGAAGACAGAGGGGGCGCGGAGTCCGCTTTATGGGGGATTCCGGGTCGCAAGCTTTGTCGGGGGACCACTTTTGGACTCAAACGCCAAGACCACGCCGCTTCATGCCCTGCACCAGGAACTGGGCGGGAAAATGGTGGTGTTCGCTGGCTATGAACTGCCGGTCCAATACCCGACCGGGATCATGACCGAGCACACCCACACCCGCACCAAAGCCGGGCTTTTCGATGTCTCCCACATGGGCCAAGTGCGGATTTCCGGCGACGGTGCCGACATGGCATTAGAAACTTTGGTGCCCGGTAACATCGGCGATCTGAAAACTGGGCGCATCCGCTACACATTTTTTACAAACGCCCAGGGCGGCATTTTGGATGACCTCACCGTGGGTCGCGCCGACGACCATCTGGCCATGGTGGTGAATGCTGCCTGCAAAGAGTCCGACATGGCCCACATGCAGGCGCAAATTGGCGGCGACTGCACCATCGAAATGCTGGACGACCGAGCCCTGCTGGCTTTGCAGGGCCCCATGGCGGTGCAGGTATTGACCCGCCACGCCCCAGGGTGCGGTGATTTGGGCTTCATGGGGTTCGCGGCCATGGATGTGGGCGGCATCAGTTGCGGCGTTTCCCGGGCAGGCTACACCGGCGAAGACGGCTTCGAGATTTCGGTGGCGAACGACCAGTCGGTCGATCTGGCAAGGCTGCTGCTGGGGGAAGACGAAGTAGAACCCATCGGCCTGGGGGCGCGGGATTCCCTGCGCCTGGAAGCCGG
>JABHVE010000110.1 GCA_018658465.1 Alphaproteobacteria bacterium
AAGGGGTTTATCGCCGCCGGAACCGCGCTCCATGTTGCGCGTGAATTCCTCCCCCAGGATATCGAAGGCCAGGCCCTGGTTTTTGCGGCAACCGGGATTGAACCCGTGGACGCGGCGGTGGCGGCTGCCGCAAACCGGGCCAACGTTCCGGTCAACGCCCCCGACCGCCCAAATCTTTCAGAGTTCATCATGCCCGCCATCGTCGATCGCGGACCGGTGGTGGTGGGAATTTCAACTGGCGGTTCCGCCCCGGCATTGGCGCGGAAAATTCGCGGACAAATTGACTCCATTCTCCCCGCTCGATTGGGGGACTTGGCTCACCTGGCCAACGATTTCCGTGCGGCGGTGAAGGCAAAAATTCCGCGCGGCCTTGCGCGGCTGCGGTTTTGGGATGCTCTGTTTGGTGGCCCGGTGGCCGAAGCAGTTTTGGCCGGGGATGAACGGGCCGCCCAGCGTCATTTTCTGCGATCCCTGAACGCTGAGGATGCACAATCTGACCCCGTTGGCTCGGTTCACGTGGTTGGCGCGGGCCCAGGCGACCCGGACTTGTTGACTCTGCGTGCCTTGCGATTGATTCAGGCGGCCGACGTTGTGGTCTTCGACCGATTGGTTTCAGCGGAAATTCTCGATTATGCCAGACGGGATGCCACGCGCATCGATGTGGGTAAGGCCCCGGGAAATCACACCATGGACCAGGATCAAATCAATCGGGTGCTGGTGACCCAGGCCAAAGCGGGCAAGCGTGTGGTGCGCTTGAAAGGCGGCGACCCGTTCGTATTTGGTCGCGGCGGTGAAGAGGTCGATTATCTTCACAACAATGGGATCGAAACAAATGTCGTTCCGGGAATTACCGCTGCCTTGGCTTGTGCGGCGGCTGCTGGGATTCCTTTGACCCACCGAAAATCGGCGTCGGCCGTAACCTTTTTGACCGGACACACATCGACCGATGGGGATGCCGATCACGATTGGGGGTCCTTGGCAAAATCTGGTCATACACTGGCGGTCTATATGGGGGTTGGTGCCGCGGGGTCGATCGCCGAGCGCTTAATCAAGCACGGAATGCATCCGGCAACACCGGTGGCAATCATTGAAAACGGCACCCGCACAAACCAGCGCGTGGTCGGCGGGCGCCTGGATGAGTTGGCGACGGTGATCTCCGCCCATGGCATCGGCAATCCATCTTTGATCATTATTGGCGAGGTCGCCCGTGCAGCTAAAACCACGCACCTGGATCAACCGGTTGATCAGGCGTCGGTGGGATAGGGCGGCGTGCTTCGATGACTTCCAAAATTCTTACCGCCAATCTGCTGGCCGACGGACACGTGGTCTATTTGGATACAGATGGCAATTGGTCGAAATGGATTGAAACCGGGCAAGTCGCCACTTCCGATGAGGCGGCGGAAAATCTGACCAAGGCCGCAAACTTGGACGTGGCCGATGGGGTCATCATCGCGCCCTATTTGATCGAGGTGGTGGGCGCCGCTGGTTCCATAAGCCCCACTGAATATCGCGAACACCTGCGCGCCAACGGCCCGTCCATTCATCCGCAATTCGGCTACCAGGCCGAAAGATCGGGGGAATAGCCGGTGTATCGGTACGACGAATTTGATCGCACCTTGGTGGATGAACGTGTTCAGCAATTCCGCGGACAGGTCGCCCGGCGATTGACCGGTGAACTCAGCGAGGACGAATTCCGCCCCCTGCGCCTTATGAACGGTCTGTACGCGCAATTACATGCGTACATGCTCAGGATCGCCATTCCCTATGGCACCCTGTCATCCAAGCAAATGCGGGCGCTGGCAGCTGCGTCGCGAAAATATGACAAGGGCTATGGCCATTTCACCACGCGCCAGAATATCCAATTCAATTGGCCAGACTTGGAGGATGTACCGAAAATTTTGGCCGATCTTGCCCAGGTGGAAATGCATGCAATCCAGACCAGCGGCAATTGCATCCGCAACGTCACCGCCGACCCCTTCGCCGGTGCTGCCATTGATGAAATCGATGACTCCCGTGTGTATGCCGAAGTCCTGCGCCAATGGTCGACCCTGCACCCGGAATTTTCGTTTTTACCGCGAAAATTCAAATTTGCGGTCAGTGCGTCGGAAACAGACCGGGCCATTGTTCGGTTCCACGATGTGGGGGTAATCCTGAAACGCAACGAAGCCGGGGAAGAAGGCTTCGAAGTCTTGGTTGGCGGCGGCCAAGGACG
>JABHVE010000006.1 GCA_018658465.1 Alphaproteobacteria bacterium
AAGCCAAGGCGGGTCAGACATTTGTTTCCGACGAGGTCTACCGTGGGGTCAAGGCAATCGTCGGCGGCCAGGACATGGGCGAAATTAGCGTCAAAGGAATGGACACGCCGGTGCCGGTTTGGATGTTGGAGCGCCTGACAGGGGACGCCACTGAAAATGCCAGTCCAATCGTTGGTCGCCAAGCGGAGTTACGCCAATTCCAGGGAGCCTTGAACACTGCCCGCCAGGATGGGTCGGGCCAAGCGATCTATTTGCGGGCCGAGGCGGGGATCGGCAAAAGCCGATTGGTGGACGAATTTCGTCGCATGGCCGGAGCGGATGGTTTCGCATGCCATGGGGGGCAATGTTTAGATTTTGGCCAATCGGCGGACCAAAGCGCGGTAAGTGCCTTGGTGCGTTCCATGGCGGGCTCGGCCCAGGGTGACAAAGACGATCAAGGTCGGGCGGCCGCGGCGGTGGACAACGGCCTGGTCGATCCAAATCATTTGGTGTTTCTGCATGACCTGTTGAATTTGGATCAGCTGGCGGACATGGGCGCCATTTATGACGCCATGGACAACGAAACCCGGGCCAGGGGAAAGCGGGAAACCTTGGCGACTTTGTTGACGCGATGTGCCCAGCGCTCGCCCATTCTGATGGTCATCGAAGATCTCCATTGGGCGGAAACGCCAGAGCTTGCCCAAATGGCCCAGTTGGCGGCCTCTGCCCACGCCATGCCTGTTGTGCTGGTGATCACCTCGCGGGTTGAAAACGATCCGGTAGATGCCGAATGGCGGCGCCTGGCAAGGCCGACTGCCGTGGCGACGGTGGATTTGCAGCCCCTGGGGGCGGACGAAGCCATGGCGTTGGCGGCAGGGTTCGCGAACGCGGATGCCCAGATGGTTCAAGACTGTATCGCCCGGGCCGAAGGCAATCCTTTGTTCTTGGAACAATTGCTGCGCTTGGCCGCGACGAATGGCGCGGAATCCCTGCCCAGCTCCGTCCAAAGCCTGGTCCTGGCCCGGGTGGACCAATTACCCGCCGCCGACAAAGCCGCGCTTCAGGCAGCGTCGGTCCTGGGTCAGCATTTCTTGCTGCCGGTGCTGCAATCCTTGATCGGCAAACCGGCCTATGTGTGCGCCGAACCCAAAGAACGCAACTTGGTGCGCCAAGGGATCGACGACTTTTTGTTTGCCCACGCCTTGATTTGGGAAAGTGTGTACGCGTCACTGTTGCGGGACCGCCGCCGTGATCTGCATGTCCTGGCATCAAGAATTTTGGCCGACGAAGATCCGATGTTGCGGGCCCAGCATTTGGATCGGGCTGACGATCCGGGTGCGCCAAGCGCTTACCAAGAAGCAGCCCAAATCCAACTGGAGGCATTCCGATTTGAAGAGGCTCTGGATTTGTTGGGGCGAGCTGTGGAATTGACCGATCCCGGCCATGATCAGTTCGAAATGCTGTGCGTAAGCGGCGATGCCTTGCTTGAGCTCACCAAGGGCGAGGATGCGATCGAAATGTTTCGGGCGGCCTTGGACGGGGCGGAGACTGCCGCTGAAAAATGCCGGGCCTGGCTTGGCATGGTTGCCGGGATGCGACTGATCGATGCCTATGATGACGCGCTGGAAGTCTTGGATCTGGCTCAAGCCGTGGCCGATGGCGATGGAGGGTTAGGCAGGGAGCTTTCCGCCATTCACTATTTTCGCGGTAGCATTTTTTTCCCCATGGGAAACTTGGATGGCTGCCTGGAACAGCATGGCAAGGCTTTGGATCTTGCCATCGCATCCGCAAGCCCCGAGGATGAAGCGAAGGCGTTAAGCGGCCTGGGTGACGCCCACTATGCCAAGGGCCGCATGAAAACGTCCCTGGAGCATTTCGTTCGCGCCAGAGATTTGTGCCAAGCCCATGGGCTGGGTCGTATCGAGGTCGGCACGTTGTATATGATTGCTTGGACTGGGCTGTATGTGAGCGGCGCTGAAAAGGCGTTAGTGAGCGGTCTTCACGCCATCGATGTTTCGGTACGCCTGGGCCATCGCCGTGGCGAGATTCTGTCGCGATTGGGTACCTCAAGTATTTTGTACGAACGGGATGATCTGCAAGGCGCTGCCGACCAAGCGGAAAAAGCCCTGGTCATCATTGATGCGCTGGGGGCCAATCGTTTTCGCGGACCGGCGCTTGCCCACCTTGCTCGGATCGCGGCGTCACGGGGCGATCTGAAAACGGCCCACGCAATAATGGATGAAGCATGGGAGGTCGCCCAAGCCAACAACGCAAATTTCGTTGGGCCATGGGTTTTGGGGGTCCTGGCCAAACTGAGTGATGACCAGGACAAGATCGCCTGGGCCCTGAAGGAGGCCGAAGCAATCCTTGAGGCGGGCTGCGTCGGCCACAATTATTATTGGTTTTATACCGATGCCATGGATGTGGCGCTGCGGGCCGGGAATTTTACCGAATGTGAACGCTATGCCGACGCATTGGAGGCGTACACCGAGCCGGAGCCGTTGCCCCAAAGCGATTTTTGCATTGCCCGGGGCCGGGTTCTGGCGGCCCTGGGGCGCAACCCGTCCGACAAGGATGCCCTGGCCCAGGCCGTCGAAATAAGGGCTACAGCGGAGGCAATCGGTATGGTCCGCGCGGCATCGGCGTTGGACGCTGCGATTGCAGCTGCGGGTTAAATTTTGGCAAGGACCCGACAATTTGGCGCGACCAATCCTGGACGGGACCTGATTTCTGGAATTCTTTTACTTGTGGCCGCGCCGATGTTGGCGGCCGGCCTGTTGATGCCCGCCATTTCGGTGTCGCGCATGGCGGTGTTCGAACAGCAATACTCTCTGATCCAAGCCGTCATCGCCTATTGGTCCGAAGACCAATTCGCCCTGTTCGGGTTGGTGCTGGTGTTTACCGTGTTGATCCCGGCGTCAAAGGTTTTGGTTGGGGCTTGGGCGTGGCTGGCTGGACGGAATCGGCCTGCGTTCGCTAGACGCATGTTGCGGGTGCTGGCGGCGGTATCCCGGTGGTCGATGTTGGACGTCTTTATCGTCGCTCTGACCGTGTTGGTCGTAGACGGTCGTATTCTAGATTCAGCCGATATTCATGTGGGGATTGTCTTGTTTGCGGCAGCGGCGGTTGCATCAACCTTGGCCACCCAGCGGCTGAACCGCGCCTAAAGCGGTTTATCGGGGGCGGTGCGACTGGCTTCGATTTCTTCGCGCACATGGTCAAGAATTTTACGAATGCCAGGGTCGCCGTTCTCAGAGTCGCCATCCTCTTGCTCGCCGTCGTCGGCTGAGTCTGTAGACTCTTTGGCAGGTTCCTCGGGGGCTTCTGCCTCGTCTGACCCGACCGCATCAAAATCCATGGCGTCGATGTCAGCGGCATCTGTATCGACGGGAGCTTCAACTGCCTCTTCCGGCGCGACCGCATCAAAATCCATGGCGTCGATATCGGTGGCTTCCATTTCCACAGAATCCGAAACAGGGTCCGAGTCCACAGAATCAAAATCCATGGAGTCCAAGGAGTCATCGCTTATTGGTTCTGAAATATCATCGGCGGGCACATCGACTTCAATCTCAGAAGCGCCGCCAGGGGCACTGACAGGGGTTGCTTCGGCCATGGGCGCGATTGCGGCTGGCTCACCGTCGGAAACAGCGGCGCGCAAAAGGTCTACTGCTTCGGAAATTGCCGGGGATCGAATGGCGCTTAGAACGGCGGTGGACGGCGGGGCATCTTCCGAGTCTGCCACCAATTCCAGCAGCTGATCCAAGGCTTGTTTCAAAGTTGGTCGTCCGGCGGGGGCAGCGATCTCTGGGGCGGGATCGGGATCGGCAACAACTTCGGCCGAGCCTTCGATCACATCAGCATCGTGGGTGATCAATTCCGGCCCGTCGTCTTGCGCCGCATTGACCAAAGCGGTCATGCGGGCTTCCATGCCCTGGAGAACGCCGTCCAAATCGCCTTCGGCTTCGATGCCCAACAGCAAAGATAAGAGCATGGCCCGCAGTTCGTCATTTTCCAAATGCAGGCGTTCGGTACGCACTTTGCGGCCTTCGTGCTCGATTTCTAATTGGTCCAACAACCGGGTCAGTCGCTGGGCATATTTGCGATTTTGTGAGGCGCTGGCCCCCAAAAGCTGGTCGGCCTTTTCAACGCGACGTCGGATTTTCTCGATGGTCGACATTCAATTTGTCCGCGTTATCCGCAAATTCCGCCCTGAAGGGGCGAGGCACCCTTGGATACAATAGCGCCACGGGAAACCTAGCGGGAAATTGGTTTGCAAATCACTAACGGCGGTCTGAGGCATCAGCGTCCTGCAACAACTGGTACACCTGGACTTCCTCGGATCGGCCGCGCAATTTGTGGCTGCCCAAGGCGTGTGAAGGCACTTCCCCTTCTAAGCCGTTCTTTGTGGCCTCACTGAACAAAACCACACATTCGCCGTCGGGGTTTCCC
>JABHVE010000149.1 GCA_018658465.1 Alphaproteobacteria bacterium
GCCACGGGCGGTGGCCGCCGCCACATCCACGTTGTCGACGCCAATACCGGCCCGGCCCACGACTTTCAGCCTGCTACCAGCTTTCAAGATTGCTTCGGTGACCTTGGTGGACGACCGCACGGCAATTCCGTCGTAATCGCCAATAATGGCGGCCAATTCATCTGGGCTCAGGCCCGTATTTTCGTCCACATCGATCCCACGGTCGCGCAACGCCGCCGCTGCGCGAGGGCTCATCGCATCCGCAATTAAAACTTTCGCCACGAACTAAATTCCTTTTCCTGTTTCGCCAAAAGCCCAATCGAGCCAAGGCAGCATGTCTTGGGTGTCGGCGGCTTCCACCGTGGGGCCGCCCCAAATTCGAAATCCCGGGGGGCCATCCCTGTACCCGGCGATGTCGAAGGCAGCGCCTTCCGACGCCAGCAAACCCACAGTGGCCTTGATGCGCAGCCATTGCTCATCGGTGCTCAATGCCGTGAACGCCGGATCCACGACCTTTAAGCAAATGGAGGTATTGGATCGGGTTTTTCGTTTCTCGGCCAAGAATTCAACCCAATCGGTTTCCCTCACCCATTGGGCGATCACCGCCAAATTGGCCTTGGACAACGACATGGTGACTTCCAAGCCACCGATGTGTTGGGCCCAACCCAGGGCGTCCCGGGCATCTTCAACGGCCAGCATCGACGGGGTGTTGATGGTTTCGCCTCTGAAGATGCCTTCGATCAATTTGCCGCCTTTTGTAAGCCGGAAAATTTTGGGCACGGGCCATGGGGGCACATGGCTTTCCAAACGCTCGACGGCCCGGGGGGATAATATCAAGGTGCCAAATCCGCCTTCGCCGCCCAAGGATTTCTGCCAAGAAAACGTGGTGGCATCCAATTTTTCCCAGGGCAACTCCATGGCGAACACCGCCGATGTGGCGTCGCAGATGGTCAGGCCAGCGCGATCATCAGCGATCCAGTCGCCGTCGGGGACTTTGACCCCCGACGTGGTGCCGTTCCAGGTGAAGACGATGTCGCGGTCCGGGTCTGTCTGGGTCAAATCGGGCAGGGCCCCATAGGGCGCTGTCATGATCCGGGTATCGTCCAACTTCAGATGCTTGGTGATATCCGCGCCCCAGCCCAGGCCAAAGCTTTCCCAAGCCAGGACGTCCACGCCCCGGGGGCCCAACAGGGACCACAAGGCCATTTCCACGGCACCGGTATCGGATGCCGGGACAATGCCGATGCGCCAGTCTGCGGGAATGCCAAGCACCGACCGGGTCAAATCAATGACTTCGTTCAGCCTTGCCTTGCCCTCGGTTGACCGGTGCGACCGGCCCACCAGGGCGTCTGTAAGAATGTCCGGTGACCAACCCGGGCGTTTTGCGCAGGGCCCGGACGAAAACGCCGGACTCTGTGGTCTGATCGTTGGCTTCATTTGGCTCTTCCTTCCAGAAGAGAAGCAGTCCGTTGGGGGACTGTGGCCCGCGGGCCAAACAACATTTGGGGAGAGGAAAGTCAACTGCCGTGCTTAAATCAGTCATGGCTCCAAAGATTGCAAAGCCCATGCAGCTGCCCCACGAGGTCGAAATGCCCGAAGGTGTGCCGGCCCACGATCCTCCCGCCCGGGAATTGGATGTGACCCGGGCGCGGCGGGAAACCCCCGGCGTCGAACACGTCGCGCATTTCAACAATGCAGGGGCTGCCCTGATGCCGGAACCGGTGGTGGAAGCGGTCATCAGCCATTTGCGATTGGAATCTGAGATCGGCGGTTACGAGGCCGCCACCCGGGCCGAAGCCGCAGTCGATGGCGTGTATGCCGCCGCCGGGCGATTGTTGAATGCGGACACGACCGAGATCGCCATTGTCGACAATGCCACCCGGGCCTGGACAGCGGCGTTTTATTCCCTGCCCTTGGGCGAGGGCGATCGCATCCTGACGGGTGCTTCGGAATATGTGTCTAATTACTTGGGCTTCTTGCAGGTGACCAAGCGCACGGGTGCTGTGGTGGAAGCGGTGCCATCGGACCCATCCGGGCAGATTTCCGTGGACGCCTTGGCCGACATGATCGATGACCGGACCAAGCTGATCGCCATCACCCATGTGCCCACCAACGGCGGCCTGGTGAACCCGGCGGCGGCCATCGGCAGGGTCGCCGGCCAAGCAGGGGTGCCTTATTTGCTGGACGCCTGCCAGTCCGTGGGCCAAATGCCCATCGATGTGAAGGCCATTGGCTGTGACATGTTATCGGCCACGGGTCGCAAATATTTGCGCGGCCCGCGTGGCACCGGATTGTTATACGTGCGCCGGGGGCTGGCGGAAAAATTGGAACCTGCTGTGATCGATTTGGGCTCCGCTGATTGGGTGGAAAAAGACCGCTATGAAATTCGCCCCGGCGCCAAACGGTTCGAACTGTGGGAAAGCTATATGGCTGGCAAATCGGGCTTACGGGTTGCCATGGATTACGCCAGGTCGTGGGGTTTGGATGTGTCTTATGCCCGCATACAGAAACTGGCGGACCAAATTCGCGCCGGATTGCGCGACATCCCCGGAGCAACGGTCCACGATTTGGGGGTGGAACAATGCGGCATCGTTTCGTTTGCCCTGGATGGCCACGACCCGGCTGATGTCACCAAGGCGCTTAGTGAGCAAGCCATCAACACCAGCGTTTCCACCGCGAACATGACGCGGCTGGATATGGACTCACGCGGCCTGGACTCCCTGATCCGCGCGTCGGTGCATTACTACAATTCCGACGACGAAATTCAGCGGCTGCTTCAAGCCGTGAACGACCTTTAATCTCTCGAAATCACGTGCCCATGATTTAACGGCCCGTGGCCGGAACCAAATCCCGGGGCGGTCTTGATTGCCTCGTGGACATACCGACGGGCGCGCTCCACAGCGGACTCTAAATCCATGCCCTGGGCGATGCCTGTGGCGACGGCGGATGCCAAAGTGCAGCCGGTGCCGTGGGTGTTGGTGGATTGAATACGCGGGCTGGTGAGCCGGGTCACCCCGTCCGCAGTCGCCAACAGGTCGACGACTGGATCAGTATCCAAATGCCCGCCCTTCAACAGGACCGCATTGGCGCCCAGGGCCAACAGGGCGATGGCCGCCGTCTCCATATCACTCTCGGACTCAATCGTCTGCCCGGTCAGGGTTTCGGCCTCTGGCACATTGGGGGTCAGCACTTTCGCCAACGGAATGAGCACGTCGCGCACAACGTCCACCGTGTCGGGTTGCAGCAATCGCGCGCCGCCCTTTGCCACCATCACCGGGTCGATGACCACGGGGATATTGGGTGCGCTGGCGGCCAGCACATGGGCCACCCGGCGGACGATGTCGGCGTTGTTCAGCATGCCGGTTTTGATGCAATCGGCACCGATGTCGGCCAACACCACCTCCATTTGCTGGGCGACAAAATCCGGGGTGACTTCGGCGACCCCATGAACGGTGTGGGTGTCTTGGGCGGTCAGCGCAGTAATGGCGGTGGCGGCATATCCGCCCAAGGCGGTGACGGTTTTGATGTCGGCCTGGATGCCCGCGCCGCCGCCGGAATCTGACCCGGCGACGATCAGAACTCTTCCGCGCATATTAGATTTAGGCTTGAGCGTTTTCGACGGCGCCGGTGATGTCGTCCAACACCGATGCCACCAGGGCATGATCCGCGCCTTCGGCCATCACCCGGACCACGGGCTCGGTACCGGAATTGCGCACCAACACGCGGCCTTCGTTGCCCAGCCGTGCTTCTGCCGAAGCCACTGCATCCTTCACATGGGGGTCGTCCAATGGATGGCCGCCGCCGTGGCGAATGTTGCGCAATTCCTGGGGCAAGGGTTCGAACGGGCGACCCACTTCGCTGACCGGCTTATCCCGTTCGACGAAAACCGCCAGGGCTTGCAAGGCAGCCACCAAGCCATCGCCGGTGGTGCAGAAATCCCGGAAAATCAAATGCCCGGATTGTTCGCCACCAAAATTAAATCCGTCGGCGATCATTTTTTCCACCACATAGCGGTCGCCCACGTTGGTGCGTTCCATGGTCAGGCCCAGGCCGCCCAAATACCGTTCCAGACCCAGATTAGACATCACAGTGGCGACCACGCCGCCGCCTTTCAGCATGCCGCTGTCGTGCCAGTCTTTGGCCACCAAGGCCATCAATTGGTCGCCGTCGATCAGCGCGCCTTTTTCGTCGCACAGGACCACTCGGTCGGCGTCACCATCCAAGGCAATGCCCAACTGTGCGCCGTGTTCAACAACAGCCGCCTGCATCGCGGCGGTCGATGTGCTGCCGCAATCCTTGTTGATATTGTACCCGTCTGGATCAACGCCGATGGGCACCACCTCGGCCCCCAATTCCCACAGAACATTCGGGGCGACGTTGTACGCGGCCCCGTTGGCGCAATCCACGACGATCTTAAAACCGTCCAACGTGCGGTCATCCAAGAACGTCTTTTTGACGTATTCAATGTAGCGGCCGGAGGCATCTTCCAGGCGTCGGGCGCGGCCCAACATGTCGGGCTTGGCCAAGCTATCCAGGGACCCGTTGTCCATGTGGGCTTCGATTTCGTGCTCCACATCGTCGGACAATTTGAAGCCGTCGGGGCCGAACAATTTGATACCGTTGTCTTGGTACGGATTGTGGGAGGCGGAAATCACCACCCCCAGATCGGCGCGCAAAGATCGGGTGAGCATGGCAACTGCGGGCGTCGGCAGAGGCCCGGCCAACACCACGTCCATGCCCACGGAGATGAACCCGGCGGTCAGTGCCGGTTCCAACATGTATCCAGACAGCCGGGTGTCTTTGCCGATGACCACCCGGTGGCGGTGGTCGCCTCGGGTGAATTGCAGCCCCGCCGCCATGCCGACGCGTAGGGCCACGTCGGCGGTCATCCCCTCGGCGTTCGCTGTGCCGCGGATCCCGTCAGTGCCAAAATATTTTCGGGTCATATGACGGAGACCCTAGAGCACAACGGGTCCAGATGGAATCCCCAATACCGTCACGGTTCGTGACGAAATTTTACAAGGCCTCGCCGCTTGCAGCCCGCCAGATGGCCATTGCCTGAGCGGTCTCAGATACGTCGTGGACCCGCAAGATTTTTGCCCCATGGGTGGCCCCCCACAGGGCGGCGGCCAAGGACCCGGGCAGTCGGTGATCGGCGGCCTCGCCGTTGCTGAAATGTCCGATGAAGCTTTTGCGAGAAACCCCCAAAAGGATCGGCACGTTCAGATCCTGAAATTTGTCCAAGGCCGTCAAAAGCTTGACGTTGTGATCGGGAGTTTTGGCGAACCCAATGCCCGGATCGGCGATTAATCGGTCATGGGGGATCCCCGCGGCCTCGCACGCCCCAATGCGGCCCTGCAAATAGGCAATGACTTCGGCCACCACGTCGTCATAGGTGGGGGCGTCTTGCATGTTTCGGGGGTCGGCGTCGGAGTGCAACAACACAACGGGTAGCCCGCTGTCGGCGGCGGCCGCCATGGCACCCGGTCGGGTCAGGGCGGCAACATCGTTGATCATTTTGGCACCGGCGTCAGCGGCCGCGGTCATCACCCCGCCATTGCGCGTATCAATGCTGACCACGGCACCTCGGGTTGCCAGGGCGCGCACAACAGGGATCACCCGGTCTAATTCCACATGTTCGGGTACCGGATCGGCACCGGGGCGGGTCGATTCTCCGCCCACATCCAATATGTCGGCACCTTGTGCCAACAGCGCCATGCCGTGGGCAATTGCCCCATCGGTGTCGGTGTGGCGTCCGCCATCGTAGAAGCTGTCAGGGGTGGCGTTGATCACCCCCATGATTAGGGGGCGAGCAGATCCAAGCCCGGCGATTTGGGGCAGTGCCGCCGTCATAACGGGCGACGCTTTGGACATTGGCGCCGTCATACTGGCCGGCGCTATGGACCGTTAGCTGCCGGGTTGGGGTTCCGGTTCCAGACCGCCCGCGCCGTGGTCGGATTTTGGCTTGTGCGATCCGGACCCGCTTGTGGGCACCGCGCTTTCGGCCGACTCATCGGCCTCGGAATCTTCGCGGTCTAAATTTTCGCCCTTCAGCAGCAATTCGATTTCGTCGCCGCTCAAGGTTTCATATTCCAACAGGCCTTTGGCCAATCTATGCAGCTCGTCCACGCCCTTGGTCAGGATATCGTTGGCCAATGCGTAGCCTTCTTCGACGATCCTGCGCATTTCCGAGTCAATTACTTCGGCGGTCTTTTCCGACATGTTTTGGGTTTTTGCTACCGACATGCCCAGGAACACTTCTTCTTCGTTGTCACCATAGGCCAAGGGTCCAAGTGCTTCGGACATGCCGAACTTGGTGACCATCACGCGGGCCATACGGGTTGCCATTTCGATGTCTTGGGACGCGCCCGAGGTGACTTTTCCGGCACCAAAAACCAGCTCTTCCGCAATCCGGCCACCCATAGCCACGGCGATATCGCCTTCCAATTTTTCGCGGCTTTGGGAAATCCGATCGCTTTCCGGCAAGCGCATGACCATGCCCAATGCCCGGCCACGGGGAATAATGGTGGCCTTATGGATGGGGTCGGACGCTTCGATTTTTGTCGCGACCAATGCGTGACCGGCTTCGTGGTATGCGGTCAGCTTCTTTTCTTCATCGGACATGACCATGGACCGGCGTTCGGCCCCCATCATGACCTTGTCCTTTGACGATTCGAATTCCGCCATTGTCACCAACCGACGGCCTTTGCGGGCGGCCAGCAATGCCGCTTCGTTGACCAAGTTAGCCAAATCAGCGCCGGAAAACCCAGGGGTGCCACGGGCGATGGTGCGGGGTTCCACATCTGGGGCCAACGGCACCTTGCGCATGTGGATTTTCAGAATCTTCTCACGGCCCAAAATGTCGGGGTTCGGCACCACCACTTGGCGGTCAAAACGACCGGGTCGCAGCAACGCCGGGTCCAACACATCGGGACGGTTGGTGGCGGCCACCAAAATGACCCCCTCGTTGGTTTCAAAGCCGTCCATTTCGACCAGCAACTGGTTCAGGGTTTGCTCCCGCTCGTCATTGCCGCCGCCCAGGCCTGCGCCACGATGGCGGCCCACAGCGTCGATTTCGTCGATGAAAATAATGCACGGCGCATTCTTTTTGCCTTGTTCGAACATGTCGCGGACCCGGCTGGCGCCGACGCCCACGAACATTTCGACAAAGTCCGAACCGGAAATGGTGAAGAACGGAACATTGGCTTCGCCCGCAATGGCCCGAGCCAACAACGTCTTACCGGTACCTGGGGGACCCACCAACAATGCGCCTTTGGGGATTTTTCCGCCCAGGCGCTGGAATCGCTGGGGGTCTTTCAAAAAGTCGACAATTTCTTCCAATTCTTCTTTGGCTTCGTCGACACCAGCGACATCGTCGAACGTGACCTTGATTTGATCCTCGGTCAGCAACCGCGCCTTGGATTTGCCAAATCCCATAGCTTTTCCGCCGCCGCCGCCCTGCATTTGGCGGAACAAGAAAATCATTAGCCCGACGAAAATCACCAAGGGCAGAACGCTGACTAACAAATTCAGCATCGACGGATTGTTCTTTACCGGCGCCGCAGTGATTTTCACGTTTTGGGCGCGCAGGCGATCCACCAACAACGGATCATTGGGGGCAAAGGTGCGGAACGGGCGACCGTCCAATTGATTGTAATGGCCGGTAATGGAATCCCCGGCGATGGTGACATCGCGCACTTTGCCGGTTTCAACGTCAGCCAAGAAATCTGAAAAGGCGATTGTAGTTTCTGCCGCGCGGTCGTCCGCTGGATTGAACATTTGGAACAACAACAGGACCAGCGCAGCGATAATCGCCCACAGGAAGAAATTCTTACCCAATTTATTCACGTTCTCTCACTCCTGACCCGGCACCCCCGAACACAATCGTTCGATCGGCGCGCATGGGCCCACACATTTCTAGCCGTTGGCAAATGACCCGGATTGGGCGCTGGGTTCAGCGTTCCTCAGCGTTTCCAGCTCTGTTGCCGACTTGGTTTCCCTAAAGATAGGGGTTTCCTTCGATGAAACAACAGCAAAGGGTCGCGGAACTAGGGGCAAAGGCGGAGAAAATTGCGCCGTAAACCCGCCTTGTTCCGCAGGAAGGCCAAGATTTGGTGCAGAAACTACCCGATCCTGGTGAAAAAGAGCCGGAATCCCGTAACAAATTTGTGTGGGAACACCGGTTGGTGGGCGGGTGCCAACGGTGAGCGGCAGGGCGGTCACCCGATCGCGAATTTGGCTCCAACCTACAGGTCCTAAGGGCCCGACTGTATAAGGTCCTAAGGGCCCGACTCTATAAGGTCCCAAGGGCCCGACCGTCATACCATCTACCTTCGATCCAGGCTCCAATGCCACCGCGAACCGTCGATCCCAAACAAACTTGTCGCCAGCCGTGATGGGCACTGTTGGCAGATTTCGTGGTTCGCGACACATCAGAACGTGCCCGTCGGCCTGGGGAATGACCAAACATCGATGCAGGGATCGGGTGGCGGTCAGTCCCCGGGCCACGGCCCGGTGCAAAGCCTGCAACGATGCAGTGCGGGGCCCGTGGATTGCACCAGAAACCCGGCACAACACCCGTGAAAGGGCACCGGCTCCCACGTCCTGTGAGGCAGCCCCTAGCCCGCGCCAATCCAGGCGGACAAAACCCAGGGGTGATTCCTTGGCTGTTGCGGTCAACAAATCGCCGATTTCACGTTCCCGATTGGCCCGAGCACGTCCATAAGATTGGGTAAGGTTGGCGATGGCAGCGCCGTCGTTGTCGGCGGCTAACGTTGCCCGGGCGCGGGTGCGTGCATACCGCGGGTCGCGGTTGCTGGGGTCCTCGATCCAGGCTTGGTCCAATGCCTGGCAGGTGGCAACCAACCGTGATTTGGGAACCCCCAACAGTGGCCGGGTAATCCGCACCCCGTGGCGGTCCGTGGTGGCTGACATGCCCGCCAATCCGTTGGCGCCGCTGCCGCGATCCAGGCGCATCAAATATGTCTCGGCCTGGTCGTCCTGGTGGTGTCCCACCAACAAGGTGCCGACGCCATTGTCCCGACACCATCCGCCCATCAGTGCGTAACGGGCGTCCCGGGCGGCGGCTTGAATGCCGGTATGGGGTTTGGCCCCGGTCCACGTCAGAACCGTGTGGGCGATGCCAAGATCCGCCATCCATACAGCCACCTGGCTGGCTTCGGCGGCGGACTTAGGCCGCAGGCCGTGATCCACGGTTAGGGTGGTGACTTGGACGTGGTGGCGTTTCGCCCAATCAATTGCCAACCGAGCCAGGGCCATGGAATCCGCCCCGCCGGAAACGGCGACGGCGATTGGCCCATCCGCGGCCCCCAGACCGTCGATCAGCCGATCAAATTCGCCTGAGGTGACCGCCGGGTCGGGGTGGATCATGGGCAAGACAGGCGGGTGCGCTCGCTTGCCGCTTGGTCCATGACGGTTTGGGTGGCGTCCGGGAACTGGACCGCCAGCTCACCGAATGTCGCGCAGGCCTCGGTGGTTTGCTCCATGCGGGCCAAGGACATACCCAACTTCAACAGGTTGTCGGCGGCCTTCTCGCCGGTGGAGTCTTCCTGATAGCCCTGGAAAAACGTCAACGCGGCTTCTTGGAACATGCTCCGGGCATAATAGGTTTCCCCCAACCAATACTGGGCGTTGCCGGTCAGGGCGTGACCCGGATTGACCAGAACGAACTCGGCGAACGCCTGTTCGGCTTCGGGGATGCGGAACTGTTGCAACAGGCCATAGGCAAAGGCGTATTGTTCCTCCGGCGTCCCTTCGGGCAGGACATCCAGAACGTCCGGCTGGATTTGAATGCCCAAATTTTCGTTGCCGTCGGCGGGCAGGGCCCCCAAAACCTGGGCCCCGGCCGCCCCCGGATCGCCCCCGGCTTCCACCTGCACCGGTCCACCGGGAACCACTGCGCCTGCAACCGGGGCTCCGCCGGGGACATTGCCAGCGGCAGGGACAATCGGTGCACCGCCACCCGCCAGGGCTGCCACCAAATTCGCCAATTGGGCTTCAATGCTGATCAAACGGAAATCCACATCTTCCACCAGCCGTTCCAAGCGGTCGCGATTTTGCGCGGCATCATGGCCAACCCGTTCGATGTCACCGGTTAGGCTTCTGATTTCGCCCTCTAAGGCCGCTAAACGGACTTCGAACTGCGCCGCCAAAGCGGCCTGGCGATTGTCGGCGACGGCGGGTACGGCGGCCACCGCTGGGGCGCCTTCGGGGCGGGCGGGAATTTGATCGCCGTACACTTGGCGCTGCAGATCCAGCAGATCGCCTTGGATCAATCGCATCTGGTCCAGGATGATTTGAATGTCGTTGTTTTGGGCCAATGCGGGCATCGCGCCCAAACCAAGCGCGAAGATCGCGGCGGCGGCCAACCTGATACGCATCGATTTTCTCATGGGTGTATTCAAGCCTTTGATTTTGGCAACAATAGGGCAGGCAGGTCGTAGTCCGAATTTATTAGCTCGGCCAATCGCGGTATCGAAGAGAGCCGGGCCAATCTTTGGCCCGGATCGAGCCTAATAGGGCAGAGCCCGGCCCAAAAAAGAGGCCCGCCTGTGCACATCACAAGCGGGCCCAATTCGTTTGCGAAGTGATGATTGGCTAATTGACTGCGGGGCCGCCCTCTATTTGGGAAACTGCCCGGCGGTTCAACGCCCATGCTGTCACATTCGATCCCAAAGCCACCGGCCGTTCCTTGCCGTAAGAAACAGTGCTGATGCGGCTGGCATCCACGTTCAATGCGATCAAGAAATTGCGCACCGCATTGGCCCGGCGTTCGCCCAAGGCCAAATTGTATTCCCGGGTGCCGCGTTCATCGGCGTGTCCCTGGATGACAATGTTTGTGGCGGGATACAGCAGCAACCATTCAGATTGGCGCTCCAATGTTTCCTGTGCCTGGGGCAGCAAATCAATCTGATCGAAGCCAAAGAACACCCGGTCGCCGACCAATTTCACGAATTCGTCGAAGCTGCCCGGTGCAGGTGGTGCATCCTCGGGTGCGACAACGGCGGCC
>JABHVE010000115.1 GCA_018658465.1 Alphaproteobacteria bacterium
CGTATTGGGGGGGATGCCTTCCAGCGAATTTGAAGACGCAAAGGAGCAAATCTCGTCCTTTGGATTGGGGTTTTTCGTTCCCATCTTTTTCGCAATCGTAGGATTTCGAGTGGACTTGCCCGGCGCGTTTGACCCGGCACTGTTCTTCGGATTTCTGATCTTCTCGACGGTAATCGAGGGTATATGCGTGTTCGCGGCGATGCGTTTGGCGCGGTGCTCGCCCCAAACCAGCTGGCATTTTGCTGTCGCAATGAACACCCGTGGCGGTCCGGGGATCGTGCTGGCCAGTGTGGCCTTTGATTTTGGTCTGATAGACGAGCGGTTTTTCGTAGCCTTGGTATTGGTGGCGATCACCACGTCATTGGCGTCGGGGGCTTGGTTCCGCCATGCCATCGCCAATAAATTGCCCTTGCTTGATGAAAATCCCTGAGTGTTCCCTGGTTACAGTTCGGCACGGTTGAAGGTAATTGCGGCCTCTGCGTGCTATATTTGGTGATCGTTGGGCGTAGATTGGGGGACCCATGAAAAAATTTCTGAAGATCCTTGGTTCAATCGTGTTGATTGTTGCGTTGGCGATTGCGGGTATTTTGGCCTGGGCGTTTGGCGGGCGAACGGATTATCCCATCGTCGGCGAAGTCGGGGAATTGCAGGTGGCCTTTGCCGATCCCGAATGGGGCGGCGATGCGTTGCCCGAAGGCATGTGGTGCGATCGGTATGATGGCAGCAACGCCAGGAGCCCATCGCTGTTGGTGGCCGGTGTCCCCATAGACGCAAACGCCATCGTTGTGAATTTCAACGACGAAATGGTGTTCTTTCTGGACGAGGGCGGCGGCCACGGAGCGATCGGGTTCTGGGTTCAGCCCGCCGCCGAAATTCGTCTGCCATCAGTTCCGCCGAATACGCGGGAACTGGGTGCCGAAATTTTTGTCGAGCATGGCCCCTTAATCCCGTTTGGGATAATGGGGCGGGGCTATTTGCCGCCCTGTTCTGGCGGCATGGGCAATTTGTATTCGGCAGAGGTCTTGGCGGTCTTCAAATCCGAAGACGACCCCAGCGAAAATCGGCTTCTGGCCCGCGGATACATCGCGTTGGGTCGCTACTAAGAAGTTCGGACCGCTTCTAAATCTCGAATACCTGCAAGATGACCTTGCGGGGTTGGGGCAGCGCGCGGTGTTCGTACAGGTAGACGCTCTGCCAAGTGCCTAAGGCCAGGGCTCCGTCCAGGATCGGCACGCTGATCTGGCTGAGGGTCAGGGCGGAGCGAATGTGGGCGGGCATGTCGTCGGGCCCTTCTTGGGAATGGCGGTATTTGCCGCCAGCGTCGGCATCTGGGACCAGCTTGCTAAAAAAATCTTCTAAATCACGGAGCACATCTGGGTCTGCATTTTCCTGAATAATCAGGGATGCCGACGTGTGGCGTACGAAAACGCTGACCAAACCGTTTTTCACATCGGTGCCCGCGACCCATGCAGAAATTTGCGACGTGATGTCGGTGAACCCCCGGCCGCGACCGGAGATTTGGACTTCCGTGGATCGTTGTTTCGGGTCCGAAACCATTCAAAATGTTCCCATAATTTCCAAGTTCCCAGAATACCATGGGGGAGGAGAGGGTGGAATGCCTTCGAATGTGAACGCCGTTCAATTTCTGGGAACAAAGTGAACGACGTTCATAATTGAACACCATTCATATAACTGCTATGTTCCACAGATGAACGCAAGTCGGCGAGATCGCGGTGTGGCGGCGGCACGAAAATCAAAGCGCCAGGCGTTGGCTGCGGCGGCTTGGCGGGTGTTTTTGCGCGAAGGCTTGGGCGGCACAACGGCCCGCGCCATTGCCCAGGAAACCGGCGGATCGGTGGGCGCTCTGTATTCATATTTCCCAGGGACAAATGGCGTGGTCCAGGAATTGGCCCTGGGATCAGTGACTGAATTGACCCGGAAAGTGGCTAAATCCGTGGGGTTTGAACGAAGCGTCCGGGGCCGGGCAGAGTTGGCGATCGCGGAAATCTTGGAAATCTACGGACCCGGCACCCGGGGTGCCGAATTGCTACCCGTCATTTTTGGCACGGGCCAAAAAGATGAAGACGGCGAATTTGCCGCCCGGTTGAACGGCAAGTTGATCGTGGCGTTGACGCCGGTGGCAGAAGGATTTCAGGCTGTCGGAATGGAACCGTCCCAGGCCCAAGCCAAGGCATTAAGCTTGGCCTGTTTCGTATTTGGGCTGGTGATGTTTCATTCGACCGGGCGGATGGCGGCCATGGAGATCAGTGCGAAAAACGTTACGGATACGTTTCTATCTGATGTTTTCCCGCCCTGAAGGCACTAATGTTCGTGGTCTTCACCGGTTTCAAGCTCGCCCTCGAACTCCCCCAGCCAATGGATGGCTTCGTGTTGAATTGCTGCTCGTTGCGACTCCGAAATGACTGCCCCTAGGTCTTCGCGCAGTGTCTCGATCAATGGGCTGTATTCTCCGAACGCCGCAAGGGTGCCCAAAACCCACCAGAAATAGGCCTCGTCCAAATTAGCATCCACGCCTACCCCATCAGCATATAGAGATGCCAACAGAACCTGTGCCGGGCCAAAATTTTGGTTGGCAGCCAGAACCGCCCAGCTAAAAGCCAAGGAGTAATCTTGCGGCACGCCCATTCCCTGCTCGTACAAGCCGCTTACAAAAAATTGTGCTTCGGCATTCCCCTGGCGTCCCGATTTGATGGCCCATTCCGAAGCCTTAACCTGATCTTGAGGGATTCCGCGACCCGTAGCGTACAAAAGGGCAAGGGAAAATTGCGCGCCAGGGTGGTCGGCGTCGGCAGCATTTGCGAAAAGGGCGGCAGCCGCCGCTTCGTCTTGGGGCACACCCATCCCGTCCAGCAACATTTCGGCGAGTTTAAACTGGGCAGGCCCGTGGCCGCCGTCTGCGGCGGTGCGCAATAGTGCCATCCCGGCCGCCTCATCGGTATCAACCCCCAGGCCATTCGTGGTGACCCAGGCCATCAAAAATTGCGCCTCAGCGTCCCCCGTCGCCGCTTTGGGTCCCAAATGCGCCACGACGGGGGCGAATTCCTGATCGGCCTTCCGCCCCATTCCCAAAAGTGCGCCTCTGATCACCATGACCGGCGTAGCGCCGCCAGCGGCGGCGAAATGAAACCAGTGCTCGGCTTGGTCCATGTCCGGCCCATCCAAGCCATAGCCATTGGCGTACAAAATTCCGACAAGGATGGCGGCGCCCGCGTCTCCATGCTCGGCCACGGGCAACAATTCGGCCATAGCGTTTGGAAAATCATTCAGGCGAAACGCGTCAAAACCTTCCTGAAATCCGGCATGCGCAGGCCCGGTCAGGGCAAACCCGAAAATAAAAATTAGGGTGGCAGGGATCCAGCGCATGGAATTTAGACTAACGCCCATTGTGCCCGTGTCAACGTGTGGCCTACAACGGGGGCCTGCCAATGATGGTATTGAACGATTATGTCGGCGCTGATCGATGTTCGCCCCGAACAGGCGTCAATCTCCAACAACATAGGCGGTCCTTGTTGACCGGCCATTGGCCCGCGCCCGCGCCCTGTCGGCGGATGACAGCGAAACTCTGATGCAGATCTATCTGCCCATCGCCGAAATGTCGGTGAATTTATTCATCCTGTTGGGAATGGGTGCGGTGGTTGGATTTCTGTCCGGAATGTTCGGGGTGGGTGGCGGCTTTTTGATGACGCCATTTTTGATCTTCATGGGGGTTCCCGCTGCCATTGCCGTAGGCACCGAGGCCAACCAAATCGTCGCCGCATCCCTGGCCGGGGTCATGGCCCACTGGCGCAGGGGCAACGTTGATTTCAAAATGGGCGGGGTCATGGTGGTGGGTGGCCTGGCCGGGTCCGCGCTGGGGGCGTGGCTGTTCCGCGAGCTGCGGGAACAGGGTCAAATCGACTTAGTCATTTCAATTTCGTTCGTTGTTTTCCTGGGGCTCATTGGCTCCCTGATGTTGTGGGAAAGCGCCCGGGTCGTTTTACGGTCGGGCAGTGCCCCAAAACGCCGCAAAGCCCGGCGTCATTACTGGGTGCACGGGCTGCCATTCAAAATGCGGTTCCATAAATCTGGGCTCTACATCAGCTCCCTGCTGCCTTTGGGCATGGGATTTTTGGTGGGGGTGTTGGCATCGATCATGGGGGTGGGTGGTGGCTTTTTTCTGATCCCCGCAATGATCTATGTGTTGGGCATGCCCACATCCGTGGTGGTGGGCACGTCGCTGTTTCAGATTTTGTTTGTCACCGCCAACGTTACCATTTTGCATTCGGTGAACAATCAAACGGTCGACGTTTTGCTGGCTCTGATTTTGCTGTCCGGGGCAGTGGTCGGTGCCCGCTTTGGCACGGCAGTGGGTGCCAAATTAAAGGGCGAGCACTTGCGCGGGCTGCTGGCCTTGTTGGTGTTGGGGATGGCCGTTCGGATGGCGACAAGGCTGCTGTTGACGCCCCAAGACGTATTCAGCGTGTCGCCATTGGTGGGCGGGTGACCATGGTCAGATTTTTCGCCCTCACCATTATTTTCGGCCTGGCCGTGCCTTTTGCCGCGACTGTGGCCCAGCCCGTTGTGGCCGATTTATCGTCTCACCAAGTGGCCATCACCTCTAGCTTCACCGGCGAAGACATCGTGCTGTTTGGGGTGCGCGAAGGCGGCGGCGACGTGATTGTGATCGTCCGGGGCCCGCCCCAGACACGGGTGGTCCGGCAAAAGCAAAGGGTCGCTGGGATTTGGGTGAACCGCGATGAAATGGCGTTTTCCGAAGTGCCCGGGTATTACGCCATTGCTGCCACCCGGCCATTGGATGAAATCGCCGATCCGGGCTTTTTGATCGACAGCCAAATCGGTCCCGACCGACTGCAATTTCAAATTTTGGGCGAGGGTGACTTGGCGGCTGCTGAGGCCTTTCGAGCGGCCCTGATCCGGTCCCACCAGCAAAGCGGATTGTACGCAACAAGCCCCGGGCCGATTGGCTATGTGGGGGGCACGTTGTTTCGGACAGAATTTCATCTGCCCGCAGGCGCCCCCGTTGGCACCTATTCCGCCGTGGTGTATTTGCTGCGGGACGGGGAATTGGTGGGGTTCGACACCACGCCGTTGTTTGTGACCAAGGCCGGGCTGGGGCGGGCGGTGTATGACTACGCCCACGCCCAGCCC
>JABHVE010000053.1 GCA_018658465.1 Alphaproteobacteria bacterium
CGGGCTGCGGGGGGAATGCCAAGTCCGGTGCTGGCGTTTCCCTGGGGGTCCAAATCAATCAACAACACCGATTGGCCCACCGCCACCAGGGCCGTGGCCAAATTTACCGCCGTTGTGGTTTTGCCGACCCCGCCTTTTTGATTGGCAATTGCCAGCACGCGGGTGGCACCAATTGATCGGTCATGGAATTGGTTGGGTGTTATCGGTGTTGGTTCCATTGGCCTGCAAATCCTGAATGCGCAAAATGATTGAGGCTGGGTGGGTGATGCTTGGCAGCCTTTCCACAGTCATTTTCCAGGATTTGCTCGCTTTGGTCAACTTAGACTCTACATCTTGTCCCGCCGCCAACAAAAGAACGGTGTTTGGTGTGATTATTCCATCGATGCTTTTCAGCAGCTTTGGCAGTGGCGCAACCGCGCGCACCGCTATTACGTTGACCCCTGTCGGAGAAAAATCCGAAGGCGCCATCGTTTCAACCCGGCGGTCGTGAACGGTGACTTCCGTGGCCGTGGCGCGGGCAACTTCGGACAAGAATTCACACTTATTAGAGTTCGCCTCAACCAAGTGCATGGGCGACGCCCCCATGATGGCCAACACCATGCCCGGGAATCCCGCGCCAGAGCCAATGTCTGCCCAAACCTGGGGGGCGTCGGGATTTTTGGGAGGCCCATGGGACAGGAATTGCGCGGAATCCAGAAAGTGCCGATGCCAAATTTGTTCCAGAGTGCCGGGGCCGACCAAATTGAGCTTGGTCGACCACGTCTTCAATAGATCCGCATAAATTTTCAGACGTTCAATTGTTTCACGTGAAACATTTGTGGATTCCTGAAACTCAGTGGGACCGAATCCATCGCCTTCGATCATTCCCCTGCCACCCGCTTTTTGTCGCGACGGGCGTGGGCCAACAAACTGGTGACCGCACCCGGCGTTACTCCGGGAATGCGACCGGCCGCACCGATGCTGGCGGGCCGGGCCAATGACAGGGCGGATCGCGCCTCGTTGGACAGGCCCGACACCTGATCGAAATCGATGTCTGCGGGCAGAGCCAGGCCTTCGTCTCGGCGGAACGCCACGATCTCGGCGTCCTGGCGTTTTAGGTACACCGTGTAGCGGGCTTCGATTGCTAGCTGCTCCCCATCGGCGGGTAATATCTCCCCCAGCTCCGGCCAAATCTCAATCAGGTCGCCCCAACCGGCCTGCCCCCCGGCCAGCAAATCCGTGGCGGTGCGCCAGACCCCATCCCGCTTGATTTCCATGTGCGACACCCGGGGGTCGCTGGGGAACAGGCCTGCTTGGGCTAAGCGCTGGCGGCCAGCCTCCAGGCGTTTCGCCTTGGCGCGATAGCGGTCCAGACGGCGGCTGGAAACGACCCCCCCGGCCGCCCCAACTTCGGTAAGCCTTTGATCGGCATTGTCGGCGCGAAGGCTCAGTCGATATTCCGCCCGGGACGTAAACATCCGATAGGGCTCGGCAGCGCCTTGGGAAACCAGATCATCGATCATTACGCCCAGGTAGGCGTCGGCTCGGCCCAGGACAAAGTCATCGTCTGAGCCCCCGGCCCGACGGCCGGCATTGGCCCCGGCAATCAGCCCCTGGGCCGCGGCTTCCTCATAGCCCGTGGTGCCATTAATTTGCCCGGCCAAGAACAGCCCACCGATGCGATGAGTCTCAAGGCTGGGGCGGAGCTCTCGTGGGTCAACGAAGTCATATTCAATGGCGTAACCGGGCCGCAGAATGTCGACGTTTTCCAGCCCCGGGATCGACCGAACCACAGCCAACTGCACGTCTTCCGGCAGGGCGGTAGAGATGCCGTTGGGGTAGACCGTATGGTCCTCCAAGCCCTCTGGTTCCAAGAAAATATTGTGGCTATCCCGGTCGCCAAACCGCACCACCTTGTCCTCGATGGACGGACAATACCGGGGGCCTTGGGACTCGATCTGCCCGGAATACATGGGTGACCGGGCCAGGTTTTCTTGGATGATCCGGTGGGTGGCCGCTGTGGTCGCGGTCATGTGGCAGGGGATCTGCGGCCCGGTGATGGCCTCGGTCAAGGTCGAGAATGGCACCGGTGGCTGGTCCCCCGGCTGGACCTGAAGATCCTCAAATCGGATGGTCCGCCCATCCAACCTGGGCGGTGTTCCAGTCTTCAAACGCCCCAGGCGAAACCCCGCCCGATCTAGCGTCTCCGATAGCCCCAATGCTGGAGCCTCGCCGTCTCTGCCCGCCGGAATTTGGGTCTCGCCCAGGTGGATCATGCCCCGTAAAAATGTGCCGGTGGTCAATACAACGGTGGCGGTTTTCACGGTCTGACCATCACCGGTGCGGACCCCGACCACCCGGGCCGTCGGGCCCGATCCTTCGATGACCAGGTCTTCCGCGCCGCCTTCAGCCACATCCAAATTGGCCTGACCGGCGATTTCCGATTGCATGGCGCGGGCATACAAAACCCGGTCCATCTGCGCCCGGGGGCCGCGCACTGCGGGGCCTTTGGACCGGTTCAGCATCCTGAATTGGATCCCCGCAGAATCGGCCACCCGCCCCATCAATCCATCCAAGGCGTCAACTTCCCGCACCAAATGGCCCTTGCCCAATCCGCCGATGGCGGGGTTACAGGACATGGCCCCGATGGTGTCCGTGCGATGGGTCAGCAACAATGTGCGGGCGCCGTATCGGGCCGCGGCCGCGGCGGCCTCGCACCCCGCGTGGCCACCGCCAATGACCACGACGTCATAGGCCGCGTCATCCAATGGGCTGACCGGTCGAATTTGTTGGATTGTCTTAGTGGTCATCGATCGCCTATTTACCCAAACAGAAGTCTAAAAACACAATATCTAGTAGGTCATCAACATTCACCCGGCCAGTGATGCGCCCCAGGGCCCGGGCCCCCAGACGCAGTTCCTCCGCTGCAATTTCGACCTCTGTGGTGCCGCGCATGGACACGAATGCCTGCAGGTGCCCCATGCACAGCACCAGGGCGTCGCGGTGGCGGGCTCGCGTGAGCCAAGATTGCTCGCCCAGGCCCGCTTTTTCGCCGGCAAGCTGCCCCAACCGATCGACCAAATCGTCAAGGCCAGCCCCGGTCTTGGCTGAAATTAAAAGAGCCTCCCCAGAGACGTCCCGGCCATCCCCCATCAAATCAGATTTGTTGACCACCACCAGGGTGTCGGCGTCCACCATGTCGGCGGTGGCGGCATCTTGGTGCGGCCAACTGGCCCCGTCGAACAAGGCGATCTTTAGGTCGGCGGCCTCCGCCCGGTCGTGAGCGCGGCGCACGCCTTGGGCCTCCACATCCTCGGTGACCTCTCGCAAACCCGCAGTATCAGCCACGATCACCGGATAGCCCGCCAAATCCAAATGTATTTCCAACACATCCCGCGTGGTCCCGGCCCCGGTTGAAACAATTGATACGTCGCGCCCGGCCAAGCGATTCAACACACTGGATTTGCCCACATTCGGCGCGCCGACCAAAACCATGCGGACGCCATCGCGCAGGCGCTCCCCCCGATGGCTGTCGTCCAACTGTCGCTCCATGAGGGGCAACACCACCTCGATCCTGGCGGCAGCGGCGTCGACGATATTTTCAGGTAGCGCCTCGTCGACAAAATCGATGGACGCCTCGATGTGGGCCAAGGCCCCCATGACCTCGGTCCGCCAAGCCTCGACGGTCTTGCCCAATTCGCCTTCCATCTGGCGCACTGCTTGGGCACGCTGGGCCTCGGTTTCGGCATCAATGGCGTCGGCCAAGGCTTCGATTTGGGTTAGATCCAATTTGCCGTTATGAAACGCCCGCCGAGAAAATTCGCCCGCTTCGGCTGGGCGCAGGCCGGGCTGGGCCCCCAAGGCAGCCAACACAGCAGCCACAATCGCCGGGCCCCCATGGATGTGAAGTTCCGCCACGTCTTCGCCGGTGACACTGGCCGGCGCGGGAAACCACAACACTAGCCCTCGGTCGATCAAATCCCCCGAAGCCCCATTGATTGGCACCAGGGCGGCGAACCGTGCCTGTGGCAGCGACCCCGTCAAAGCCTTCAACGCCGGGCCGGCATTGGGCCCAGACACCCGCACCACCGCGATCCCGGCTTTGTCGCGACCGCTAGAAAGGGCAAAGATCGTAGACGCGGACTCAAGCATCCGATTTCATTTCCTTGGCAGTGGTGGCAGGCAGGCGCAGTCGTTCGACCCGGTCGTCATCGATCACGTGGCGCTGCAAAATTTCGTCGATATCGGCCTCACTCTCGAATGTGTACCAGACCGCTTCTGGGTAAATGACCATGGTCGGCCCCAATTCACAGCGATCCAGACACCCCGATGCGTTAATACGCACGTCATCCAGCCCCAGGTCTTTGGTGCGCTTTTTCATATAGGTGCGCTTTCGCACAGACCGCTTTTCCCAACAGCATCCCTTTGGGTCGCCTTCGGGGCGTTGGTTGGTGCAGATGAAAACGTGCTTTCGATAGTACTGCGACATATGTTTTTCCCATGGCCAACGCCCTTGCCAACGCCACCAGCCCCTATTTGCGCCAGCACCAGGACAACCCTGTGGATTGGCGTCCGTGGACTGCCCAAGCCCTGGCCGATGCCAAGGCCGGGGACAAGCCCATCTTGCTGAGCATCGGCTATGCCGCGTGCCATTGGTGCCACGTCATGGCCCATGAAAGTTTCGAAGACGCGGCAATCGCTCGGCTCATGAACGACAACTTCGTTTGCGTCAAGGTCGACCGCGAGGAACGCCCCGACTTGGACCATATATACCAATCGGCCCTGGCTGCCATGGGGGAACATGGGGGCTGGCCCCTAACCATGATTTTAACCCCTGACGGCGATCCATTTTGGGGGGGCACTTACATCCCCCCCGAACCCCGGTGGGGCCGCCCCGGATTTCCCGATCTGCTGCGGCAATTGATCAAGGTTTATCGCGACGCGCCGGAAAAAATCACCGCCGTCACCGACGACCTGGCGACCGCACTGCGCGCCAAATCGACCAGAGCCCCTTCAAGCGAAGATCCCAAAAACATCGACGCCCTGGCCAAATGGCTGGCGGGCATCATGGACACAACAGACGGAGGATTTCCCGGCGCGCCAAAATTCCCCATGGCCATGGCCCTGGATTTTTTGTGGCGGGGGTATTTGCGCACCGGGGACGCGGCGATGAAAACCGCGGTGATCACCGCCTTGGACCGCATGTGCCAGGGGGGCATTTATGACCACCTGGGTGGCGGGTTTTCGCGGTACGCCACCGACGACCGCTGGCTTGTCCCCCATTTCGAAAAAATGCTTTACGACAACGCTCTGCTTTTGGGTGTTCTTGCCAACGCCTGGGCCGACGACGGCAGCCCCCTTTACGACGTGCGGGTGCGGGAAACGGTGGCCTGGGTGCTACGGGAAATGACAACTGAAGCCGGAGGATTTGTGTCGTCGTTCGACGCCGATTCCGAAGGCGTCGAAGGCAAGTTTTATGTCTGGACCGCGGAGGAAATCAATACGGTTCTTGGGGCCCAGGACGCACAGATTTTTGGTGCGGCGTACGACGTTTCCACCGGTGGCAATTGGGAAGGCCAGACGATTTTGAATCGCAGCGCCGCCCCGGAATTGGGGGACGGAGCGCACGAAAAATCCTTGGGTTCAATGGGGGCCAAGCTCCTTGCCGCACGGGGCGCGCGGATCGTCCCCGGCCGCGATGACAAGGTCTTGGCCGATTGGAATGGGTTGATGATCGCGGCCTTGGCCCGGGCCTCCATTACCTTCCGGGAACCGTCATGGGCGGCGGCGGCGGCCCAAGCGTTTGATCGCGTGTGCGGGTTCCAATCCGCTGATATCCGCCTGTGCCATTCGACCCTGGGAGAGGCCAAAAATTCGGTGTCCTTTTTGACGGACTATGGGGCCATGGCGGGGGCCGCGTTGGCGTTGTTCGAAGCAACCGGCCAAGCCGATTACGTGGCCCAGGCCGAACGTTGGATAGGGGTGCTGGACGACCAATTTTTGGACGCCGAGAACGGTGGATATTTTTTTACGCCCCTGGACGCCGACCCGTTAATTTTGCGCCCCCACCACGCCACCGATGATGCCACGCCGTCGGGCAATGCCCTGGTGGCCGACGCCCTGGCCCGGCTGTTTTATTTGACGGGCAAGGATGGGTATCGCCAACGGGCCGAGGCCATCCATCGAGCGTTCCCCCCTGCCGAAGATCACGATGTTGTGGGGCTGGCCTCGCTTTTGATGGCCGCCGAGGTCTTGCAAACCGGCCTGGAAATTGTCGTCCTTGGGGAGCCAGATGATCCCGCCACCCAGGCATTGATCCACGCTGCCCATGTGTCCGCCCCCCCCCACCGGATTTTGCACTGGCTCGCCCCAGGCCAGATTCTACCGCGAACCCACCCCGGCACTTTGGGGCCCACCCACCCGGCCTGGGGAAAGTACCAACTTGACGGCATGGCCACCGCCTTCGTATGCATCCATCAATCTTGTTCCCTGCCCATCACCGACGTCCACGCGCTAAAATCCCACATCGCCAACATCGCATCGACTTCTCGGGAGAAACAATCATGATCCAGCCCGCACCTACCGCGCGCATTACGGTTTCGTCTCCGGTCGGAGATTTGACGATTAGCGAACAGGACGGTGCAATCGTCGCCTTGGAATGGGCCAGTGGCGGCCCCAGCACCAGCACCCCCCTGCTCAATGACGCAGCTGACTGGCTGAGCGGCTATTTCGCGGGGAAGACAACATCCCTTAAAGACTTACCCATGACCCCCGCCGGCACAGATTTTCAGCGCCGGGTTTGGCAGGCCATGGCTGATATCCCGCCGGGCGAGACCCTGACTTATGGGGATGTTGCTCAGGCCCTTGGGTCCGCACCCCGCGCCGTGGGTGGCGCCTGCGGTGCCAATCCAATTCCCATCCTGATCCCTTGCCACCGGATCGTCGGATCGAACGGCGGCTTAGGCGGATATTCTGGATCAGGTGGCCTGACAACAAAACGCGCACTCCTTGACCTAGAAACTTCAACAGGAGCGGCCCTTTCAAGGGCTGCCTAATCAATCCCTATGGCTCAGAATCCCAGTAAAGAAGCAAACCGCCTACAACTTGCCCGGGACGCCCTGGCCGCTGGCCGCGTTGGCGACGCTGAAACCGCTGTGCGTGAAGTACTCAGCATTAACGATCAAAATAGTGAGGCCGTGCATCTGTTAGGTGTAATTGCCATGCAGACAGGTCAAACGACGGCAGCAGAACAGCACTTTCGCGACTCAATCATCATCAATCCGGCCAACGCCGAATCCCATATGAATTTGGGCATCGCCCTGAATATGCTGGGTCGTCGCGACGAAGGCCGGGCATCATTGGAACTGGCGGCGGAGATCAAGCCAACCAACGGCCAGACCCATTACAATTTGGCCATGGCCGAGCTGGACAGCGGCAATGTGGACAAGGCCCTGGAGCGCATGGAGCGGGCGGTACGGTTAGAGCCAAAATCGACCAACATGCACACCAGCCTGGGCGGCATATTACTGCAAAAGGGCGACACCGAGGCAGGGTTGAAGCATTTCCGCCGGGCGGTGGCCTTATCCCCCACAAGTGCTGTTGTGCACAACAATTTGGGTGGCGCTGTTCAACACACCGGCGATCACGAAGGCGCTGTTGCCCATTTCCGCAAGGCCCAAGAATTAGACCCGGAAGATTCCGATCCGGCTTTGAATATCGCCAATTCATTTTCGGCCCAACGCAAGACCGACGAAGCCATCCACATGTACGAAGAAGTCATCGAACAAACCCCGGACAGCATCGGCGGCTACAACAATTATGGCCTGGCGTTGCGGTACCAGGGCCGGTTTCCCGAAGCCGTGGCGGCGTTGGAACAGGCATTGGAATTTGCCCGCCCGGATTCCCGGATCACATCAAACCTGGCCGAAACCCTGTCACAGGCCGGTCGCGGCAGCGATGCCCTGGCGGTATTGCGGACCAACATGGAACAGGCCCCCGATGACGGTACCGCCAACCAAATTGGCCAAACGTTAGTCGGCCTTGGGGACTTCGCAGGTGCGGCCGATGTGTACGTCGATGCCTTGTCCCACAATCCCAACAATCTTGTGGCGTTGTCGGGGTTGGCCGACCTGGGCGATTACGAACTCACCGACGCACAGATCAGCACTTTGAAAACCCTGGCCACCGAAGACGGCCCCGCCACCGAAAAAGTGCGGGCAAGCTTGGCCCTGGCCCGACGCCACGATCGTCGCGGAGAATTCGCCGAAGCCGCCTTGGCGTTGCAATCCGTCGCCGACATTCGTCGGCCGATTCCGTCGTTCGATTTGGAGGCGTACGACACCGAAATTGGAAAAATCATCGACACTTTCGATGCCGATTTTTTCGCCAGCCGAACGGAATTCGGGATCGATTCTGACGTGCCAATTTTTGTCGTTGGCGCGCCCCGGTCCGGTGCCACCTTAGTGGAACAAATCATCGGCGCTCACCCGGACGTTCAGGGCACCGGCGAACTGATGGACATCTTCCGTCTTGGCCAACAACTGCCCCACATGATCGAACCCGGTTCGGAATTTCCCAGCTGCACCGAAAAGCTTGATGCCGAGCGCGCTGCCGAGATGGCGAAGACGTTAGTGGCCCGCCGCCAAGAATTGGCACCCCAGGCCAAACACGTCGTCGATAAAAGCACGGCGTATTCCCAGGTGTTGGGCTTGGTGAAATTGTTGCTGCCGAAGGCCCACGTGGTGTACGTCACCCGCGACCCAATGGACCAATGCCTGTCTTTGTATTTCCACGATTTGGTTTCCAAGTTCCCCTATGCCTCGGAACTAGAAACCTTGGGCGGCCACGCCAAATCATTTGCCAACACCATGGAACATTGGAAAACGGTGATGGACATCCACACCGTTGCTTATGAAGATTTGGTCGCCGATCCCGAAACCGCCGCCCGCGGGATCATCGAATCCTGCGGCCTTAAATGGGATCCGGCGTGTCTGGAATTCCAATCCACCGATGCCATGGTGGTGTCCGCCACCCCGTGGCGGGTGCGCCAACCCATTGATGACACCTCGGTTGGCCGCTGGAAAAACTACGAAGCCTTGTTGGGGCCTTTGAAGGACGCGCTTAAACCGTAGTCGTTCGGATTCACGCGCCCAAGAAGGCGCGGCAGGGCTACAGTCAGGACAAACTGGTCGGAGTGCAGATCGTGGCGCATCGCGCCGCGTGAATCTGAACGGTAGAGTTATGTGCAGATCGCGCCTACTTGGGCGCGTGAATCTGAACGGGAAACTAAGTGCAGATCGCGCCTACTTGGGCGCGTGAATCTGAACGCCAGAAAAAAGTTAAGTATTCATCGAATCGAAGAATTCGGAATTGGTCTTGGTGTGCTTCATCTTGCCCAACAAGAATTCCATGCCGTCGGTGATGCCCATGGGATTTAAAATCCGCCGCAGCACCCACATCTTTGCCAGAGTGCCCTTGTCCACCAACAGTTCTTCTTTGCGGGTGCCGGACCGGGTGATGTCGATGCTGGGCCATGTGCGTTTGTCAGCCAGCTTGCGATCCAAAATCACTTCTGAATTGCCGGTGCCTTTGAATTCTTCGAAGATCACTTCGTCCATACGGCTGCCGGTTTCGATCAGCGCCGTGGCGATGATGGTCAATGACCCACCGTTTTCCACATTGCGGGCGGCGCCGAAAAAACGCTTTGGCCGCTGCAGGGCGTTGGCGTCGACGCCACCGGTCAGGACCTTGCCCGAAGACGGCACCACGGTGTTGTAGGCCCGGGCCAGTCGGGTAATGGAGTCCAACAAAATCACCACGTCGCGTCCGCATTCCACCAACCGTTTGGCTTTGGCGATTACCATTTCCGCCACCTGAACATGGCGGGTGGCCGGTTCGTCAAAGGTCGAACTCACGACCTCGCCATCCACCGACCGGCGCATATCGGTGACTTCTTCCGGGCGCTCGTCGATCAGCAAAACGATCAAATATGTTTCCGGGTGATTGGCGGCCAAAGACTTGGCGATGTTCTGCAACATCATCGTTTTGCCGGTACGGGGCGGTGCCACGATCAGCGCCCGCTGGCCTTTGCCCAGTGGCGCAACCAGATCGATCACGCGGGGAAGGGGGTCGGATTTTTCTTCGTTTTCCCGTTCCATGGTGAAGCGTTCTTCTGGGTACAACGGCGTCAGATTGTCAAAATTGACCTTGTGGCCGGCGTTGTCGGGCTCCTCGAAATTGATGGTTTTGACCCGCAATAAAGCAAAGTATCGCTCGCCTTCTTTCGGCGCGCGGACTTCACCTTCCACTGTGTCGCCGGTGCGCAGACCAAATCGCCGGACCTGGCTGGGGGACACATAAATGTCGGCCGGCCCCGGTAAGTAATTGGATTCTGGTGACCGCAAAAATCCAAAGCCGTCTTGCAAAACTTCCAAAACGCCGGTGCCGGTGATTTCGACTTTGTCATCGGCCAATTGCTTCAGAATGGCGAACATCATGTCCTGGGTGCGCATGGACGATGCGTTTTCCACCTTGTGCTCTTCGGCGAATGCCAGCAGTTCGACGGGGGTTTTCAATTTGAGTGTTTGAAGATTCATGGCTGTTATTATGGCTTTCAAATGCCGCCCGGACGGGCGCAAATTGTTGGTGAACGTGGGGTTGCGCCGGGAACGGCGTCGGAGCCCCAGGGTGGGCTCAACTGTTAAGGAATCGAGATAGATGTTAAGGCGTGATCCAGTGGCGTGGCCACCGCACCGAAAATCTTACCAATGCATGTAGTCAATCACTTCGCGTAAGTCAAATGCCCCCAGGCCATGACACGGGTTTTTGACTTAGAACGGTTTGGTGACGACCATGATTACGATCCCAATCATCATCACCGTGGGGACCTCGTTCATCAGCCGATAAAACCGCGCGGAGTGAATGTTGCGATCGCTGGCAAAGTGCCGCCGCCATCGGGATAACAGGCCGTGCAGGCCGCTCATGGCCAGAACCAGCGCCGCCTTGACCCACGGCCACCCCATGGCCCAATCAACAATGCCCGGCGTCAACACCAGCAAGATCCCAAAAATCCACGCCAGGGTCATGGCCGGGTTGATAATGGCCCGCAACAGGCGGCGCTCCATGATTTTGAAAGTCTCGGATTTGTCCGATCCCACCTCGGTGTCGGCGTGATAGACAAACAGCCGGGGCAAATAAAACATCCCCGCCATCCAGGCGATGATCGAAATGATGTGCCCAGATAAAATCCACAAGTACCAATCAGATAGCCACGCCATTTAAATTGCCTCCTCGTCCCGCCCACACATGGGGCTGGGGCACAAACGCTCAAGGTCCGAGGCACAGGGCCCCAGGTCACCGTTCACGGCGTCACGGACCATCCCCGCCAATCCTTGGATAAAGCCGTCTGTCACCCCCAACGTCGGGGCGCGGAAATAGCTGGGCACACCTGCCCTGTCCGCCATGGCTCGATATTCGATGTCCAATTCCACCAAGGTTTCGGAATGTTCGGACACAAAGGCGATGGGCACCACAACAATCGGCGATTTTGTCGCCCCCGCCCGGCGAATTTCATCGTCCGTCGACGGCCCAATCCATTCCAGGCGCCCCACCCGGCTTTGGTAACACAACGACCATTCATCGGCCGCCAACCCCAACTCCCTGGCCACGGCGCGGGCGGTTTGCTGGGTGTGCTGGGCATAAGGATCCCCGTCGTCGGAAATGCGTTTGGGCAGCCCATGGGCGGAAAACAGCACTCTTGGAGCGCCCGCGGCTCTGGCTTGGTCGACCAAGGGGGCAATGATCCGGGCTTGGGCCTGGATAAACCAAGATTGGGTGCCGTAACAGCCAATCAAATGGGTGGGGATGTCGGCGGCGCGGGCGAGCCCCCGCCATTCGTCCACCGACGATTCGGTGGTGGTGGTGGAATAGTGCGGATACAGGGGCAGCAACACGATCCGGTCCGGGGCAAACCCCCGCACATCGGCCAACGCCGCGGCGGCCCTGGGGTGCCAATAACGCATGGCGATAAACGATTTGAAGGCCCCCAAATCCCCACCAAGGCCCGCCAACGCGGTGTCTAATGCCGTGGCCTGGGCCTGGGTTTCCGCCAGAATTGGCGATGACCCGCCGATTTGTTCATAGATTTCCCGGGCCACCGGTGCCCGCCGCCTAGCAATGGTTTGGGCCAACAGCCAACGAAACGGCTGACCCATGCGCAAAATGGCGGCATCACTGAACAGGTTGATCAGAAACGGCAGAACCGCATCAGAGCTGTCAGGGCCACCCAAATTGAACAGCACCACGGCGATTTTTTCTTTACCCCCCACCACCCGGCTTGTTGTCATGACTCCGCCGTCTGGTGCACCAAATCGATCAATTGGCCCACGTGTTCTGGCGGGGTGTATTTGGGAATCCCGTGGCCAAGATTAAAAATGTGCGGCCGATCTGAAAATGCCGCCATGATCCGCCGGACCTCTGATTCCAGGGCATCGCCCCCGGCCACCAAGGCTTGGGGGTCCAAATTGCCCTGGATTGTGCAGGCGGGATCTAGGGCCTTGGCCGCCCAGGACGCCGGGACTGATTGGTCCAAACTGACCGCGTTCACCCCGGTGTCGCGGACAAAATCCACATACCCGGCACCCGCCCCTTTGGGAAACCCGATGACCGGCACCCCCGGCCTGGCGGCATTCACCTTGGCGACGATTTGGGCATTTGGTTGAATGCACCACCGGCGAAATAACGGTTCCGGCAAGGCTCCCGCCCAACTATCAAACAGCTGCACAACTTCGGCCCCGGCATCGATTTGAGCAATTAAATATGCGGCAGTGGTCTCCACCAATATGTCCATCAGAAAGGCGAATTCATCGGGGGCTTGCCATGCCCAGCCCAGGGTGTTGGAAAAATCCGTGCCGCCGCGGCCTTCGACCATGTAGGTGGCCACAGTCCACGGAGCCCCCGCAAACCCGATCAGCGTGACGTTTTCCGGCAGTTCCCGTGCCAAAATCCGCAATGTCTCAAACACCGGGGCGACCCCATCCATCACCTTTTCCGGTGTCAATTTTGCCAAGCCAATCGGGTTGCGAATGGGGGTAATCACCGGGCCTTCACCTTCACGGAAATCCAAATTTACCCCCATGGCATGGGGCACCAGCAAGATATCGGCGAAGACAATCGCGGCATCCAAGTCGTACCGGCGCAACGGCTGCAACGTCACCTCGGCCGCCAAATTAGGGGAATAGCAAAGCTCTAAAAACCCCGACACCCCGGCCCGCACTTCGCGGTATTCAGGCAGATAGCGCCCAGCCTGACGCATCAACCATATGGGCGGCCGGGATTGCCGTTCGCCGGCCAACGCACGCATCAGCGGTTTCTTGGAAGCTATGATTGGCTCAGTCGCCATGGATTGCTCTGCCCTCTTTCTATCTAATAGAGAGATATAAGATTGTAGTAGTAGATGGACCTAGGGAACGTGGGGATTAAAAACCATCCACATTTTATTCAAGCGGGTGGCCTAGGGATTGGTAGCCGGTGCAAACCTATCCCCGGTTTTGTCATCTGTGGAAGACTTTTTCGAACATGGGAAAATCTATCGAATATTTTCTGACTCATTGGTAAAAATTGATCGTGTGATGGGATTAGCGACTTCCCCCCATAATAATCCCGCACATCCCATTAAATTATCCCCAAAGATATTCGAGACATCCAAAACCCGTGACACACACCGATCCAATTATTCTTGCCAGCGCCAGCCCAACCCGGGCCGAAATGCTGCACGCCGTGGCGATGACCTTTACCGTTGATACAGCGGAAATCGACGAGCCCCAAATTCGTGATGAAATGGCGTCGGCCGATCCCGCCAATGTCGCCGCAACATTGGCACAAAAAAAGGCCCTGGCGGTTTGTGCCCGGCACCCAAATTCCCTGGTGATTGGGGCGGACCAGATCTTAAATTTCGATGGCAAATTATTGGGCAAGCCGGGGACCCGCGATGGCGCGCGGGGGCAATTGATGGAATTGCGGGGACACACCCACCAATTGGTGACATCGGTTTGTGTGGGACAAGATTCCGAAATTTTGTGGCAGCACACGAACCACGCCAACCTGGAAATGCGGGATTTCTCCGATGGGTTTTTGGAACACTATTTGGACCAGGCGGGACCGGCGTTGAATTCCCCCGGGGCCTATCATTTAGAATCTTTGGGGGCCTCGCTTTTCGCCACCATCGATGGAGATCATTTTTCTATTCTTGGGTTGCCCTTGTTGCCGCTGCTGGAATTCTTACGTGGCCGCGGTGCCATTCAGGCCTGATCGATGACCACCCCACAAGATGTCGTGCGCCGCCAATTATCCGAGGATGCCACCCGTGCCGCAAAACTAGCCGGGGTCATCGGCTGGCCCATCGGCCATTCTTTATCGCCCCGGCTTCATGGCTATTGGTTGCGGGAGTACGCCATCGACGGGGCTTATGTGCCCCTGGCCATCGAGCCCGAAAATTTTGCCGCGGTGGTTGAGGTATTGCCGGAACTGGGATTTGCCGGATGGAACGTGACGGTCCCGCACAAGGAAGCCGCCCTGGCCGCGGTCTCTCAGGCCGATGATCATGCCGCGAAAATTGGCGCGGTGAACACGGTGGTGGTGACGGGTGGCGGGGTGACCGTTGGGTCGAACACCGATGGCTTTGGCTTTATGGAAAATCTGCGCGACCAAGCCGCCAATTGGGATCCCACGTCGCGGCCTGCCGTGGTGGTGGGTGCGGGCGGGGCGGCGAAATCCGTGGCCTGGGCCTTGGCCGACGCAGGCGTCCCGGAATTACGCATCGTCAATCGCACACGGTCCCGTGCCGATGCCTTGGCCACCGCCATTGGCGGCCCTGCTGTTGCTGTGCCGTGGGGTGGCCGTGCCGACGCCCTGGCCGGGGCTGGGTTAGTGGTCAACGCCACGTCCTTGGGGATGGTCGGGCAGCCGCCACTGGATTTGCCCTTGGATGGGTTGCCGACAAACGCCGTAGTGAACGATTTGGTCTATGCCCCAGACACCACTGAACTGCTTGGCCAGGCCCAAGCCCGGGGCAATCACACCGTTGGTGGCCTTGGCATGTTGCTGCATCAAGCCCGACGCGGATTTGCCGCCTGGTTCGGCGTTGAGCCCGCCGTGACACCCGCCCTGCGCGCCCACGTTGCCGCCGGGTTGGGAGGCTAAGGGAAGGTGTTTATTTTGGGCCTCACCGGATCCATTGGCTCGGGCAAATCCGAGGCCGCCAAGGCATTTCGCGCGTTGGGATGTCCGGTGTTCGATGGCGATGCCGAAGCCCACCGATTGCTGGCCGATGATCCAAGCGCGATTTTTGACGTGGCCGCCTTGGTGCCGTCGGCGGTCAGCGATGGCGTGGTGGACCGCCGGGCTTTGGCCGACCATGTGTTTGCCAGCCCCGAATTATTGATGAGTTTGGAATCCGTTTTGCACCCAAAAATTCTAGCATCGGCCATGGGTTTTTTGGATCAGCAACGGGCCCAAGGGGCGGCCCTTGTGGTGCTGGAAATGCCACTGCTGTTCGAAACGGGAATCCAATCCGCCTGCAGCGCAGTGGCTGTGGTGACGGTTTCCGCAGACGTCCAAGACCAGCGAGTGATGGCATGTCCCGGCATGACCGCGGCGCGCCTTGCCACCATCCGCGCCCGCCAACTGGACCCCGCCGAAAAAGCGGAACGGGCCGACTACATCTTGGACTCAATGACCGGAAAAGAAGATATGGTGGCGCAAGTAAATGCCCTCGTCACGGCCCTGACCACGCATCCTGAACAGACGGATTAGGCCCCATGCGCGACATCGTTTTGGACACGGAAACCACCGGTTTAAGCCCCGCCAACGGCGACCGCGTTGTGGAAATCGGCTGTGTGGAATTGGTGAATTTTTTGCCCACTGGGCGGACCTACCAAGTGTACTTGGATCCCGAAATGCCGATGCCCTTCGAGGCCGAACAAATCCACGGCCTGTCCGATGACTTTTTGCGGGGCAAGCCAAAATTCGCTGAGATCGCCGACGCATTTTTGGACTTCATCCAAGACGGTCAGGTGGTCGCCCATAACGCAAAATTCGATGTGGGATTTTTGAACGCCGAATTGGAAAAAATCGGACGCCCCCATCTGACATCAACCATCGTCGATACGGTGCGCCTAGCCCGAAAAAAATATCCAGGCGCCTCGGTTAGCCTGGATGCCCTGTGCCGCAAGTTTACCATCGACACCACGGCGCGGGAAAAACACGGGGCGCTTTTGGATTCCGAATTGTTGGCCCAGGTGTATTTGGAAATTGTTGGGGGCCGTCAGCCCGGCTTGACCTTGGCGACCGACGCCACGCCCCAGGGCCCCCAGGCAGCGGTCACAAATTCTGACAATGGCGCTCCGACCCGCGACGTTCGGCCACCCAGGGATCACCAACCCAGCGACACGGAGCGCGCCGCCCATCAGGCGTTCATCGACTCCCTAACCGAACCAGTTTGGAACTGGTAGGGAGTAGTTTTATTTCTTAGGTGCAGCGCCGCCGCCGCGATTGTTGCGATACAGTCGGCCGAAATCGATGGGGTCTAATAACAATGGCGGGAAGCCGCCTTCGCGGGTGGTGTCGGCGATAACCCGCCGGGCAAACGGGAACAAAATGCGCGGGCATTCCACCAGGCACATGGCCTCTAGCTTGTCCTTGGGAAAATTTTCCAAAGCGAATAGTCCGGCGTAAACCAGCTCCACCACAAAAATTGTGCTTTCTTCCCGGGTGCCGTTGGCGTTGATACGCAGGGCCACTTCATAGTGATCTTGGCCCAACGGCTTCGCCTCAACATCCACATTCACTTGGATCTTTGGCGCGCCAGCGGTGTCCGACAAACTTTGCGGGGCTGCAGGGTTTTCGAAGGAAAAATCTTTGATGTACTGGGTGCGGACGCTGATCTTTGGAACAGCCTCGCCACCGCCTGCTTTTTCGGGGGTTTTCGCGGCGTCTGGGCTCGCTTCGCCGTCACCGTTTTTTGAATCGGACTTCGCCATGTTTATCTCCGGAAAAAGCGCGCGGGGCGCTGGTGTTACTGATCGTCTTCGTTAGGGCCAGACGTCGGATCAACCACGGTATATTCGGCGTCAATCACCCGGTCTTGCCGGTCGGGGCCACCATCGTCCGGCCCCAATGCTGTGTCAAGCAAACGGCTGACCAGCACCCCGCGCAACCAATGGCGGAAAACCGGGATCAACAACACACCGCCCACGGCGTCGGTGACGAATCCCGGGGTTAACAGCAACAGGCCAGAGGCGAACAGGCACACCCCGTCGAACACTTCGGCCAATGGTACCTGGCCCTTTGAAAGCGTGCGTTGGGCCGACTGCGCCGTTGCCAGCCCTTGGGCCCGCACCAAATATGCCCCGGATATGGCCGTCAAAATGATGATGGCCAGGGTCGGAAGTGTGCCGATGATGCCGCCCACTTGGATCAGCACCCCGATCTCGATCACCGGGATTGCGATAAATGCGATCAGTAAATACAGGCCCACTGGAAATTCCTCTTGATCACGACCATGTGCCAAACAGCGGCATAGACTGGACCAAACCCCCGTCCGCCGCTACTCTGCAATAACTTAAGGACCCAAATCCGGGAATCCAGGGCCACGCAAAAATTTTGCCTTGGTCAGGGGGATGGGTCCCAACAGTTCGTAAAACAACATTTCGTATAAGTGGGCGAAGCCGTGCAATTTCTCGATATCATCTTTTTTGCCTTGGTGGCGGCGTTTGTCATCTTTCGCCTCTCCCGGACCTTGGGCAGTCGCCCGGATAACAACCAGGTGGGCCCCAACCGGCAAGACTCTAATGACAACGTGGTCAGCATGCTGAACCGTGATGGCACCGATCAAGATGCGACGGATGACGACAGCGACCGCGACGACCGCGCCCAGCCCGCTCTGACGGACGATGCCGCTTTGGCGGCGGCGGGCATCGCAGAAATCCGCCTGGAAGACCCGGCGTTCGACGCCAACCAATTTTTGACCGGTGCCAAATTCGCCTACGAAGCGGTGGTCACGGCTTTTGCCGCCGGGGACCGCGAGACTCTGGGTAAACTGCTGACCCGCGATGTGCTGGAAAACTTTTCCGGGGCCATTGATGAACGGGAAGAGCGCGGGGAAACCTTGGAAACCACCGTTGTAGGGGTGCCGTCCGCCGATGTGGTCGATGCCCGCATGACCGGGCGCACCGCCGAAGTGACGGTCAAATTTGTCACCGAGCTGATGAATGTAATCCGTGATTCCTCCGGGGCATTGCCCGCGGGCAAATCGGATTCCGTGCGCGTGGTGACCGACATCTGGACCTTTGTTCGCGATGTCCGGGCTTCCGACCCCAATTGGGCGTTGGCAGAAACCCGCAGCCCGGCCTAAACGGCCAAATTCAAATCAGCCCCGCGCCTTCATGGGGAAGAAAGACCGTCCATTAACGCCGGATGAATTGACTCTGTGGCGCGAAACCATTGGCGAGGGCCAAACTGCGGGCGACGCCGCCGTATCCGGGCAATCCAGCCCGCTGCCGCCAATTCCCAGTGCCAACACCCCAAAGGGCAAGTCTTCTGGCCCCAACCCCGGCGGGCTGGGCAAGCACGAAGCCCGGGCCATCAAACGGGGCCGTTTGCCCATCGATGATCGCATTGACTTGCACGGCATGACCCAAGACCTGGCGCGCGACGCCTTGTCCGGGTTTATCCGGAATTCCGCAGCCCAAGGCCTGAAATGCGTGTTGGTGATAACGGGCAAAGGATCCCCCCGCCAAGAACCCGACGATGCTCTGTTCATGGCCAGACGCCCCGGAGTGCTGCGCAACGCCGTGCCAGGGTGGCTATCCGGCGCCGAACTGGGGCGCTATGTGATTGGCTTTCAACCCGCTCTGCCTCGGGATGGCGGCGGCGGCGCGCTTTATGTCCTGCTCCGCCGGGGCTGAAATTTTTGTTTAGAGGATAAACCGGCTGAGATCAGCGTTGCTGGCCAGCTCCGCCACTTGTTCCTCCACATAGGCCCCATCGATTTTGATGGTCTCCCCTGGGCGGTCGGTGGCGGTGAAGCTGATGTCGTCCAGCAACCGTTCCATCACCGTGTGCAGGCGCCGGGCACCGATGTTTTCCACCCCGGCGTTGACCTCTGCCGCCAAGGTGGCGATGGATTGAACGGCATCATCGGTGAATTCCAAGGTGATGTCTTCGGTGGCCAACAAGGCAATGTATTGGCGGATCAGGCTGTTTTCCGGCTCGGTCAAAATCCGCCGGAAATCTTCGGTGGTCAGGGCTTGCAGCTCAACCCGGATCGGCAATCGGCCTTGCAGTTCGGGCAATAAATCCGACGGCTTGGCGATGTGGAACGCCCCGGATGCGATGAAAAGAATGTGGTCGGTTTTCACCGAGCCATGTTTGGTGGCAACCGTTGTGCCCTCAATCAGCGGCAGCAAGTCGCGCTGGACACCCTCGCGGCTGACGTCCCCATAGGCGCGGTCCGACGACCGGCAGATCTTGTCGACTTCGTCCAAAAACACGATGCCGTTTTGTTCGACGGTCTCAATGGCGTCCCGGACGATTTTTTCCTGATCCAAAAGCTTGTCGCTTTCTTCTTCGATCAAGGTGGCCCAAAATTCCTCCACGGTGGCTTTGTGGCGGCGGGTGCGGCCGCCCATGGCCTTGCCGAAAATCTCATTCAAATTGATCATGCCCATCTGGCCGCCGGGCATGCCGGGGATATCCAACGTCGGCATGGATTGGTTCCCTGTGTCGGCCACTTCCATTTCCACCGGCTTGTCAGCCAGCTCGCCTTTGCGCAAGCGTTGGCGGAATGTGTGGCGGGTGGCCTCGCTGGCATTTTCCCCAACCAGGGCGTCCAACATGCGGTCTTCGGCCCCAAGCTCGGCCCGGGCCAACACTTCGTCGCGACTGTCGTCCCGCTGCATGGTGATGGCGGTTTCCACCAAATCGCGAATGATTTGCTCCACGTCGCGGCCCACATAGCCGACCTCCGTGAACTTGGTCGCTTCGATCTTGATGAACGGGGCGTTGGCCAGACGTGCCAGGCGGCGGGCGATTTCGGTCTTGCCGACGCCGGTGGGGCCGATCATCAGAATATTTTTGGGTAAAATTTCGTCGCGCAAATCCTCTGGCACCCGTTGACGCCGCCAACGATTGCGCAGGGCGATGGCAACGGCGCGCTTGGCGTCGGCCTGGCCAACAACAAAGCGGTCCAATTCGGAAACGATTTCGCGGGGGCTAAATTCAGTCATACAAAATTACGCGGAGTCCAAAGTTTCCAGCTTCACGGAGGTATTAGTGTAGATACAAATGTCGGCGGCGATTGCCAGGGCTTTGCGGGCAATGGCCTCGGCGTCCAAATCATCCCGGTCATACAATGCCCGGGCGGCGGACAGGGCGTAATTCCCCCCGGATCCAATGCCGATCATGTTGTCGTCGGGTTCCAACACATCGCCGGTGCCGGTCATGATCAGGCTGACGTTTTCGTCAGCCACCGCCATCATGGCTTCCAGGCGGCGCAAATACCGGTCGGTGCGCCAATCTTTGGCCAATTCCACACAGGCCCTGGTCAATTGCCCGGGGTATTGTTCCAATCGCGCCTCCAGGCGTTCAAACAGCGTAAAGGCGTCTGCTGTGGCCCCGGCAAACCCCACCAATACCTTGCCATCGGCCAGGCGTCGCACCTTGGTGGCCGAGGCTTTGACCACCGTATCCCCGACGGTCACTTGGCCGTCGCCGGCGACCACCACTTTGTCGCCCTTGCGGATCGACAATATTGTGGTGCCATGCCAAACCTGTTCGGACTGTCCCGCCATTAAATCCCTCGAAAAAATTCGTAATCGTTGATCGCTAGGGGCCCTAGGGCCTCCAGCGAGGATAGAACACACCATGTGGGAATTGGTTGGCACAGGTCAATAGCCCCAGCCGGGGGCCATGCACTGGCGCAAGCCTAGGGTTCCTGGTATACGCCAAACCGCAACCCAGCGCCCGTTTTACAAGGGGCAGAAGGGCAAGATGATGCGCAAATCCACTGTCGAGCGAAGCACCAACGAAACATCGATCCGGGTGTCCGTGAACATCGACGGAAATGGTGTCTATGACATCACCACCGGCATCGGGTTCTTGGACCACATGTTGGAACAAGTTTCCCGCCATTCCTTGATCGACATCGAGGTCAAGGCGGACGGTGATTTGCACGTGGATTTCCACCACACGGTGGAAGATTCCGGCATTGCCTTGGGCGAAGCGGTCAGCCAAGCCTTGGGCGATCGCAAGGGTATCCGCCGGTTTGGCAATGTCACCTCGCCCATGGACGAAACCTTGAGCCGGATTTCATTGGATGCCTCCAACCGTCCCTATTTGGTGTGGAACGTCGACATGCCCACGGAAAAGGTCGGGGAAATGGACACCCAGCTGTTCCGGGAATGGTTCCAGGCGTTCGGCCAGGCCGCCGGTCTGACCCTGCACGTGGAAAATTTGTACGGCACCAACAGCCACCACATTGTGGAAAGCTGCTTCAAGGGATTGGCCAGGGCGTTACGCCAAGCGTTCGAAATTGATCCGCGCCGGTCCACCGACGTGCCCTCCACCAAGGGGGTCTTGGGGGGCTCGTTGTAGGCTCTTGTTAGGGGATCGTCATGGGAATGGGCATTTACGCAATTCACGAAAAAGACGGGGCAAAGGCTGCCAACTCTGACGTCGTTTTGGTGCGCGATGGGTTTTCGTGGGGGGCATTTTTGCTCCCGCCATTGTGGGCCTTTTACCACGGCATGTGGCCGGTGGCGTTCCTGATGCTGGCAGCCTATGGCGGCCTGGCCTATCTGCCGGAATTGATGACCGGGGGCGAAGCTTGGGGTGATCTGGGGGTCTTGGCCATGATGGTGCTGGCGGGGTTTTTGGGCAGCGACCTGCGCCAATGGACATTAAAGCTGCGGGGCTATGACCTGACCGGCGTGGTTGGCGGCGGAAATTTGGCGGATGCGGAACGGCGATTTTTCTCCGTCATGGGAACTGGGTTTTACTAGGCCGTTTTTTCCAACGACCACGCACAAGGAGCGAATGGCGCTGTGACCACAGCCATCATCGACTATGGGTCGGGCAATTTGCGATCCGTCGCAAAAGCGTTCGAGCGCGCCACATCCGATGTGGGCGTGGGCGGTGATGTGGTGGTCACGGACAAGGCCGAACAAGTAGCCGCCGCTGACCGGATTGTGCTACCCGGTGTCGGGGCGTTTGCCGATTGTCGGGCGGGATTGTTCGCTGTGCCGGGGATGACCGATGCTTTGGAGGCTGCGGTCATAAAAAACGGCCGGCCGTTTTTGGGAATTTGTGTGGGCATGCAATTACTAGCGAAGGTCGGCTTTGAGCATGGCGAGCACACTGGCCTGGGCTGGGTCGACGGCGAAGTGGTGGAGCTCACACCCGGGGATTTGAAAGTCCCCCACATGGGTTGGAACAATCTGACGATCCGGGCACCAGACCATCCGGTTTTGGCGGGCATCAACACCGGCGACCACGCGTATTTTGTTCACTCGTTCGAGCTGCGCTGCGCTAACGACCGGGATGTTTTAGCCACCACCGAATATGGCGACACCCTTGTGGCAGCGGCCGGTCATGACAACGTGTTTGGAACGCAATTTCATCCGGAAAAAAGTCAGGCGATTGGTCTGCGTTTGATCGCCAACTTTTTGCAGTGGAAACCATAACCAAAACGAACAGCAATAAGAGCATGGATAAACCCGTAGAAACAAAAGTCGAATGGCTGACAAAATTGTCGGGGACGGATCTGGAAGATCTGTGCCGGGCGGCGGAACAGGCCATCAATGACGGCAACGGCTTTGGTTGGCTAAAACCGCCCACCCGAGACGTGCTGGAAAATTATTGGAATGGGGTGTTGATGGTGCCCGGGCGCGAAATTGTTGTCGCCCGTTATGACGGCACCATTGTTGGCTCGGCTCAATTGGCGCGACCGCCGTCCAACAACGAAGCCCAATCATTCGCCGCCGCCGTCACCACGTTTTTCATCGCACCGTTTGCCCGGGGCCACGGCTTGGCGCGGGGCTTGTTGACGGCATTGGAAGCGCGGGCTTTGGAAGAAGGATTCGAAGCCATCGAACTGAACGTGCGTGAAACCCAGACGGCCGCCATCGCTTTGTACGAATCCTGTGGCTACGAACGGTGGGCCAAGAAAGACCGCTATGCCAAGGTCGACGGAGAATTCGTCGCCGGGTATTTCTATGCCAAGGGCTTGGGTTCGACCAACGGGTCCGGCACTTGATCCTGTATCCGGCGATCGATCTGAAAGACGGTCAATGCGTGCGCTTGTTGCGCGGCGACATGGATCAGGCCACGGTGTTCAACACCGATCCATCGGCCCAGGCTATGGAATTCGCGGGACAAGGATTTTCGTGGATCCACGTGGTCGATTTAAATGGCGCCTTCGAAGGCGCGCCAGTAAACGGCGATGCGGTGAAAAGCATCCTCGGCGCGGTCGACCTAAACATCCAATTGGGTGGCGGCATCCGCACCATGGAGACCATTGAATTTTGGCTGGCAAATGGAGTCGCGCGGGTGGTGCTGGGCACCGTGGCCTTGCGCGACCCAGATTTGGTGCGCCGGGCGTGCAAGCAATTCCCCGGCAAAATAGCCGTGGGGTTGGATTCCCGTAGGGGCCAGGTGGCCATCGAAGGCTGGGCCGAATCCACCGACCGGGCGGTGCTGGATGTGGCAAAAGAATTCGCAGACGCCGGTGTCGCCGCCATCATTCACACAGACATCGACCGCGACGGGGTACTAACGGGCGTCAACGTCGGGGCGACGGCGGCATTGGCCCAGGCCCAATCGATCCCGGTGATTGCCAGCGGCGGGGTGTCGTCATTGGATGATATCCGCGCACTTTTGGACGTGGAAGACACCGGCATCGAAGGGGTCATCGCCGGTCGCGCCATTTACGACGGTCGCCTGGATCCCATCGAAGCCTTGGCATTGTTGGCGGCGTGATCCGGTGTTGAAGCCACGCATTATTCCCTGTCTTGATGTGAAGGATGGCCGGGTGGTCAAGGGCATCAATTTTGTCGACCTGCGCGATGCCGGTGATCCGGTGGAACAGGCCCGGGAATATGATTCTCAAGGTGCAGACGAAGTTTGCTTTTTGGACATCACGGCGTCCCATGAAAATCGCGACACGTTGTTCGACGTGGTGGCGCGCACGGCGGATGAATGCTTCATGCCGTTGACCGTGGGCGGCGGCGTCCGATCGGTGGAAGACGTGCGCAAATTGTTGCTGGCCGGTGCCGACAAAGTCGGCATCAA
>JABHVE010000074.1 GCA_018658465.1 Alphaproteobacteria bacterium
ATGGACGGCCGCTGTTCTACATGCGGGCTCCGGTGCCGGGGGTGAGCATTGGGATCACCCGTTCAGCACCTTTAGCAAAGTCGCACCGATTTCCGCGGGGGAATCTGCCACCGCTACACCGGCACTCCGCAATGCCTCCTTCTTGCCCTCGGCACCGCCTTTGCCACCCGAAATAATCGCTCCGGCATGACCCATGCGCCGTCCTGGTGGCGCTGTGGCCCCTGCAATAAAGCTTACAATGGGCTTTTTAACCTTATTTGTCTTAATGAATTCTGCAGCTTGGTCCTCGCTGGTGCCGCCGATTTCACCAATCATAACAATGGACTTCGTATCGGGGTCGGCAAGGAACAATTCCAAACAATCGATATGGTTGGTGCCATTGACCGGGTCACCACCGATTCCGATGCAGGTGGTTTGGCCCAACCCTAAGGCCGTTGTTTGGTCGATGGCTTCGTAGGTGAGCGTGCCGGAGCGCGAGACAATGCCCACGGACCCGGCTTTGAAGATCCTGTCAGGCATGATTCCAATGCCGCACTGGTCAGGGGTCACTAGCCCCGGTGTGTTGGGGCCTAACAGGCGGGTGTTTGACGTTGCCAGCGCCCGCTTCACCTTGACCATGTCCAAAACCGGGATGCCTTCGGTAATACACACCGCCAGCGCCAGCTCCGCATCCATCGCCTCCAACACCGCATCAGCGGCAAACGGCGGCGGTACATAAATGACCGTTGCCGTGGCCCCGGTGGCCTCGGCGGCATCGGCCACCGTATTGAACACCGGGAGACCCAAATGCGTGGTCCCGCCCTTGCCCGGCGTTACCCCCGCCACGATTTTGGTGCCTTCCTTGATGGCCCGTTCAGAATGGAACGTGCCCTGGGACCCGGTGAAGCCCTGAACAATGATTTTGGTTTCGGAATTGATCAGGACGGACATCAGGCAGCTTCCCGGGTTGCAGCGACGATTTTTTCAGCGGAGTCCGCCAAGCCATTTGCGGTGATGATGCTAAGGGGAGAGTCCGCCAAAATTTTGCGGCCTTCCTCGACCTTGGTGCCTTCCAGGCGCACCACCAACGGCACCTTCACGCCAATTTCGGCGGCGGCGGCCACCACGCCTTCGGCAATCACATCGCAGCGATTAATGCCGGCAAATACGTTGACCAAGATGCCGCGCACGTTGGGGTCGGACAAAATGATTTTGAACGCTTGGATCACCCGGTCTTTGGGCGCGCCGCCCCCCACGTCCAGGAAATTGGCCGGTTCGCCACCGTGGAATTTGATGATGTCCATGGTCGCCATGGCCAGTCCCGCACCATTCACCAAGCAACCGATGTCGCCATCCAGCTTGATGTAATTTAGCTCGTTTTCTTGGGCCAAGATTTCCGACGGGTCTTCTTCGGTGAGGTCGCGCAGTGCGGTGATTTCTTTGTGACGGAACAGGCTGTTGTCGTCGAAATTTGCCTTGGCATCCAAGGCGATGACATCGCCATCGCCGGTCACCGCCAATGGATTGATTTCGATCAGACTGGCGTCGGTGGCGATAAATGCCTTGTAAAGCGCCATCATCAATTTGGTTGCGGCCCGCACCTGGGGCCCTTCCAGGCCCATGCCAAATGCCAGGGTCCGGCAATTGTAGGGCTGCAAGCCGGTGACCGGATCCACAGTGACGGTAAGAATTTTTTCCGGGGTGTTGGCGGCGACTTCTTCGATGTCCATTCCGCCTTCGGTGGAGGCCATCAATGTGACCCGGGATGTGGTCCGATCAATCAACAGGCTGAGGTATAATTCCCGTGCAATATCAACGCCTTGTTCGATATAGACCTTGTTGACTTGCTTGCCTTCCGGGCCGGTTTGGTGGGTCACCAAATTCATGCCCAGGATTTTTTTGGCAGCAGCTTCAGCGTCTTCAGCCGATTTTGTGACGATGACCCCGCCACCTTTGCCGCGCCCGCCAGCGTGAATTTGGGCTTTGACCACCCACACCGGGCCGCCGACTTCGGCCACCACCCGGGCGATGTCGCCAGAACTTTCCACCAGCGCGCCGCTGGGTACGGCCACTCCGAACCCAGCCAACAGGCTCTTGGCCTGGTACTCATGAACATTCATTGGCTAATGCCGCTTCCCCGTGGCCCCTTGTTGGCTAATGCCGCTTCCCTGCGGCCCCTTGTTGGCTAATGCCGCTTCCCTGCGGCACTTTTGGAATGCCGCCTGACAGCGGCGATGGGTTGAAAAGCGCGCGATCGAGGCCGCGCACATCCGGAATTTTATCGCACCGACCCGTGGGATGGCAAATTTGGGACCTGTTGACGCCGCACGGGGGCCGGTCGCCGCCTATTTTTTGGCGGCAACCTTAGCCCTGGCACGCTTGGTGGAACTGCGTTTGCGGGTCCCTCGCAAAGTCGGGTCAAGCTTGCGCACTGTGTTGACCAGGCCCCGTACTGCCGACACCGACTTTTTGAACGCCGCCTTTTCCGACCGGTTCAACGAAACCTGAACGACCCGTTCAACACCGCCCGCACCAATCACCACGGGCACGCCCACATACAGACCGCGCACACCGTACTCGCCTTCCAGATACGCCGCGCACGGCAGCACCCGGCGTTTATCTTTCAAATAGGATTCAGCCATCTGCACGGCGGCGCTGGCCGGAGCGTAAAAGGCCGATCCGGTTTTCAACAGGCCAACGATTTCTGCCCCACCGGCCCGGGTGCGGTCGACGATTTCATTGATTCGTTCTTTGGTGGTCCAGCCCATTTTCACCAGATCGGGTAATGGAATGCCCCCCACCGTGGAATACCGCGGCAGGGGCACCATGTCGTCCCCGTGACCACCCAGCACAAAGGCGCTGACGTCTTCGGCAGACACATCAAATTCTTCGGCCAAAAATGCCCGGAAGCGGGCGGAATCAAGCACCCCGGCCATCCCCACTACCCGTTGTGGTGGGATCCGGCTGGCCTGACGGAACGCCCATACCATGGCGTCCAAGGGATTGGTGATGCAGATAACGAAGGCCCCAGGGGCAAATCGGCCCACGCCCTCGGCCACCGAGCTCATGACTTTTAGGTTGATGGCGATCAAATCGTCCCGGCTCATGCCCGGCTTGCGGGCGACACCCGCCGTGATGATCACCACATCGGCCCCGCGAATGGCGCTGTAGCTTTTGGTGCCGCGCAATTTGACGTCGACCCCTTCGATGGGCGCCGATTGTTGGATATCCAGGGATTTGCCTTTGACCATTCCCGGAACGATGTCGAACATGACCACATCACCGAGTTCTTTTTGGGCAACAAGATGGGCAAGAGTGCCGCCGATGTTGCCGCCGCCGATCAATGCGATTTTTGGTCGGGCCATTTTTTGATCCTTTAATTGGTTGGACGGACCCCTTAAAACCGGGTCCGGCGATCCCCGATTGTGGCCAACCAGGACACCGCCCGGCAACCCTTAAATAGTAGGGGATTTGCGGGGGTTGTGTGGATTGGCGCAAAGCCCCATATCTGGCCTCAGAAACATAACATCTAGGTAACGCGTAAATGCCCGAAGAAACCATGCAATTTCAGGCAGAAGTCAGCAAACTTCTGAAGATTGTCGCCAATTCTCTGTACAGCCAGAAAGAAATCTTTCTGCGGGAACTGATATCGAATGGGTCGGATGCCTGCGACCGCCTGCGATACGAGGCCCTGACCAAACCGGATTTGCTGGGGGGTGATGGCGATTTCCGCGTCACTCTGTCGGTTGACCCAAAGGCCAAGACCTTGACGGTTTCCGACAACGGCATCGGCATGACCCGGGACGAATTGATCGACAATCTGGGGACCATCGCCCGGTCGGGCAGCGCCCAGGCGGTTGAAGCCATGTCCGGCGACGAAACAGATGTGTCGCTGATCGGCCAATTCGGCGTGGGATTTTATTCGGCGTTTATTGTGTCCGACAAAGTTGACGTCATCAGCCGTCGGGCCGATGCGGACGAAGCCTGGCGTTGGACATCATCTGGCGAAGGCGATTTCGCCGTGGCCGAAGCGGACCGCGAAACCCGCGGCACATCGGTGATCGTGCATCTGAAAAAGGCGGAAAAAGAATTTCTGGATCCAGAACGCCTGGGCACGATCGTTAAAACCTATTCCGATCACATCGGTTTGCCGGTGGTGTTGGAATCAGCCATTGAGGGCGAAGATCCTAAAATCTTGAACGAAGCGTCGGCGTTGTGGACCCGGCGGCCTAAGGACATCACCAAGGATCAATACAAAGAATTTTATCACCACACGGCCCATGTGTATGACGATCCGTGGGCGACGATCCACGCCAAGGCCGAAGGTCGCATCGAATATTCCATGCTGCTGTATATCCCCGGGGTTCGGCCTTTGGATTTGTTCCAACCGGATCGCCGGGCCCGCGTGCGTTTGTACGTGCGACGGGTGTTTATCAGCGATGAGGCCGAAGCCCTGTTGCCGTCCTATTTGCGGTTTGTGCGGGGGGTGGTGGACACCGAAGACCTGCCCCTGAATGTCAGCCGGGAATTGCTGCAAGACAGCCCCATTTTGGCAAAGATCGGCAGCGCAGTGGTCAAACGCGTGCTGCGCGAACTGGAAAAACGTGCCGACAAAAAGCCCGAAGAATTCGAAGAATTCTGGGCAAATTTCGGTGCGGTTCTGAAAGAAGGGATTTACGAAGACCCGGCGCGTCGGGATCAATTGCTGAAGATATCGCGGTTCCAAAGCACCAACGGTTCGGGCCTGACATCATTGGCCGACTATGTGGGCCGGATGAAAGACGGCCAGGATAAAATTCATTACATCGCCGGGGAAGACACCGAAAAACTGATGGCCAGCCCGCATTTGGAAGGGTTCATGGCGCGGGATATCGAAGTCCTGTTGTTGCCCGATGCCATTGATGAATTTTGGGTGCCCACGATTGGAGAATTCGAGGGCAAGAAATTCGTGTCCGTGACCCAGGGGGAAGCGGACTTCGTGCCCCTGGGTGAAGACGAAAAAGACGCCGACAAGGATGCCGACGACGACAAACCCGCCGAAGGTGAGCTCAGCACCTTGGTCGCCTTGTTGAAGCAACAATTGGGGGACCAGGTCAAAGACGTGCGCACCACCGATCGCCTGCGCGAAAGCCCGGTGTGTTTGGTGGCGGGGGACAGCGATCTAGACCGGCACCTGGCGCGGATGTTGAAGCAGGCCGGCCAGTTAGAAAAACCTCCGGCGAACGGAATTTTGGAAATCAATCCGCGCCATGCCTTGATCAAGGTGTTGGCAGCGGGTGCAGGCAAACCCGGCGCCAGTGAAACCATGTCCGACGCGGCCCAACTTTTGTTGGACCAAGCCCGGATCATCGAAGGGGAGTTGCCCAAAGATCCCGCAGCGTTTTCCCGCCGCATGGCCGACGTGATGGCCGCCGCGCTTTCTAAATGACGATCAGATTCACGCGGCGCTAAAACGCGCTACGATCTGTTCTCCGTCGTCACAATCAGATTCACGCGGCGCCAAAACGCGCCGCTATCTGGTTTAATTGTTGTCGGCAATGTGGATGCGCAAAGCACCCAAGATCGGACCGTTTCCGGCCATCTGAACAATCACCACGCAATTGTCGAAGGCGGGATCAAGAACGTTGCCTTCCAGGGAAAAATCAATGGGGTCACCGTTCCAGGTCCCGAGCCGTTCGAAACGCCGAACCACGTTCACATAGGACAAAGTCGTGCCGGCATTTTCGCCGCGCAGAACCTCAACATCGTGGAGGTTGTCGTACAACACGATCCACACATCGGCTTCGCCTTCCAGCGCCGCGCGGTCCAATTTTAAATACAGGCCGTCTTCTTGGGGGTTCAAAGTGGGCGTCGCCGCCGTGATCATGGCATTGCCCTGGGCCGCTGTGATGGCTTCCATCACGGCACCCCGGTCAGAGCCGGGGATTTGGGCCGCCCCATCAACAACGATCTGGGGGGTGTACACCGACCGCAGAGCGAATGGGTCCATATAAGCCCGTTGGCGATCGGTGGTGGTCTCGTCAGCAAAGGTGTCCGCCCAGCCCAGATAATCCCAATAATTCACGTGGAATCCCAAGACGATCAGGTCGTCGGTATCCTGCATCGCCGCCAAGTCGATGAGCAAGGCGTCGGCCGGTGGGCAGGCGTTGCATCCCTGGGACGTGAACAGTTCCACCACCGTCACGGCGTCGCCAGCCGATGCGGGTGCCGGTGCCCCCGCAATCGCCAGCGCCCAAGCAAGCGCCCAAAGAAGTGGTCTGCGTTTGGTCATACCCATTGATTTATGACGAGTTTTCGCTCCGCGCCAATCAAAACTCGGTGACGGATTGGCAAATTAGCCTAATTCTTTTCATCGGCGTCCAAAAGCGTGCGCAAGACATAGGGCAAAACACCGCTGTGGAGATAATAGTCCAGTTCGATCCCGGTATCGATTCGGCAAAGCACGCTGATTTCCGTGACCTCACCATTGGTGGCAACGATCTGGCACGGCAGCTCCACCCCCGGCACCAAGCCGCTTGATATCCCCGAAATATTGAATGTCTCGGAGCCATCCAGCCCCAATGATTTGCGGGTTTGTCCGCCGGTAAATTCCAGGGGCAACATGCCCAACCCCACCAAATTTGACCGGTGAATGCGTTCGAAACTTTCGGCAATCACGGCGCGGACTCCCAACAGGCGCGGGCCTTTGGCTGCCCAATCCCGAGAAGACCCCGTGCCATATTCCTTGCCCGCGATTACCACCAAAGGCACCTCATCATTTTGGTATGCCATGGCCGCGTCAAAGATGGGCATTTCTGCCCCGTCGGGCATGTGACGGGTGACCCCGCCCTCGGTGCCCCGCGCCATTTCGTTACGGATCCGAATGTTGCCGAAGGTCCCGCGCATCATGACTTCGTGATTTCCGCGCCGGGCCCCGAACGAATTGAAATCTTTTTGATCGACCCCTTGCCCGGTCAAATAGGCACCGGCCGGGCTGTCGGCCTTGAATGATCCCGCCGGGGAAATGTGATCGGTGGTGATGGAATCCCCCAGCAAGGCCAAGACCCGGGCACCAGATATGTCTTGCGGGGCCGTGGGTTCGCGGCGCATGCCGTCAAAAAACGGCGGGCGGCGCACATAGGTGGATTGATCAGCCCA
>JABHVE010000005.1 GCA_018658465.1 Alphaproteobacteria bacterium
GGGTCAAAGCCGCCGCACTGGGCCCATCAACAAATTGCTGGCCACGTTCGATGGCAAGCCGATGGTGGCAACGGTGGTGGACGCGGTGTTGGCTTCCGCCGCGGGTCCTGTGGTGGTGGTCACCGGCCACGAAGCCGACCAGGTGCGCGCGGCCTTGGCCGGGCGCGATGTAACGTTCACTCACAATCCCAACTATGCCGACGGTCTTAGCACCTCGTTGCGCCAGGGCATGCACGCCCTGATAAAAACGGCAGCCAATGCCGACGGCGCCTTGGTGTGCTTAGGGGATATGCCGGGGGTCAATGCCAAGGTTTTGGGCAAGCTGATTTCAGCTTACGACCCCACCGAGGGCCGATCGATTTGCGTGCCGGTTTTCGACGGCAAGCGCGGCAATCCGGTGTTGTGGGGCAGCCAGTATTTTTCCGAAATGGAACGCATGGCAGGCGACGTTGGGGCCAAGCACATGATCGGCGAATACAGCGACGCGGTGTGCGAAGTGCCCATGACCGACGACGCGGTGATTGTTGATTTGGATACCCCTGAGGCTTTGACCGCCGCCGGTGCCGAAATGCCAGGCACTCCGGCTGCGGGTGGTGGAGGCGGTGGCGCGTGACCTTTGATCCGGCGAAGATCCGCGCCCAATTCCCGATTTTTGAAGTTCCCGCCACAGGCGGAGCCGCCCTGCATTATTTGGACAGCGCGGCAACGGCGCAGGTGCCCGACGTGGTGTTGGACGCCGTTCGCACCCATGACGCCACTGCCCGAGGCAATATCAAACGCGGTGTGCATTTCTTGGCGGAGCGCGCCACCGAGGCCTATGAGGGTGCCCGGGAAAAAGTCGCAGATTTTTTGAATGCCAGCCCATCGGAAGTGATTTTTACGTCGGGGACTACCGCCGCCATCAATTTGGTGGCCCATTCGTTTGGCCAAAGCTTGGAGGCTGGCGACGAAGTGGTTGTTTCTGAATTGGAACACCATTCCAACATGGTGCCCTGGCAGATGTTGCGGGACCGGTCCGGTATTGTTCTGAAATACCTGCCCGTCACTGCAGATGGCCGCCTGGATTTAGAGGCCCTGGAAAGCACAGTTACCGACAAATGCAAATTGATCGCGGTGACCCACGTGTCCAACGTCACCGGCGCAGTGACCAACGTGTCCGCCATCGTTGCCGCAGCAAAAGCCGTGGGGGCACGGGTATTGTTGGACGGGGCCCAACGGGCCTCTCACGGGCCGGTTGACGTGGCGGCATTGGGTGTGGATTTTTACGCCATGTCGTCCCACAAAATGTTTGGGCCTTCCGGGGTCGGGGTGTTGTGGGGCCGCGCCGAATTGCTGGCCGACATGCCGCCTTTTATGGGCGGCGGCGAAATGATCCGCTCAGTTACCAAGGACGTGACGACCTTCGCAGATCCTCCGGCGCGGTTCGAAGCTGGCACACCACCGATCACCCAGGTGGTGGGCATGGGGGCCGCCATCGATTGGATTGGCACACTTGACCAGGAAGCAGTGACCTCCCATCTGAATCGCCTGACCGAACGCGTGTTAAATGGCATCGCGGATCTGGGCGGCGGTAACGGCCGCATCAAGGTAGTGGGGCCTCAAGGATTACAGGAACGCTATCCGGTGATTTCGTTCGACATAAATGGCGCCCACCCCCACGACATCTGCCAAATTTTGGACGGTCACGGGGTGGCACTGCGCGGCGGCCATCATTGCGCCCAGGTGTTCATGGATGCCATGGATTTGGCCGGTACCAGCCGCGCCAGTCTGGGCCCCTACAGCGATGACAGCGATATCGACGCTCTGTTTGCAGGGCTAGAAGACGCAATTGAGCGCCTGACATGATGACGGAGAACAGATCGCGCCCGAAGAATTTGGTCGATTCAGGGCCTATCGGGGCGCGTGAATCTGATCGGAAAATTTTATGAACGACGCCCTGTACCACAAGGCGGTCATGCGCATGGCAGCCACATCCAAAGGCGCAGGCGGCCTGGAAAACCCTGGGGCAACCGCCACCGTCGACAATCCCTTATGCGGCGACCGGGTGACCATGGATGTGACCCTGGCCGACGGCGTCATCACCGAAGTCGGGCACAAAGTCCGGGGGTGCGTACTGTGCCAGGCGAGTGCCAGCACCATCGGCGAACACGCGGTTGGCCAGCGGGCCGAAGACGTCAAGCGGGTGCAAGGGCGGATCCTCGGCATGCTGAATGGAGCGGTGGACAAAACGCCGGAGCCGTGGACCGAAGACGTGTCAGCGTTCGAGCCCGTGACCCCTCACAAAAGCCGTCATAAATGCGTGCTGTTGCCGTTTGATGCGCTGGTTGAAGCTTTGGACAACGCCTAGTCCGGGGCGTGTTCCGCTAGAAACGCCAAGATTTCAGGGGCGCAGCGGCCTGCGAAAATATCGTGGTCGGCATTTTCGATAAACAGCCCGACCTTTGGCTCAGATGCCGCAGCCAACAACGTGCGGGACATTTCCACCGGGATGGTTTGGTCGGCGGTGCCGTGCATCACCAAAAGCGGCGCGTTGATATCGGCAATTTTGGACAGTGAATCGTACCGGTCCCACATGGTGCGGCGCACCGGGAACATCCAATATCTGATGGCCGCCACATCGGGCATGGATGTGAACGGCGCGTTCAGGATCACCGCCGCCACGTCCCGCTCGATCCCCATTTGCACGGCCACACCGGTGCCCATGGATTCGCCGAACAACACGGTTTTGTTGGGGGCCACCCCATCGGCGGCAACAAAATTCAGGGCGGCGCGGGCATCCAAATAAAACCCTTCTTCTGACGGGCTGCCTGGATTGCCCGCGAATCCCCGGTATCCTGTCAGAAAAACCCCAAGACCGGCATCCAACAGCGCCCGCATATGGGGTCCGCGCACCGAGACATTTCCGGCATTGCCGTGGAAGTAAACCACCGTCAGATTGTTGGGATCCGCTGCCGGGGCGTACCAGCCTTCCAACTCCAGGCCATCGCCGGTGGAAGCAAACACCGGCCGCAATTCCGGCACCCCTGCTTGTTCAGGGGAGCGCCGTTCGCCCCCAGGAAAGTATTGATAGCGCCGTTGGAGCTTGGTCATGACGACAACGGCGGCAACGTAGAGGGCCACCACCAGAACCGCACCCCACACCACAAATCCCATGATCCTTTGCCCCCCGGCACCGTTCAACGGCGGGCAGCTTATCAGAAGATCAGACGAAAGCCGCGTGATCCCTATCGGTGCGCAGAAAATCCAACAGCATGCGGTTTTTGTTTTCGGCGATGCAGTGGTGTTGGCAATCTGAGGATGGATTTACCGCATGCAGGGCCGCTTTATTTGCGTCCGAGAACCACATCTCGCGAAAGCTTTGATCGGCGATGGATCCCAGAACTCCACCCTTTGTGTAGGCTTTGTCTTGGCAGGTATAAACAATTGAATCGGCAGCGATCACCGTCAAGAAATTGACGAATGGGCAAGTCGTGTAGGGTTTGTCGAATCGTTCCGCCAACGAATGGTAATGGTCCACCACGGCAAAATTGTCATCGCCCAACATCTGGGCGTCGGCAATTTGCTCGCGCACGACATCGGTGATTTTAGCATGGTAGGCGTTGTTTTCGGCGCCATCATTGCTGACAACACAGCCCGAAACTTTCACATGGGAGGCCCCTGCGTCTTTCAGCTGCCCGGACAGATAGGCGATTTTTCCGGCATTGGTTTTGTCGACGATCAGGCTGGCCCCCAAAACGCAGTCCGAGCCACGCTTGGCGAAACCTGAGATGTTGTCCATGACCTTGGCGAATTCTGTTTCCGGGACGCTGCGGTATTTGGCGTAGCTGGGCCCATCCCAGCCGTCGATGGAAATGCGGATCCATGTGCCGTGATCGGCGAAGGCGTCGGCCACCTTGGCCTTTAATTGCGATCCGTTGCTAAGGGCCGCGATGCGGATGCCACCTGCCGCCAGCCGTTCAATGGTTTCCACCAAATAGGGATAAATCAGCGGCTCCCCGCCGCCGGAAAAGGTTACGGCTTCCACTCCCATGGCCACCAAATCGTCGGCGACCTCCAACATTTTTTCCCTGGGGATGCGGTCGCGCTTGTCCATGTCCTCACCCAACGACATGTCCTGGGACCGATAGGCGCAAAAATAGCAGTCGTGATTGCACACGTTTGTGGGCTTGATGCGGATGTGTACGGGCGCGCGCACCTCCCCCGCCGCAACAGCGGCCAAGTGCTCGGGGTACCTAAAAACTTTGGTGTCACTGTATACGCTCAAGGCTCAGCGCTCCGTCAAATAGTGTGCGGGGGTAATCCCACATCTTTGGTATGGATAAGCACACATCGTGCCAGTTCCACCGCCTCAACAGCCGGTTTTGCCGCTGGTTACAGGTGGATAGCCCTGGCGGTGATTGGCGACAATGCGGAAAGACCCCTACTACAAGGCCCATACTGCCAGCGGCCACGCTTGTGCAAGGGCCGTCTGCTACCTATGTTTGGGATCGCAGAAAAGGGTCTAGGGTGAGCAGGTGAGTTCGGGAACACGCTACGTCGCACGGAATGCCGAGGGGGGGATTGTGGCGATTTTCGATCGCCCCCACGCTGCCGCTCCAGAACAGCTGAAAGAGCAAGACCCGGAGATGCTCGCGTTCGTCACCGGTGGCGCGTCAGAGGATACCCTGCGGCAAAATCTGTTGGACTCCGATGCCGATCTTTTGCGGATCCTGGAGGACCTGATCAATGTGCTGGTGGACAACAACGTGATCTTGCTGACGGACTTTCCCGAAGCCGTTCAGCGCAAGCTGATGAACCGGCAAAAGGTCCGAGACAAACTGCGTTCGTGATGCTGGTTCGCGCGCTGACTTAATAAGCCAGCGCACATCATTGATTTTATTGAAAAAATTGGCGGTCCCTAGGGGAGTTGAACCCCTCTTTCCAGGTTGAAAACCTAGCGTCCTTGCCGATAGACGAAGGGACCGCTGGCCGGGATATAGCGCGGGCTGGGGCCGCAAACAAGGCATCTCGGTGAACTGCCGCGGATATCTTTGAGTCCTAGACCTTATTCGTCCCCCGCCCCGGCCACGGCTAACGCCCCATCGTGGACAATCAATTGGGGTTTGGTCGTGCCTTGCCAATGGTTGGCGCGAAGATTTCCGGCCACATGGACCGGCACCCCCCGTGACGACAACAGCAACTCCCCCAGCGGCCCATCGGCGGCGCGAAAGGCAATGGCGGTCAATCCACTGGCCCCGCTGCCGCGCCCGCCCCCAAGAATCATCCTGACGTGGCCGTGGCCAACAATGCTGGGGCGAACGATTTGGGCGCTGGTGATCGCAAATCTCGGTTCTGGATTACCTGAACCAAACGGCCCGGCGCGCTCCAAATTCGTCAAAAATTCCATGTTTGCCGCCCCTGACGTCACCACCCCATCCAATGTCAGATCGTGGGCTGAGTCGATTTGGGCCACCTGGGGGCCAATATGATCGGCCAAAAATGTCCTCAGAGCCTCTAATTGGTCCTCGGCCACCGTCAGCCCAGCGGCCATGGGATGGCCACCGCCATTGTCCAGCAACCCAGCTTGGCGGGCGGCAATCACCGCTGCCCCCATATCCACGCCGCGCACCGATCGGGCTGACCCCTTGCCGACGCCGTCATTCAGAGCAATGACGATGGCCGGCCGCCGCCATTGTTCTTTTAGGCGCGCCGCGACAATGCCGATGACCCCGGGATGCCAATCGCGCCCGGCGACAATGACCACCGGGCCCGGGTCTTCTTCCCCCACCATCGCTTGGGCGGCCTCCAGGACACCGGCTTCGATGGCTTTGCGCTCGGCATTATGTTTATCCAGCTCGGCCGCCAATTTGCCTGCTTCGACGGGATCGTCCGTGGCCAACAAGCGGGTGCCAAGGTCCGAGCGCCCCACCCGACCCCCGGCATTCACCCGTGGACCCAGGACGAACCCGGCATGGTAAGCCCCCGGGGCTTCGGACATGCCGGCCACATCAGCCAGGGCTTTGATGCCCACATTGCGACGCCCAGCCATGACCTTTAGGCCCTGGATGACCAAGGCACGGTTCAGGCCGACCAACGGCACCACGTCGCACACCGTGCCCAAGGCGACCAAATCCAACCAGTTCATTAAATCCGGTTCCGGGCGATCAGTGCCGTACCAACCGGCCAGACGTAATGCGCGATTGACCGCCACGGCCAGTAAAAATGCCACCCCCACCGCCGCCAGGGCGCCGAATTCGCCGGTTTCATCCAGTCGATTGGGATTGATGACCCCCAACGCCCGGGGCAGCTTGGCCTCCGCCGCGTGATGATCCACCACAATGACGTCCAGGCCAGCATCCGCAGCCGCGTCCAGGGCTTCGAAGGCACTGACGCCGCAATCCACCGTGACCACCACCTGGGCGCCGTCCTTCGCCAATTGGACCATTGCCGGGCCGTTGGGGCCGTAGCCTTCGGTGATGCGGTCAGGAATATACGTCCGCACGACCCCGCCGACGGAGGAGAATAATCGTGACAGCAAGGCCGCAGAGGTAGCCCCATCCACATCGTAATCGCCAAAAATGGCAATGGTCTCGGCGGATTGGATGGCCGCGACCAATCGATCAGCCGCCACATCCATATCGTGAAAATCCGACGGGTCGGGGAGCGCCGTCCGCAAGGTCGGTTCCAGATAATCTTCGGCGTCGTCTAGGCCCACCCCTCGGGCGGCCAGCACGCGCCCCAATGCCTCGGGCAAACCCAATCGCTGGGCCAGGGCTTGGGCAGTGCGGTCGTCAAATTCCCTGGGCACCCAGCGGCGACCCGTGGCGGATTTTTCCACCCCCAGCATCGCGGGCCCATTGATTGGCGCTTTTTGCGCGGAATTGGCGTCGTCTTGAGCCGGTGGGCTCACGAGGTCTGGGAGGCGTCGGTCGGTCGGTGGTTGGCGCGGATCCAGCGCACGGTTCCGGTGGCGGATCGCATCACCACGGAATGGCTGGTCACGGAGCCGCCTTCGTGGCGCACCCCTTCGACCAATGGCCCCGGGGTGACACCGGTGGCCGAAAAAATCACGTCGCCCCCGGCCAAATCCATGGTTCCGAATTTTTGCCCGGTGTCGGTGATCCCAGCGGCGGCGGCCAAGGCCCGATCGCCATCATCCCGCACCATCAGGCGGCCCTCGATGTGGCCACCCAAGGATCGCAGGGCCGCTGCCGCCAACACGCCTTCGGCAGCGCCACCGGTCCCGAGGAATAAATCAACGCCGGAATCCGCCAACGCCACAGCGATCACCCCAGCGATATCGCCTTCCGGGATCAGCTTTACCCGCGCCCCGGTTGCCCGCACCGCCCCAATCAAATCCCCATGGCGGGGGCGATCCAAAATACAGGCGGTGATGGCGCTGGCCGGACGGCCCAACGCCTCGGCGACTGCGGCAATATTGTCCCCGGGCTCGGCATCCAGATCAATGGCGTCGTTTGGGATCAACGGGCCTATGGCGATTTTGTCCATATAGATGATTGGCAACGCGGCAAGGCCACCGGGTTCCGCAAGGGCCATCACCGACATGGCATCGGGGCCGCTGCGGGCCGCGAGGGAGTCGCATTCCAACGCATCAATGGCGATGGAAACGTCGGGGCCACCGGCACCTAGTTTCTGGCCCAGGTACAATTCTTCGGCCAAGCCTTCTGGCCCTTCGCCGATCACCACGGTGCCATTGATGGCCAAACTATTCAGTGCGTCGCGGGCAGCAAACGCCGCCGCTTGATCCCCTGCCAATTCGTCACCGCTTCCTGACCACCGGGCGGCAGCAATCGCCGCCGCTTCGGTGACCCGCACGGCATCCATGCTAAGGGAGCGGCTGAGGGGGGCGTCGACCATTTTACAGGGGCTCGATTCGGATCAGGGCTGGGTCTTCCACCACCTCGGCCATCGAAGTTAGTTTTTCAAGAACCCTCGCCATGGCGGCTTCCTCGGCCTCGTGGGTAACCAAAATCAGCGGCACAGTTTCCCCCGGCGCGCGACCCCGTTGCAGCACCGTTTCAATGCTCACGTCTTCATCGCGCAACATTTCCGAGACTTTTGCCAGCACCCCGGATTCGTCCACGACCATAAGCCGCAAATAAAACGCTCCCTTATGGCTTGCCATCGCCTGAACCGGAAGGTCGGTCAATTCCGCCACCGGAACCGAAAAGGCCGGCGCCGAAATGCCCCGAGCGATGTCCACCAAATCGGCGACCACAGCAGACGCCGTGGGCCTCTCGCCCGCCCCCGCACCTTCGTACACCGTGCGGCCAACGAAATCGCCTTCCGCCACCACCGCGTTGATCACACCGTGCACACTGGCGATGGGGGAATCCAATTTGATCATGCAGGGATGCACGCGCTGGAGCACCCCGCCGTTGGCCCGCTTGGTGATTGCCAGCAATTTGATGCGGTATCCGAGCTCGGCGGCGAAGGCGATGTCTTGGGCTGTGACGTTGCGGATGCCTTCCACATAGACCCCGTCGAAATCCATGGGGCAACCAAATGATAGGCTGGTGAGGATCGCAAGCTTGTGAGCGGAATCGATCCCGTCCACATCAAAACTTGGGTCGGCTTCGGCATAGCCCAACGATTGGGCCTCGGCCAAAACATCGGCGAAATCCCGACCGGTTTGTTCCATTTCCGTCAGGATGTAATTGCAAGTTCCGTTCAGGATTCCGTACACCGTGTGCAGCTGGTTTGCCGCAAGGCTTTCGCGGATCGCCTTCAAAATTGGGATGCCACCGGCCACCGCAGCCTCGAACGCCAACACTCCACCGTTGGCCTCGGCGGCCTTGGCCAGTGCCAAACCATGATGGGCAATCAGCGCCTTGTTGGCCGTCGTAACAGATTTGCCCGCCCCAAGTGCGGTTTCAACAACGGTCTTGGCGATACCATCGGATCCACCAATAAGTTCCACCACAACATCAATGCCATCGGCCTTTGCCATGTCCAAGGCGTTGTCGAACCAGGGAACTCCGGCCAAGGTGTCTTTCAATGCGTCCGGCATTTCCAAGGCCGACACACCGGCAAGTTCGATGGCGCGCCCACACCGCTTGGCAAGCAGATCCCTGTGTTCTTGCAAAATTTTGACAACACCGCCGCCGACTGTTCCCAGCCCGGCAATGCCGACTTTCAAAGGCTCGCTCACGACGCCACCGCTTGTTTGGGATCCGACGCCAAAAACTTTCGAACCGACCGAGCGGCTTGGCGAATGCGTTGCTCATTTTCTACTAATGCGATGCGCACGTACCCTTCTCCGTGTTCGCCAAAACCAATGCCTGGGGACACCGCGACCTGGGCTTCGGTGAGCAACATTTTAGAAAACTCCATGGACCCTAATTGGAGAAAATCTTCGGGGATTGGCGCCCAAGCAAACATGGAGGCTGGTGGGCTGGGAATGTCCCATCCAGCCGATGCCATGGATTGAACCAACACGTCCCGACGACGTTTGTACAGGCCACGGATTTCGTCCACGCAATCCTGGGGACCGTTCAGTGCTGCGGCGGCCGCCACCTGGATGGGCGTGAAGGCACCGTAATCCAGGTACGATTTTATGCGTGCCAGTGCGTAAACAAGGTCCTTGTTGCCAGTGGCAAATCCGATGCGCCACCCCGGCATGGAATAGGTCTTGCTGAGCGACGTAAATTCGACGGCAATGTCTCGGGCCCCTGGGATTTGCAAAATCGAAGGGGGCGGAGAGTCAAAATAGATTTCCGAATAGGCCAAGTCGGAAAGAATGTAGATTTTCTTGGCGCGGCAAAATTCGACCATCTCCCCGTAGAAATCCAAATCAACCACCATGGCCGTGGGATTGGACGGATAGTTCAGAACCACCGCCGCCGGTGGGCGATCGCTAGTTTCCACGGCGCGCTTGAAATCGGATAAAAAGTTGCGACCCGGGCCTTGGGGTACATGTTGGATTTCCGCCCCGGCAATGATGAAACCGTAAGGGTGGATCGGGTAGCTGGGATTGGGGACTAAAATAATGTCCCCAGGTGCTGTGATCGCCGACGCCAAATTGGCCAGACCTTCTTTGGAACCCAACGTCACGATGGTCTCGGTTTCCGGGTCGATTTCCACACCGAAGCGACGATCGTAATACGCCGCCAGGGCACGGCGCAGACCGGGGATCCCGCGTGATGTGGAATACCGATGGGCCCGCGGGTCTTGAGCAGACTCAACCAATTTTTCGACAATGTGGGCGGGGGTGGCAGAATCCGGGTTGCCCATGCCAAAATCGATGATGTCTTCCCCTGCCGCCCGCGCCGCAGCCTTTAGCTGGTTAACTTCGGCAAAAACATAAGGGGGTAGCTGGCTGATGCGGTGAAAATCCATGGCGCGCTTTCAGAGCCCGCGCAAAAATGCGCTGGGCAACCGGGTTAAGCTTGGACGAAAATTTCGACCCGACGGTTCCTGGCTTCTCCCGACGGCATCGCTTCCAAGAACATTGGCTGGGCATCGCCAACGGCATCGATGATCAACGCTGCCGGGTCCACACCCAAACGCATCAGTTCGCTGGCAACCGCGCCTGCGCGATTTGCCGACACCCGGAAGTTCACCCGCAGATGCACATCAAAGGCCATTTCCTTTGTCCGCTGAGAGGCATGACCGACGACGCGGATGGTCCCGCCATTGGATTTGTATGCGTCGGCCACGGCCTTAATTTGGGTCCGTGCGGCCGACGACAGGGTCACCGAGTCATGGCCAAACATCACCAATGTCGGCTCTGAATTGAAACCCTGGGCGCCGCCAAAGCCACCCAATCCAGGCAGCCCGGCAAATTGGCCGCCCGGGGATTGCACAGCCCCCAAGGGGGCAACGGGTGCGGTAAGTTCCGCCACCACTACACCAGGATTAAACACTGGTCCTGGGACCGCCGGTCCAGGGGCGGCCGGGAATCCCGCCACCGCCGGCACAATGGAAATTGTCGCCTGGGACTGTTGGAGCATTTGAGCAAAGGTCGCGCCCAAGGTGTTTTGGCCCGCGGCCACCGCTGGCGGCAGCACTTGGGCGACCTGCAGAGCCGTCGGCACAGGAAGCTGCGCGCCTACAACTCCAGCCCCTGGTGCCGGGGCAACCGCCGCGATTTGCGGCATTGCCGGAGCGGGCGGGATCGCCGGAACCAACGCCGGAGCCCCATTGGCAACGACAGGAGCCGGGGCCGGAGCAGGCGGAAGTACTGGGTTCAATGTTGGCGCAGGAACGGGTTCAGCCAAGGCCACAGCCCCGCCGGGGGGAATCGCTGGCAGCAATGGCGTTAGCCCTGCCCCAAGATCGGGCAGCGGCGCGGCTTCGGCAATGACTGCCAAGCCAGCAGCGGCCGCACCGGCCGGTAGAGGTACAGCCATTTCGGGAACGCCGAGATTAGCCAATCCCCCAGCTCCCCCGCCAATGACAGGCTGCGCGGGGGTGGGGGCAGCAAGGGGTGCTGCTTCGACCACTACAACCGGCACTGCCGGAGGCTGCGGAGCGGCGGCA
>JABHVE010000004.1 GCA_018658465.1 Alphaproteobacteria bacterium
CTCGGTTTACCGGGGAAAAGGGTCAATTCATCGAAATCCTGGCGCCCGCTGGCCTGCGCCTTGGGCGGATTGTTCTGGCAGGGATTGGCAAGGGCTCAGACTTCGATCGCCTTGCCTTGGAGGCCCTGGGCGGCGCGGCGGTCAAACGCGCGTCGGCCACCGGCGTCACCACTGTTTCGATCGCCGTGGATGCCGTTCCTGGTGGCACCGTTTCGGTGGCGGAGTCCGCGGCCCGGGTGGCTTCCGGCGCGATCCTGGGGAGCTATCGATTTGGCCGCTACCGCACCAAGGAAAAGCCTGAGCGCAAACCAAGCGTCACATCAGTGATCGTACTGACGGACCCGGTGACCGAGGCCCGCAAGGCCTTCAAATCCATGGCGGTGGTGGCCGACAGCGTCAATTTCGCCCGGGATTTGGTGGTAGAGCCGGGCAACGTCATGACGCCGAAGACCCTTGCCGCGCGGGCCCGAACCTTGGACAAATTAGGGGTGAAGGTCGAAGTGTTGGGCAAGGCCCGCCTGGAGAAATTGGGTATGGGCGCACTCTTGGGTGTGGCCCAAGGCAGCGACCAAGACGTTCATGTGGTGACCATGGAATGGACCGGAAAGCCCAGATCGAAAAAGACCGATTTGGCCTTGGTTGGCAAAGGCGTGACCTTTGATTCCGGCGGCCTGTCCATCAAGCCGTCTTCGGGCATGGAGGAAATGAAATTCGATATGGCGGGATCCGCTGCCGTCATCGGCGCCATGCGCGCCTTGGCCGGTCGCAAAGCCAAAGCAAACGTGGTCGGTGTCATCGGACTGGTGGAAAACATGCCGTCGGCGAAGGCCCAGCGCCCGGGTGATGTGGTGACATCCATGTCTGGGCAGACCATCGAAGTCCTGAATACCGACGCCGAGGGTCGCTTGGTTCTGGCCGATTGCCTGTGGTACGCGAAAGAGAAATTCAAACCCGGTGCCATGATCAACCTGGCCACTCTTACCGGCGCGGTGATCGCATCCTTGGGCTATCACAACGCTGGAATTTTCTCCAACAACGATGATCTGGCCTGGCAGTTGACCTCCGCTGGCCGGGAATCGGGCGAGCCCGTGTGGCGTTTACCTTTGGGGCCGGATTACGACCGCCAAATCGATTCCGAGATCGCCGATATGAAAAATATCGGCGGCAAGGGTGGCGGCAGCATCACCGCCGCGCAATTCCTGAAACGCTTTGTCGGGGACGTGCCCTGGGTCCACATTGATATCGCCGGGACCGCATGGGCCTACAAAGATAAGCCAACCACTCCCAAGGGGGCGACCGGGTTCGGGGTGCGCTTGCTCAATCGCCTGGTGGCCGCCAACTTTGAATAGCCCCCAGGCGCAAACGTCGTGACATCAATCGCCTTTTATCACCTCCAGCGGTCAACGTTGGAGGTCGCCCTGCCAAAGCTCCTGGAAAAAGTCCTGGAAAACGGCATGCGGGCGTTGGTTATGGCCGGGTCTGACGAACGGGTTGAGGCCCTGAACACCACTCTGTGGACATACGACTCCCAATCGTTTTTGCCCCACGGCAGTGGCAAAGATGGCGCCCCGGAAACCCAGCCCATCTTGTTGACCGCCGACGTGGGCTCAAGCCCGCATTCTGCCGAGGTGCTGGTCCAGTTGGACGGCACTTCTTTGAATGATTTCAGTGGCTTCGACCGCGTTCTTGATGTGTTTGATGGGAATGATGGCACTGCCCTAACCGCGGCCCGCGAACGCTGGAAGTCCTTGAAATCGGACGGCCACGACCTGACCTATTGGCAGCAATCGGACTCCGGCGGCTGGCAAAAAAAGGACACGGACTAGCCCTTACTTCGCAAGGCGGCTATACCAACCGCCGGGCGCATTTCGCGCCCCTAAATATTTCAATTTCAAATTTTAGGGATTTTCCATGGCCACCCAGCGCACCTTTTCGATCATCAAACCCGACGCCACCACCCGCAACATCACCGGGAAAATCCTCGACAAGCTCGAAAGCGGGGGCCTTCACGTGGTGGCGCAAAAACGCATCTCCATGACCCGGGAACAGGCCGAAGGGTTCTATGCGGAACATGCTGAGCGGCCCTTTTTCGGCAGCCTTTGCGATTTCATGACCTCCGGCCCCGTTGTGGTCCAGGTGCTGGAAGGCGAGGATGCCATCGCCCGTAACCGTGAAATCATGGGGGCGACGGATCCGGCAGAAGCCGCCCCTGGCACCATCCGCAAGGATTTGGGCGAATCCAAAGAACGCAATTCGGCCCACGGATCGGACTCGCCCGAGTCAGCGGCCCGTGAAATCGCGTTCTTCTTCGAGGATGCCGAGATCGTTGGGTAACTAGAGCAGATCGGGATCGCATATTTTTTTGCGATCGCGTGAATCTGATCGTGACATGAAAGCGGATTTTTACTCCGCTAACAAAGGTCGGCCGTCCACCAAAACGCTGTCATCATCGACCACTACCCGGCCCTCGGCGATCAAGCGCACGGCGGCGGGGTAGCAAACATGCTCGGCCTCTAATACCCGGGCGGCCAGGGTGTCGGGGGTGTCATGGTCGTGCACCGGCACCGTGGATTGGGCAATGATGGGACCGGCGTCGGTTTCTGGGCGGACAAAATGCACGGTGCAGCCGCTTGATTTGACCCCGGCCTCGATGACTCTTTCGTGCACATGCAAGCCTTTGAAATCGGGCAGCAAACTGGGATGAATGTTGATCAGGCGGTTTTCCAGGCTGCCCACGAAGTCATCCCCCAACAGCCGCATGAACCCGGCCAAGCAAACCAGTTCACCCTGGGATTTGTTGATTTCCGCCGACAATGCAGCATCAAAGGCCGCGCGATCGGGAAATTCAGTGTGGTCAATAACCGTGGTAGGGATACCGGCCTGTGCCGCGCGTTCCAGGCCCTTGGCACCTGGCCTGTTGGAAATCACCCGGACGATGTGGGCGGGGAAACCGGGGTCGGCGCAGGCGTCGATCAACGCCTGGAGGTTGGATCCCCGGCCGGAAATCAGTACGACCACACTAAGATCAGACATAGTGCCCTGTACGGTTGCCTTGATTCATGGGCTCGAGCCGCGTTTGATGTGCCGGGCCGCCGTTAATGCGGATCATAATGGGTTGGCCGAGCGGAAAGCGGATTAGAAGCTTGAACATACTTTATCCCAAATCGTTTGCAACGATCACCAGCGCACTCGTGGGTTTGGCCTTGCTGGTGTTCGCCGCCATCCAACCAGCGGCAGCCCAACAGGACGTGTTCGTGATCCTGGATGTGGAGGTGGACGCCACGGCCGACGACGCCAACGCCGCCCGGGAAGTCGCCTTGGAGGCGGGCATGCGGGCGGCCTATCACCGGCTGCTGCGGCGTCTGACTCCGCGCAGTTTTTATGACCGTCATGGTGAACCGGGCGCCGATCGCGTCGCCGCCTTGGTCTATGGCATCGAAGTGGCCAACGAGCGCACGTCGTCTACGCGGTATCTTGCCAGCCTGACCATCAGTTTTCAGCGGGAAGCCGTGCGCGCCATGCTGCGGACCGAAGGGATCCCGTTTGCGGAGACCGCCAGCAAGCCATTGTTGGTGCTGCCGGTATTCACCACGGCGGGTGCCGCCCTGTTGTGGGACGAACCAAA
>JABHVE010000003.1 GCA_018658465.1 Alphaproteobacteria bacterium
GCCAAACCCGCCGCTAAACCCGCCGCGAAGAAGAAGACTGAAGCCAAGAAGGACAAAGACTAATGGCACATAAAAAAGCAGGTGGCAGTTCCCGCAACGGTCGCGATACGGCTGGGCGCAGGCTTGGTCTGAAAAAATTTGGTGGGCAGTCGGCGATTTCTGGCAATATTTTGGTGCGCCAACGGGGCACGAAATTCTTTGCCGGCACCGATGTGGGCATGGGTAAGGATCACACCCTGTTCGCCATGGCCGATGGCCGGGTGAAATACGCCAAAGGCCGCGCTGGTCGGACCTACGTTTCCATCGAACCGGCGAACTAGCACACCCATACTAAGACGCCCGAAAATCCGCGCCGGTGTGGGTGCCTTGGTGCCCACGCCAATTTATTGAGTGCGTGGTTTTCAACCGGCGCAGCCCCATTGGGTTGTTTAAGCCGCCGCGGCGGCGCAATTTGCTGACATGAAATTTCTAGACCAGGCAAAAGTCCATATTCGGGCGGGAGACGGTGGCGCCGGGTGCGTCAGTTTCCGCCGCGAGCGGAATCTGCCCAAAGGCGGCCCCAACGGCGGCAATGGCGGCCAAGGCGGCACCATTTGGGCCGAGGGAACGCCTGGCCTGAACACCCTGATTGATTTCCGTTTCCAGCAGCATTTTCGCGCCAAAAACGGCCACCAAGGTGAAGGGTCTCTGCGATCCGGTGCCGCCGCTGAAGATATTGTGTTGCGGGTGCCCGCAGGCACCCAAATGTTCGATGTAGAAGACGGAGAATTGCTGGCCGAGGTCTCGGCCCCAGGGGAGCGGGTGCTATTGGCCCAAGGCGGCGAAGGGGGCCTTGGCAACGCCCATTTTAAATCACCCACCCGCCGGGCACCGCGCATGGCCCAGCCGGGGACCCCAGGGGACGAACGGTGGATAAGGCTGTCCTTGCGGCTGATTGCCGACGCCGGGATCGTCGGGCTTCCCAACGCTGGGAAATCGACATTTCTTTCGGCGGTGTCACGGGCCAAGCCAAAGGTCGCGGAATACCCGTTCACCACCCTGCATCCCAGCTTGGGCGTGGCCTATGCTCAAGATCGGGAATTCGTGCTGGCGGATATTCCGGGCCTCATTGAGGGCGCTCACGAAGGCACCGGCCTGGGGCACCAGTTCCTCAGCCATGTGGAGCGCTGCAAAATTTTGCTGCACTTGGTGGACGGCACCATCGACGATGTGGCTGGGGCCTATCGCACCATCCGCGAAGAATTGACTCAGTACGGCCATGGGCTGGCGGAAAAGCCGGAAATCGTGGCCCTGAACAAGTGCGATGCCCTGACCGAAGCTGACATCGACGAAAAGCGTGACGCGCTGGCCGAAGCGTGCGGCGCAGAGGTGCTGGCCATATCAGCCGTCGCTGGCCTGGGTGTGCCCGAACTGACCGGGCGTATCCTTGATGGCCTACCTGTCGTCGAGGACGAGGTCGAGGACGACCAAGGCGACGATGCCGACGCGGCCACGAGTGCGACGGCGGAAGGATGGGCACCATGACCGGCCGCCTGGAAAACGCCCGGCGCATTGTCGCCAAAATCGGTTCCGGCCTAGTGGTCGATACCGTGTCGGGAAAACTGCGCTCGGATTGGCTGGACTCGATGGTCAAGGACGTGGCCCGGTGCCGCAACCGCGGCCAAGACGTGGTGCTGGTGTCCTCTGGGGCCATCGCCCTGGGCCGTTCGGCCTTGGGGCTGCCCCCGGGGCCCCTGAAATTGGAAACCTACCAGGCCGCAGCAGCCGCCGGCCAAAGCCGCCTGGCCCATGCCTATGCCGAGGCATTGGAAAAGCACGGCATCGATGCCGCCCAGGTTTTGTTGACCGGCGACGACACGGAATCCCGCCGACGATACCTGAACGCCAGCAACACCATTGGCACGCTGTTGTTGCTTGGGGCCGTGCCGGTGATCAACGAGAACGACACGGTAACCACCGAAGAAATCCGGTTCGGCGATAACGACCGCTTAGCCGCCCGGGTCGCCCAGATGATCAGCGCCGATGTGTTGGCGTTGCTGTCAGACGTGGACGGCCTGTACACATCCGACCCCGCCAAGGGCGACGGCGGGGAGTTGGTGCGCGAGGTTGCCGCCATCACCCCGGAAATCGAAGCCATGGCGGGCAAAGCACGGACGGACCACGGGTCCGGCGGCATGGTCACCAAAATATCTGCGGCGCGGATCGCCAACAGCGCCGGGTGCGCCGTGGTGCTGTCCAAGGGATCCGTGCAAGCACCCCTAGAGGCCGTCGAAAATGGCGCGGATTGCACTTGGTTTTTGCCCACTGATACGCCCCGCGCCGCCCGCAAAAACTGGATTGCCGGGGGCCTAACCACCCAAGGGGCGCTGGTTTTGGATGACGGGGCTGTCCAGGCATTGCACAAGGGCAAAAGCCTGTTGCCCGCCGGGGTGGCCGCCGTGGAAGGCGGGTTTCAGCGTGGCGATGCGGTCATATTGAAAAATCCCAACGGGACCGAGATCGGCCGGGGCTTGTGCGCCTATTCACTAGAAGACGCCCAGCGGATATTGGGCCACAAAAGCGGTGAATTCGAGGCTCTGCTGGGATACCGTGGACGGGACGAAATGGTCCACCGGGACGATTTGGTGCTTACCGAGGAAAACCAATGACCGCCGCCGCAGCTAAGACCGATGACGTTGGCGTCATCATGGCCGGGATCGGTGCCGCCGCGCGGGATGCCGCCGCGCCCATGGCCCAGGCGTCCACCGCGGCCAAGAACAAAGCCCTGACGGTGGCGGCGGAAACCGTGGTGGCCTCCACAGAACAGATTTTGGCGGCCAACGCACTTGATCTGGAGGCAGCGAAAACAAAGGGCCTGTCCGCTGCCATGACCGACCGGCTGGTGCTGACTGTCGATCGCATCGCAGCCATGGCCAATGGCCTTGTTGAAATCGCCGCCTTGGATGATCCCGTGGGGGCTGTGATCGCCGAATGGGACCGCCCCAACGGATTGCATATTTCCCGCGTGCGGGTGCCTTTGGGGGTCATCGGCGTCATTTACGAATCGCGCCCAAACGTCACCGCCGACGCCGGAGCGCTTTGCCTAAAATCCGGCAATCCGGCGATCCTGCGCGGTGGGTCGGAAAGCTTTCATTCATCCCGGGCGATTTTCCAGGCCCTGCAAGCCGGGGTGGCGGCAGCGGGATTGCCAGCCGGTGCCCTGCAATTGATCCCCACCCGGGACCGCGACGCCGTGGGCGCCATGCTGGCCATGTCCGAGGTCATCGACGTGATTATTCCCCGGGGTGGACGGTCGTTGATCGAGCGGGTGCAAAAGGACAGCCGGGTGCCGGTGTTCGCCCACCTTGAAGGGGTCTGCCATGTGTATGTGCACGAAGATGCCGACAAAGACATGGCCCGGGATATCGTGGTCAACGCCAAAATGCGCCGCACCGGGGTTTGCGGTGCTGCCGAAACCTTGTTGGTGGATCGATCCGTGCGCGACAGCCATTTGCCGATGATTTTGGATGCCCTGGCCGACGCCGGCTGCGCCGTGCGCGGTGACGCGGAAACAATGGCCATTGATTCCCGCGCAACTCAAGCAGGGGAAGACGATTGGCGAGCCGAATACCTTGATGCCGTCATGGCAGTGCGGGTGGTGGACGGGCTGGACCAAGCCATCGACCACGTGAACACGTTTGGATCCCACCACACCGACGCCATTGTCACCGCCGACAGCGCCGCCGCCGAGACGTTCTTGGCCAAAGTCGACAGCGCCATTGTTTTGCATAACGCCTCCACCCAATACGCCGATGGGGGCGAATTCGGCATGGGCGCGGAAATTGGAATTTCCACGGGCCGCCTTCATGCCCGTGGCCCGGTGGGGGTGGAGCAACTGACCACGTTTAAATACGTGATCCACGGCACCGGCCAGACCCGCCCTTGAACGCCAGGGTAAACGTTGGCGGCGGCACCCTGCCCGCCCAACCACTGCTGCCTAAGCGCGTGGGGTTGCTGGGGGGATCATTCAATCCTGCCCATTCCGGGCACCTGCTGATTAGCCAGTTGGCCCTGGATATTCTTGCCTTGGACCAAGTGTGGTGGCTGGTTTCGCCTCAGAACCCAATGAAACGAGGGGACGACATGGCACCGTTCCCAGATCGACTGGCCCGGGCCACTGAATTTGTCGCGGCCGAGCCCCGCATTTTGGTCAGCGATTTGGAACAACGGTTGGGCACCCGGTATACCGCCCACACCCTGGCAAAAATAAAGGCCCGATGGGGCGGGATCCGATTCGTTTGGATCATGGGTGCCGACAATTTGGTGAACATCCACCGATGGCGCGAATGGACCAAAATCTTCCGGGCCATGCCAGTTGCGGTCTTTGACCGCCCCACATATTCTTTCCGCGCCAAGTCGGGGGTCGCGGCACGCCGCTTTGCCGTAAACCGGGTAAGCCAAACACGGGCTGCAGGCTTGGCCGATCACCCAGCACCCGCATGGGCATTTTTATCGGCGGCAACGGACACGGCGTCCGCCACCGCCATTCGCCAGGAAAAATCAGGCGTGCCATCAGGAGCAACAAATCATCGCGCGTAAACGTAAGACACCCCAAACCGACCCATCCCTGGACCTGCTGAAAATCGTCCAAACATCATTGGATGACGACAAAGCTGAAAATGTTTTGGCGGTCCCTTTATCTGGCAAATCTTCCATCGCCGATTACATGGTTGTCGCCACCGGCGCATCGACCCGCCAGGTTGGTGCCATGGCCGATCATTTGGTCCAACAGATCAAAGGGGGAGGCTTTGGCCGCCCAGGCGTCGAAGGCATGGGCCAATGCGATTGGGTGTTGATCGATGCCGGTGACGTCATTGTTCATTTGTTCCGGCCTGAAGTCCGGGAATTCTATAACCTGGAAAAAATGTGGACGGCGGATCTGGAAAAAGAGGCCGAACAGGCAACGGTCTAAAAGTTGTCGTTCAGATTCACGCGGTCATAGAGACCGCGATCTGCTCTCCGTGCTATATCGGCAGCTATGAATATAAAATCGATAGTAAGGCGGCCGGTCGTTTTGTGCGTGATGGATGGCTGGGGCCACCGGGAAGACCCCAAAGACAACGCCATCGCCATCGCCAGAACGTCGAATTACGACCGCCTTCTGCGATCATGCCCCAACGGATTTCTGGCCACGTCATCGTCAGAGGTGGGCCTGCCCGAAGGCCAAATGGGCAATTCCGAGGTCGGCCACATGAATTTGGGTGCTGGCCGCACGGTGCAACAAGTCCTGCCACGGATCGATGCCGCCACCGACGATGGCTTCGCCAACACCGAAGGCATGGCCCATCTGGTCCAGGCGTTAAAGGACAGCGGCGGCACATGCCACTTGATGGGCTTGCTGTCCCCCGGCGGCGTCCATTCCCACATGAACCACTTGCCCCACGTAGCCCACGCGGTGGCTGGCCAAGGCATTCCTGTGTTGTTTCACATCTTCACCGATGGCCGTGATGCCCCGCCCCAAAGCGCCCTGGAATATCTGGAATGGTTCGACTCCGAATTGGCGGCCATAAAAGGGGTGACAATCGCCACCGTCACCGGGCGCTATTTCACCATGGATCGGGACAATCGCTGGGGCCGCGCATCCCGTGGGTACCGCGCGGTGGCGGAAGGCCATGGCCTGGAATCCACATCAGCGCGAAATGCCATCGAAGAAGGCTACGCCCGCGACGAGACGGACGAATTCATTCAGCCGACCATCATTGGCAATTACGACGGCATGAAAGATGGCGACGGATTTTTGATGGTGAATTTCCGCGCTGACCGGGCCCGACAAATTCTAAGCGCTCTGGTGGAGCCCAAATTTTCTGGGTTCGCTCGGGATCGCCAAATTAAGTTCGCCGCCGCCGCCGGTATGGCCGCCTATTCCGACCGCCTGAGCGAGCTGTTGATCACGCTGTTTCCTCAGGACCCCATCGCCGACACCATGGGGGATTTAGTGGCCCGGGCCGGGTACCGGCAATTGCGCATCGCCGAAACCGAAAAGTACGCCCACGTGACGTTCTTCTTTAACGGCGGCGAGGAAACCGTGTTCACCGGCGAAGACAGGGTGTTGGTGCCATCACCAAAGGTCCGCACCTATGACAAAAAACCCGCCATGTCGGCCCCGGAACTGACGGATCGCCTGGAAGAAGCCATTCAGTCGGACATCTACGATTTCATCTTGGTCAATTATGCCAACGCCGACATGGTGGGCCACAGTGGTGATCTGCGGGCGGCGGTCCAAGCCGTGGAAACCGTGGACATGTGCCTGGGCCGTTTGGAATCTGCGGTGACCCGGGCGGGTGGCGTGTTGTTTGTCACCGCGGATCACGGCAATGCCGAGGTCATGCGCGACGCCGACACCGGCATCCCCCATACCGCCCACACCACCTTCCCGGTACCGGCAATCCTGGTCAACGCGCCGTCACACATCACCGGGCTATCCAATGGGCGGCTCGCCGATATCGCCCCGACGCTGTTGCCATTTTTGGGCATCGATCAGCCCCCTGCGATGACCGGGAAATCCTTGCTGAAAATTAGCGGCTCTGGGACCGACTAGCCGTTGTCCGATGGCCGCTTAGTCGCTGCCCTCATCGCTGGTCTTTTGGCCGGGGTCGCGTGCTTGTCCGTGCCCGTGAGCCCCGCCCAGGCCCAAGACGAATTACAACGCCTGGATCGCCTGGAAGAACAGCTCAGACAAAGCCGGGAACGGCAACAGCAGCTGGGGGCCGAGGCCGAACGACTGATTCAGGAATTGGAAGAATTGCGGGACGGCATGATCGTCGCCGCCCAAGAGGTTTTGCGCCTGGAAGGGGAAGCGACCGCCATCGAGACCCGCCTTGGCGGGATGCGGGCGGAAGAGGCGGTAAAGGCCGCAGCAGTCCAGGGCCAGTCCGAAGAATTGGCCGTGGTCCTGGCCAGTCTGGCGCGCATCGCCCGGCAACCGCCGGAAACCTTGATCGCCGGGCCCCAGGCGGCGGTGGATGTGGTGCGGTCGTCCATGTTGCTGGCCTCTGTGCTGCCAGCCCTGGGGGCCCGAGCCGAGACCTTGAATGCCGAGCTCCGCGCCGTGCGGGGCCTGCGTGATGAAATCACCGAAAAACAGCTGGAATTGGTCCTGGCCACGGACCGCCTGGAAAAACAGCGCGAAACCCTGACACAGATGTTGGAGCGCAATAATGCCCAACGGGAGCAAACCCAGGCCGAACGCGCCGCCGAGCGCTCCCGAATGGAGGATTTGGCGGATCAGGCCGGTGATCTCCGAGAATTGATTGGCCACCTAAATGAAGACGAAATTGCCGGCCTGGCGCTGCCACCGGTGCCATCCCGGTCGTTTGCCCAGGCCAGGGGCCTAGTTCCCCTGCCGGTCCAAGGCCAAGTAATCCAGCGATTTGGGGTGGTTGACGCCCTGGGGGCTACGGCCAGGGGCCTGACCGTGCAAACCCGACTAGAAGCCCAGGTGGTGGCACCTTTTGATGGCAAAATTGTGTTCGCTGGGCCGTTCCGAAGCTATGGCCTGCTCTTGATTATCGCCCATGGCGAGGGGTACCATACGTTAATTGCTGGGCTTTCCCGCATCGATGCCCAAGTGGGCCAATGGCTCCTGTCTGGAGAACCTGTTGGCGTGGCTGGCGGCGAGGAAGCCGAGAAGTCGACCGTCTATGTTGAATTGCGCCACGATGGGGAACCGATCAACCCATCGCCGTGGTTCGCAGGTCGGTAAGGGGGCTTTCAAAGTCTGGGTGGGCATGGGTCCGGCCAGGAAGAATTAGGCTTAGGCTTAGGAAGAAGAGGAACTTGCATGATTAAGGCAGCCCTTTCATCGGCGATCGTGGCCGTGTGGCTTGTGGCCGTCCCCACCAGTGCTGGTGCTGCGGACCCCAAATCAACATACGAGCAACTAAATCTATTTGGCGACGTTTTCGAATTGGTGCGTTCCCGCTATGTGGGCGAAGTGAACGAGCTGCGGTTGGTCAACGCCGCCATCGATTCGATGCTGACATCGTTGGACCCCCATTCAAGCTTTATGGATGCCGAGACATATGGCGCCATGCAGGAACGCACCAGTGGCGAATTTGGTGGCTTAGGAATCGAAGTGCGCATGGAGGAGGGGTTCGTTCTTGTTGTGCGGCCCATGCAAGACACCCCAGCAGAACGTGCGGGCGTATTGGCCGGCGACCACATCACCCACCTGGATGGCAACGACGTCACCGGCATGGCTTTGTCCGACGCCGTGGATTTGATGCGCGGTAAGGTCAACAGCACCATCGACCTGACGGTCGAGCGGGAAGGTGTCGACGACCCCATGACCATTACCGTTACCCGCGCCGTCATTCGCATGGCTTCGGTGCGGTACCGGGTCGAAGGCAACGCCGCATACATTTTGATCACATCGTTTTCCGAACAAACCGAATCCGGCATCAAACGCGCCATGGCCGAATTGCGTGACGAATTAGGCGACGACTTCGAAGGCGTCATTTTGGATTTACGCGGCAACCCCGGCGGCTTGCTGGAACAGTCGGTGGCAGCCACCGAAGCATTCCTCGACCGCGGCGAAGTGGTCGCAACCCGGGCCCGTGATCCGTCAAGGGTTCAACGGTATACCGCCCGGCGCGGCGACCTGGCCGACGGCATGCCGATCATTGTGTTGATTAATGGCGGGTCCGCCTCGGCATCGGAGATTGTTGCCGGAGCCCTGCAAGATCACCAACGGGCTTTGATTGTCGGCACCACCTCGTTCGGCAAAGGGTCGGTGCAAACCATCATGCCCATGGGCGTGTATGGCGCCATGCGGTTGACCACATCGCGGTATTACACCCCGTCCGGTCGATCCATTCAGGGCACCGGCATCACCCCTGACGTGGTGGTGGAACAGGCGCAAATTGAACCGTTGTTCCCGAAACCGCCGGAAATTGGCCCGGACGGCCAGGAAATTGTGCCGTTTGATACGGGTCCCATCGATTACCAGCTCACCCGCGCATTGGATTTGCTCCACGCCATGGCGGTGTTCCAGGGCGGCATGGCAGCAAATTAGGGCGACAGAAATGAAAATGCAGGTATTACGGAGCACTCTGACCGCCGGGGTGACGGCGATGGCACTGATGGCCACGCCTTCCTTTGGCCAGGCTGCCGACGCCAAAACGTACGAAGTCTTGAATCTGTTTGGCGATGCCTTTGACAGGGTGCGGTCAGCCTATGTGGAAGAGGTTGCCGACGCAGCTCTGATCGGTGCCGCCATCAACGGGATGTTGGCGGCTCTTGATCCTTTGTCGCGGTTCTACACGCCGGAACAATACGCGGCGCTTCAATCCCAGGACCTTCGCACCTATGACGGGCTGGGGCTGGAAGTAACCATGGACGGCGGCGTTGCCATGATTATTGCGGCCATAGATGGCGGCCCCGGCGACCGGCTGGGGCTGATGCCGGGAGATTTGATCGTCGAGATTAACACCACGCCGGTGTATGGCATGACCCTGGATCAGACGATCACTGATTTGATTGGGACCCCGGGAACCATGGTGGATTTGACCATGGTGCGCCCAGGAACTGACCCGTTCTTGGCATCCATGGTGCGGGAATCCGTTGCGGTGCCGCAGATCAGCTTCACCACCCATGAAACCACCGCGTACATTCGCGTTCCATTTTTCACGGAAACAACGGCGGCAGACTTGGGCGATGCGATCGCGGCCATCCGACAAGACCTTGGCGACGCCCTGCAGGGCATTGTTTTGGATATTCGGAACAATCCTGGTGGCGCGGTTGATCAGGCCGTGGAAGTCGCCAATCTATTGATGGATGGTGGCGACATCGTTTCGGCCCGCGGAAAATCCGATGAAGATGTCCAAAATTGGGTGGCGGATGCTGGCGACATTCTAAATGGCTTGCCGGTTGTTCTGTTGGTCAACGGCGGAACAGCGGCGGCGTCAGAAATTGTCGCCGGGGCCTTTAAACACAGTGCCCGAGCAATTTTGCTGGGTGAAAATACATTCGGCAAAGGATCGGCTCAGACGATCGTTCCCATGGGCGACTTTGGCTTCGTTCAGCTGACCACGTCGTACTATTACACCCCAGATGGTGTCTCCATTAACGAGGCCGGGATCGCCCCTGAAATCCTGGTGGAACCGTCTTTGGTAATCCTTCAGACCCGGAATTTCCCCAGGCGTACGGAAGCCGATCTTCGCGGCGCCCTGGACGTCCCAGAAGAAGGCGCGGATGAGGCCGAGGAAGAAGTTGCCGAGGTCGAAGACACCGGCCCCGACTATCAGCTTGCACGGGCCTTTGACTTACTGCACGCTTTGGCACTATTGAACCAACAGGCGGCAGCGAATTAGACTCAAACTTGATGTCCGCGCGGCGCGCCGCCGCTGTGCGAGATAAAGCGGCTGGGAGATTTGAGCCCAGCCGGGGATGGCAC
>JABHVE010000132.1 GCA_018658465.1 Alphaproteobacteria bacterium
GGCTGTGTTGATCACTGGCAATCCGGTATCCCGATCAATGGACATCGGGACAGTTGCCATGCCGACTGCCAATACGGTGGCCGCTGCGACCCCCGTTGCCCGTTTGGCAATCCGACCGTGCCACTTCTCAGCACGCAATGCCGTCAAAGACGTCGAATTAAACGCCCGTTCGTGAAACCCCCTCATTTCTTAACCCTCCCACAGGTGCAAAAATCTGAACAACTGAAGCACTGCTGAAAACGGTACGCCTTGAGGTCATAAGACCCTGTTAACGATGCCCTGAGATGTCTGAATTTGCGTCCTTTTGCCTCAATGTCAAGAATTTTCGTCTACCATGATCGCCATGGTCCGGATTTTCCGCCGCCCATCGATAATTCCGCAACTATCCCTTGGGCTTTTGCTGGTGGGCTGTGTTGACTCGACAACGGCGGAGGCGACAGACCCCGACCCCCCGGTGATCGCGGCCCAGGCCAATCCCGCGCCAACCCAGGTGGCGCAAATCCAGCCGCAACAACAGGGCCCCCGCGGCCCCGGGGCGGCTTGCGAAAGCGATCCGTCGCCCACCTTCACCACGCCATTTACCGATATGTCGATGATTCAGGCGATTTTGCCCCCGGCGGTGATCAGCGGCGAACGATTCAAAAATCGGTCTTACATATCCATCGCCCAAGACGCGGACGGGGCATTTTTCGAAGTCCCGATTTATGCCCCGGTGGATTCGACCCTGGTCAGCATCACGTATTTCACCCAACCAGCCATCGACGCCAACGACCGGCAGATTTTGATGGAACTGTATGTGCTGGATTTCCAGGTGTCATGCGAAGTGCATTACGGTTTTGATCATGTGGACCGATTGGTGGGGGCTGTGGGTGCCGCCGCCCCACCAGAGCCCGCCCCCGACACCCGCGATGCGGCGGTTTATGTAAATGTGCCGGTAAAGGCCGGGGACTTGATTGGCTTTACCCGGGGAACCCCCCGGGCGCGCAATTGGGATTGGATTGTCACCAACAAGGCCGCCGCCAACGTGTTCGCCAACCCTGATCGATATCGTTCGCAAGGCGATTTGCAGACCTTGGCGGCCGGGGCCTGCGGATACGATTATTTCCCCGCCGACATTCGGTCGCAATTCTACGCCTTGTTGCATGGCCTGACCGATGACGCGGACAGTTGTTTTGCCGTCCCGGACGAGGCCGGTGCCATCGCCGGGGGATGGTTCGATCAACGATTAGAGGATCGCGATCTGCAGAATTTTGATCCGGGTTGGGCCGTGGCCATTGGCACGGCGTATGACCAGATCCGCATCAATACTGTCGATGCCAGCGTTCGCATCGACGCGGATGCCCCCACATATCTGGATCCCCGTGGGGTGACATCCGAGCATTGTTATTATTCAGCCAGATCCCGCGGCTTTGCTTATGTGCGACTGGTAACCCCGATGGAACTGGCAATGGCCATGGGCAACGGCCAGTGCCCGGACCAAATGCCCACCAGGTTCACGACCTACTACCGGTAAGGAAGTATTGATTCGGAGAAAATTGTCGCGCCAGCAGATCGTCGCCGGTGCTTACTGGCGACGTGAATCTGATGGGCAAACTTTATGAAATGTCGCGCCAGCAGATCGTCGCCGGTGCTTACTGGCGACGTGAATCTGATGGGCAAAGCTTAATATCATCGCGCCAACAGATCGTCGCCGATGCATACCGGCGGCGTGAATCTGATGGGCAAAATTAGAGTGCAGATCGGGGCGGAGCCCCTTGAATCTGAACGACTCAAAAAGAAGTTAGTCTTCGACGGTGCAGGCGAAGTTGACGAAGCTCAATGCCAACACCACTTCGTTGCCATCGTGCTGAACTTCCATAAACACGGTTCTGGCGGCGATAATCCCGGCTTCTTCGCCCAGCTCAATCCGACACATGCCGGTCTCAGCATTGTATTCCGTGACGTCCTTGAATTTGCCGCCCTTGCGCAAGGCCCGGACGTCACCGCCTTTGATTTCATCAATGGTTTTGGCGGCGCAGGCACCGTCGGCGCAAATTTCGCCCATGATGTCCCCGGCAACGACGAAATCCGCCAACGCTGGGCCGCTGGCCAATGCCAAACCCGCAAATCCCGCGATCGCAAATCCTGTTCCAAGTCTGCCCATGTCTTAAATCCCCGATACCAAAATGATCCCTGTTGGCGGCGACCATAGCACAAATTGCCCAGGTCGCCGCCCCATCACATGGTCACTAACAGGGCATTTCGGCACCCTTGCGGGAATACCACCACCAGGTCACCACAATGCAGGTCACGTAGTAGGCGATGAAGGCGTACAAGGCACCTTCCGGCCCGCCGGTCATGTCGATTGAGGTGCCATAGGATTTGGGGATGAAGAACGCCCCATAGGCCGCCATGGCCGACGAGAACCCAAGAACAGCCGCCGATTCCTTGCGGGCGTCCTGCATGGCCTGGGCCATGGCGTCTTCGCCTTTACCTTCCGCATCCCGTGCCCGCTCAGTCCGGAAAATGATGGAAATCATGCGGAACGTGGATCCATTGCCAATGCCCGTAGTGGAGAACAGCAGCATAAACATGAACAAGAACGGGAAGAATGAACCGCCGACGCCGTCCGACGGTAAATAATACAGCACCCCGAACACTGCACCAATCATCACAATGAAGTTCCAAAAGGTAACCCGGGCACCACCAATTTTGTCGGCCATCCACCCGCCCACCGGGCGAATTAAGGCACCGACGAACGGTCCCAACCAGGCGTAGGTCAGCGGATCGACTTCGGGAAATTGCGTGCGGATAAGCATTGGGAAGCCAGCCGAGTAACCGATGAAGGATCCAAATGTGGCGATGTAAAGCCACGTCATCAGCCAATTGTGCTTGCGCTTGAAAATGATCGATTGCTCTTTGAACGACGCGCTAGCCGAAGCGATATCGTTCATGCCGAACCATGCCGCCACGGTGAATATCACAATGAACGGTACCCAAATGAACCCAGCGTTTTGCAGCCAGATATCGGCCCCGTCGCCGTCCAGAACTTGGGGGTCACCAGCCAATCCAAACATGGCAAAGGTGATCACCAAGGGCACCGTGAACTGCATGACGCTGACGCCCAAATTACCAAGACCGGCGTTCATCCCCAATGCCGACCCTTGGCTGGCTTTGGGATAAAAGAACGAAATGTTGGCCATGCTGGAGGCGAAATTCCCGCCGCCGAAGCCGCACAACAGGGCAATGATCAAAAAGGTCGTGTACGTGGTGTCGGGATTTTGTACGGCGACCCCCATCCAAAACGCCGGAATGGCCAGGGACGCCGTGCTGATGGTGGTCCACAAACGACCGCCAAATATGGGGATCATGAACGAATAGAAAATTCGCAGGGTTGCCCCGGACAGACCGGGCAAAGATGCCAACCAAAACAGCTGGTTCGTGGTGAAATCAAAGCCGATACGATTTAGCCGCACCGTCACCGCGCTCCACACCAGCCACACCGAAAAGGCCAACAACAAACAAGGGATCGAAATCCAAAGATTGCGGGTGGCAATTCGCTTACCCTTTGACGCCCAAAAATCGGGATCTTCTGGCCGCCAATCGGTGAGAACGTGGCCGTGGGACCCCGCTGTTGCATCTGTCATGACCAATTACCCTTTTGTTGTCCCAGCTGAATTCGATTCGCTATTCTGACTGCGCACGCTTGCCGGACGCCAGTTCGGGCAAGAATTTTGGATCACCCAATGACGGCGTTTCTTTGCGGTCTGTAATCAAAATGGTGATGTGCATCCATGTCAGGGCCACCGCCACCAATGCGAACAGCAGCATGAAGCATGCGGTCCAAACCCCGATCATGTCGTTCATCATGCCAAAGGTGATGGGCAGGACGAAACCGCCCAAGCCGCCAATCATGCCCACGACCCCACCGACGGAGCCAACGTGGTCCGGATAGAAAACCGGGATGTGCTTGTAGACCGCAGCTTTGCCCAGGGACATGAAGAACCCCAGGATGATCGTCAGAATTACGAACGGTACCAAGCCGATGGAAATGCTGAAATCGATCGGCCCTGTGATGCCTGCCACCGTGTAATCGGTGGCCGGATAAGACAGAACGAACGTGCACAAAATGGAGGCGATGAAGGTCCAATACATCACCGCGCGGGCGCCGAACTTGTCAGAAAACCAGCCGCCCAGTGCCCGGAAAATACTGGCGGGCAGCGCATACATCATGGTCAGCATGCCGGCAGTGGCCAGATCCAGACCATAGGCACCGACGTAGTAGCGCGGCAGCCACAAAGCCAGTGCAACGAAGGCGCCGAAAACAAAGAAATAATACAGCGAGAACCGCCACACTTGCAGATGCCGCAAGGGTGCCAATTGGGCCAGGATGGAACGGTGCTTTTCCTGCCTGGATTTGCGGGCTGCGGTGACCGGATCCTGCTGGCTGCCGAAAAAGAAAATTGCGGCCATGACCAACAGGCCAATTGAATACACCTGGGCCACACTCTGCCACCTGTCGCCCATGGCGATCAGCAGAAGTGGGGCGACAAACGCGGTGAAGGCGGACCCGACATTGCCCATGCCGAAGATGCCCAGGGCGGTGCCTTGGCGTTCCGCCGGATACCATTTCGATGTGTAGGCAATACCGACGGCGAAGGAGCCACCGGCCAGACCAACCCCAAGCGCCGCCAACAGGAACATTGGGTACGTTTCAACGGTGGACAGCAACCAGGTGGCGATGGCAGCAAACACCATCACCGCCGTGTAAACGACGCGGCCGCCGTATTGATCGGTCCAGATCCCCAGGATTAGACGGCTGAGGGAACCCGTCAGAACCGGCGTGGCAATCAGCAACCCGAACTGGGTGTCGCTGAGGCCCAGATCGGCCTTGATCCGAATGCCGATGATCGAAAAAATCGTCCAGACCGCAAAGCAGGTGGTAAAGGCAATGGTGCTTAACGCCAAGGCGCGGGTTTGTTGACCAGATGTGACGCCTTCCAAGTCCTTCATTGTTCTGCCCTCCGATTCCTACTCTGTTTTTATTCCAACCACCCCAGCGCCGTGCGCTTACCGCTCGGCCAGCGTGCCCTTTGGCAACACTTCTGCCTCCAGGAAACCAACCAGCGCCCAGATCTCTTCTGGAGACAGGTACGAAAACGATGGCATCAGGGGTGCGTCGCCATTGGGAATTCCAGCGGCAATCCGCAGATACAATTGGACCGGATCGACCCCGGCCTTGACCTGGCCTGCTGCCAAGTTCGCCGGCAGCAATTCGTGGCCCGGGAAGTCTTCCATTCCAATTCCTGCTTCGCCATCACCGCGGCCGGTATTGCCGTGGCAGAACGAGCAGTTGTCGGCATAGGTCTGGCGACCAAGTGCGATGACGGTCGACGTCACCTCTGGGCGCAGACCCGGATCCAAGGCAGCTCCGGCCTGGGGACGATTAACCCAGAACGTGTCCAGGACATCCACCAAGGACAGAATCTGTGCTTCGGAGAGATTTTCGAATCCCGGCATACCAGACGTTACCAGCCCGTTGACCAGGACATGGCGCAGGTCGCGATTCGATGCGATGCCGTTGTCCGTGGAGACAAAGCGGTAAATGCCCGCCGTCAAATCCCTGGGCAGAGTGCCAAAGGTCGGGCTGTTTTTGCCTTCGCCGTTGCCATCCCCATCAATGCCATGGCACCGGGCGCATTGGGCAACGTAAAGGGCATAGCCACCTAACGCATCGTCGGGTTGGACGGCCGCCACGCCGGGCGTTGTGGCCAACGCCACATCAAACCCATCGCGTTCTGGCTCGTTCAGCAAGAACGCGACGGCCAATCCGGCGACGATGAAAAACACGACCGCATAGGTCATGAACGACTTATCGGATCGCAGACCGAATTCCCACTTGCGTTGGAATTTGTTGTCACTGGTGCGCATGGATTGATAGGGCCGCACCGCATAATTGATCGGATACGCCCACACGTGCACCAGCTTGGTGAACGGGAAATACGCAGCCAGTGCGAAACCGGCAAACACATGAATCTGGGTCAGCAATCCGGCTGATGCCATCAGCTCTGGCTGTGGCTGGAACCGGAACAAGCTGGCAAACCACGGAGCCCCGGCAAACGCCACGCCCCAAATCTGATCCACCACCGACTGATACAATGCGATGCCGATAATGGTGATCAGGAAGAAATGCACGATGTAGTCATCAACTTGACTAAGGGCGCGAACTTCCGGAACCACAAAGCGGCGGATAAGAGCCAGGATGGACCCGGCCAAGGCCATGAACCCACCGATGCCACCGGCCCAGAAGAAGAACGCGATCCAGCCGCCCCAGCCAAGAATCCCGCCGATCAGTCCGGCGATATGCCCAGCGAAAATCAGGAAGATGCCCCAATGCAAAAGCAGTGAAGCAACGCCCAAATATCCGCGATTGAACATGCTGCTGGCCCGGGTGGTAATCCCATAGGGCCGAAACACCATGCGGATAATCGGCACGGTAAAGAAAAGCGTCAACGCAACGTATGGAAACACGCCCCACAGCAGTTCGTTCATGGCTTGATCCTTTGGCTCGAGTTCATCGTTGGCCTACAATTCCGGTTCGTAACTTTGGAACGGTCGCTTGTCGCTATCGGCTGGCGGCACCCACACCGGGTGGTCAAACATGGTCACCAGATCTTCTTCCGCCAGCACCGCCAACGCCTTTACAAGTTCGGCATAGGGGGTTTCAAATTTTTCCAATTTTTCGATCAACGGCGCCAACGCAGGTTGAAAATACTGTTCGACGAAACGCCTGCGCAGACCGATTTTGTCGCGGTCTGGGCGGTCCAAACTAAGGCCCAAAAATTCCACCATCATTGGCAGAAAATCGGCGAGATCGCGCACCGACGCATCCAGTCCATAATGTTTGTAAACCGCGCCGACTTCCAACATGTAAGCGTTGCGCCCAGACATCCCGACGCCCCGGCACGATTTGGGTTCGTCGAAAATATAAGCCCCGGCATACAACGGGCACGGCGCGTCCAGTTCCAAAACGTCGATGTATTCGTCGGCGTTCTGGGACCGCGGTGCCGCCAGAAATTTCTGAACAGCTTCCCGTACTTTTTCCGGCGCATCGTCCAGGGCTTCCAGGTTCGCTTCGATGCGATCCTGGTCGCGTTCCTGGGGATACAGCAACAATTCGCCAATCAGTCGGTAACAGGATGCCAGTGTTCCGGCATCCACGACCGACCAGCGGTCTTGTTGCGGTTTTTCTTTGACGGTCTGGCCCATGGCTAGCTTCCCACCCCCATTTTCTGGCCGTGGAAATTCTTACGGCGTTTCGGATTTTCACCCGGTGCCAGTTCGTCAAATCCGGCAAAGCCACGCTCGATGTACGGCGCACTTTTTGTGTTCTCGGTATGCGTAGTGGCGATGACAAAGCGTTCGTTGAAGTGCGCCAATGACAACAGCCGGTGCATGTGGCGGGCTTGTTCTTCAGACAGGCCAACCTGGTTCAGCACCGAGATATCGGCCTGGCCTTCGACCCGTTCGGACCGCCGGAAGGCACGCACCGCCAACTGCCGCAGCAACGCTTTTTTGACTTCGTCTTCGTTGCCGGCGGACAGCATCCGCGCCAAGTATTGGATCGGAATGCGGAATTCATCCAATTCCGGCAGCACGGTATCGCCACCAACCATGTCGTAGTGGTCGGATTGACCGTCCATGACTGACTTCACTGGGCTTTCCGGTGGGATGTAGAACAAGCTGGGCAGGGTGCGGAATTCGGGGTGCAAAGGCAGCGCGATTTCCCATTCCTTGACCATCTTGTAGACCGGCGATTTGCGGCAAGCTTCGAGCCACGCTTCGGTGACCCCTTGGCGCCGTGCTTCTGCAATCACTTCCGGATCGTTGGGATCCAGGATGATTTGCCGGTGCAGCCCAACCAATTCGCTTTCGGGGGCATTGGCGGTCTCGGCCACACGGTCCATGTCGTAAAGCAGCGGACCCATGTAGCGAATGCGACCCGGGCAGGCTTGGAAGCAGGCCGGTGGTTGGCCGGTCTCTAACCGCGGATAGCACAGAATACATTTTTCGGATTTGCCGGTGCGCCAGTTGTAATAGGTCTTTTTGTACGGGCAGCCCGACACGCAATACCGCCAGCCGCGGCAGCGATCTTGGTCGATCAACACCACGCCATCTTCTTCGCGCTTGTACGCCGCACCCGATGGGCACGAACCGACACAGGCCGGGTTCAGGCAATGATTACAAATCCGCGGCAGGTACATCATGAAGGACTCTTCGAACTTGAGCAGCGCCTTGCGGGCGGTGTCCGTCATGTCTGCGAAATTGTAATCCAGTTTGCCGGTCCCTTCTTCGTGGGTGCCGGCGGCGTTGTCTTCCCAATTCACGCCGTATTCGATATCGATGTCTTCTTCACCACTGATCATCGACTTCGGACGCGCCACCGGTTGGCTGTATTTGGTGGGCTCCTCCGAATGCAGATCTTCGTATGTGAACGTGAACGGGCCCTTGCCGTAATATTCCGACATCTGGGGCATGACCGGATTGTAGAAAAGATTGATCATTTCCCAGAACCGCGAGGCTTGGTTCAGCTTCGGTTGATTTTGGCCTTCAGCGCGTTTCCAACCGCCGTGATATTTGTCCTGGTTTTCCCATTCTTTGGGATAGCCGATACCGGGCTTGGTTTCGACGTTGTTCCAGAACATGTATTCGGCACCTTCGCGATTGGTCCACACATTCTTACAAGCGAGTGTGCAGGTGTTGCACCCCAGGCATTTGTCCAGGTTGAACACCATCGCCATTTGTTGCTTGATTTGCATGTGACTAACTCCCCAGCTCGAGTTGAGATTCTTGGTAGATGACTTTGCGGCCATCTTTCTCCAAGGGCTTTTTGCGGATCATGACGGCCATGTCCCGCTCAGACGGGCTGGGTCCCTGGTAATTCAACCAGTAGGTCCAGTTGGCGTAACCGCCGACCATGGTGGTCGGGTTCATCATGATGCGGGTGGGCGCATTGTTGTTGCCGCCGCGCAGATCGCTGACCCCACGTTCGCGCGCCAATGACGAGAACGGTACGTTCACGTGGCGTTCGGACGAGTGATAGAAGATCGATGTATCGCGGGGCACGGTATGGCTGACCACCGCCCGGACAACGCTGATGCCGTTTTCGTTGTAGACCTCGACCCAGTCGTTATCGACCACATCGATTTCCTTGGCGTCATCGTCGTTGATCCAGATGACCTGGCCGCCACGGAACATGTTCATCATGTGCCATGAATCCCAGAACATGGAATGGATCGACCACTTGCCGTGGGGGGTCAGATACCGGAATAGCTTCGCTCCCTTGGCCTTAACGTCCGCCGGAGCAACGTCGCCAATCACCACCATGTCCACCGGGGGCTTATAGGTGGGCAGCTCTTCGCCCAGTTCCCGGAACATGCGGTGGTCGTAATAGATTTCTTGGCGACCAGTCAGCGTGTGCCACGGCTTCAACGTTTCGATATTCATGGTCCATGGGCAGTATGTGCGACCGGCACTTTCGATCGCCGACCAGTGGGGTGAGGTGATGGACCGCCTGGGCTGCGAAATCAGATCGGGATAATGGTGACGAATTTCCCGTTCGTCCTCCACCAGATCGGTGAGTGGCAAGCCCGTCTGTTCGGACAAAGTTTCGAACAGCTTGTGGGAAACCTCGCCATCGCTTTCCGGTGAAATCCGCAGGATCACTTCGCAAACTTGGCGGGCGTCCGACATATCGACGCGACCGTCTTTTTCGCCGACCAAATAGCTTTCCTTCAGCTCTTGGACGAACTCTGACATGTCGGCTTTGATGCCCTTGGCCCCATACCCCATGGGTTTTTCCATGTTCGGACCCAGGGTCGTGTATTTGTCGTGGATCTTTGTGTAATCGCGTTCGACCACCGCAATGTTGGGGAAGGTTTTGCCGGAAATGGGCTCGGATTGCCCCTCGGTCCAATCCTTCAATTCGCCCATGGGCTGAGCCAATTCGTCCGGTGTGTCGGTGGACAAGGCGGTCATCACCAAATCTTCTACTGGATCCGGCATGACATCCTTGGCCATTTCGCTGATCTTTTTTGAGATGACCTTGAACGTGTCCCAATCGTCTTTGGCTTCCCACGCCGGATCGTGAGCCGGGGTGAATGGATGGAAGAACGAGTGCAAATCGGTGCACGCCAAATCATATTTTTCGTACCAGTGCGCGGTGGGCAGAACGATGTCGGAATAATTCGCCGAACTGTCCATGCGCAGGTTGACGTTGTAGATCAGGTCAAGTTTTCCAAGGGGTGCCTCTTCGTGCCATTTGACCCCTTTGATCATGCCTTCGGCACGATCTTCACCCAGCACATTGTTGTGGGTGCCCAGCATGTGTTTCAGATTGTATTCGTGTCCGCGCATGCTGGTGCCGATCAGATTGGCGCGCCAAATCCACAACACTTTTGGATGATTTTCCGGTGCATCCACATCGGCCAAGGCAAAGTCCATTGAACCGTCTTTAAATTGGCTGATGACCCAATCTTTAACCTTTTGATCGGTGTCGCAGCCTGCGGCTCGGGCTTCTTTGATGACCTCCATGGGATTCTTTTTGTCGATCTGCGGTTGGAACGGCAGCCAGCCGTTTTGCACCGCCGTGACGTTTTGGTCGGCGGCGTGCTGACCCTTTGCCGGGAATACTTCGGCGCGGGGTGCCCACAGGGGCTCCAGCTCCATACCGTCGTACCGCCACTGATCTGTGTGGAAATAGAAGTACGAGGTGGAATTCATTTGCCGGGAAGGTCCGCCCCAATCGGCGGCGCCACCCAGGGTTCCGATGGCGGCAACCGGGCGGATTTTTTCGGTGCCCA
>JABHVE010000091.1 GCA_018658465.1 Alphaproteobacteria bacterium
AGTAATGCGCAGGGATCCGAATCGCACAGCATCGTTCAATGGCGCGCTGATGGTGGAAATCCGGGCGGTGACTTTGTCCAACCCTTGGAGCACCGCGACGCTAAGGACGGGTTCCGCGTCTTGGGCCAATCCTTGAGTTGGTGCGAAGATCAGCAGCCCTAGGCAAAGCCCCGCCGTCGCCGGAACAAACCTTCGCAATTGTTTAGGGATCACCGCCGCCAAAGGCGAACTGCCCAAGCAGCTGTTCGATGCTGATCGACGATTGGGTGAAGCGGATCAAACCACCAGCTTTCAGCATTTCGTCCGATGGGCCGGGGACAATCGCCATATACCGCCCCCCCAGCAAACCTTCTGAAACGATCTCAGCCGACGAGTCCACCGGGACTGGAATGCCGTCGTCGATGGACATGTACACAACAGCCAAATATGTGGCGGGGTCCAACTCCTGGGTCATTACCGTGCCGACTTTGATGCCGCCGACCTTGACGTCTGACCCCACCGCCAAACCATCCACCCGGTCGAATTTGGCGATTAATTCATAGCCCTTGACCGCGCCAACGTCCGAGACGCCAAACGCGAAGACCAAAAAGGCCGCCGCGACAATGACCACCACGGCGCCAAGTAAGGTTTCAAGAAGGGTTCCGCCCATGGCCTATTCCGGCTGCCAGGGTTCGTAATCGCCGGTCGCATGAGGCCGCACACCCCGAGCAGCAATGCTGCCCGGTGGCCGATAGGCCCCCGTTGTCCCAGTCAAATTTTCTTGGTGTGGGGCTTCCCAATCATGCTGTTTGGCCATGTCTTTGGGGGCCTCAATCACGGTGTGATGCAGCCAAAGATGCCATTCCGGCGGGACTTTCGAGGCTTCGACGGCGCCGCTGTACAGCACCCAACGCCTGGGTCTGCCCCGGCGGATCGACGATTTGTTTTGGAAATAGCGGTTGCCCGCCCCGTCCGTACCCACCAATTCGCCGCGGGTGCGGGTGAATAATGTCGTCCCCATGGGCTCGTTCAGCCACCAAGTGAAAATGCGTGCGCCAAGTCCCATAGGGTGTGTTGTCTCCGGTTTGGAAGCCTAGTCCCCAGAATATTGCACCGGCGTCGGCTGCCGTCCAGAGGCCAAGGAGTGGCGGGTGAATTTTTCGGGAAAACACCCGCTCCGACACAATATGATGTGTTTTTGTGACAAACGCACACAATATATGTTGACGATTCGTTACCTGAAGATACAAGATGTTGCGGTTTGACGGCCCACCGATCCTACATCTTGTTACTGTTGGGTTGTCGTCTCGCACACCGAAACAAAGCGCATCAGGGGCACTCATGGCCTGTGACACCCCCGAACAAGCGCACTGACAGGGATTTTAGGGGGCACGATGCGGATCAAGCGACACTTCACCAAACCCGGCGGTACGCCATACGGAGACATTCAGTTCGAGGCGGCGTCCACGGAGATTCGCAATCCTGATGGCTCGTTAGTCTTTGGCCTGGAGGCTTTCATGGTCCCCAGCCAGTGGTCCCAGGTGGCCCGCGACGTTCTGGCGCAGAAATATTTTCGTCGGGCCGGTGTGCCCGCCGCCCTGAAACCCGTGGAAGAAAACACGGTCCCCAGTTGGCTGTGGCGCAATGCCCCTGACGAGGCCGCCCTGGCAAAACTGCCCGAAGAGCGCCGGGACGAAGGGGAATCCGACGCCCGCCAGGTGTTCGACCGTCTGGCCGGAACCTGGACCTATTGGGGCTGGAAAGGCGGCTACTTCGATTCCGAAGACGACGCCGAGGCCTATTTCGACGAACTGCGGTACATGCTGGCAGCCCAGATGGGCGCCCCCAATTCCCCCCAGTGGTTCAACACCGGGCTCCATTGGGCCTATGGCATCGACGGCCCGGCCCAAGGGCATTTCTATGTAGATTTCGAGACCGGCGAGACCGTGCGTTCATCAAGCGCCTATGAACACCCCCAACCCCACGCCTGCTTTATCCAGGGCATCGACGACAATCTGGTCGGCGAGGGCGGGATCATGGATTTGTGGCAGCGCGAAGCCCGACTGTTCAAATATGGATCAGGCACTGGGAGCAATTTTTCGAACCTGCGCGGCGAAGGTGAAAGCCTGTCCGGCGGCGGCAAATCTTCCGGGTTAATGAGCTTTTTGCGGATCGGTGATCGCGCCGCAGGTGCGATCAAATCCGGCGGCACCACCCGCCGCGCTGCAAAAATGGTCGTCGTGGACGTGGACCATCCGGATATCGAAAAATTCATCAATTGGAAGGTCATCGAAGAACAAAAAGTCGCCGACTTGGTGACTGGCTCGAAAACCAATTCCAAGCATCTAAATGCCGTTTTGAAAGCCTGCCACGCCATGGAAGGCGACGGGCGGTTTACACCATCGGACAATCCTGAACTGAAAAAAGCCATTCGCGCCGCGCGCATCGCCCAGGTTTCGGAAAACTACATCCAGCGGGTGATCCAATTTGCCACCCAAGGGGTCACCGAAATCGACTATCCGGTTTACGACACCGATTGGGATGGCGAGGCCTATTACACAGTGTCCGGGCAGAATGCCAACAACACCGTGCGGGTCACCGACGATTTCTTGAACGCCGTGCGCGATGGCGAAGATTGGTCGTTGCGCCAACGCACCGACGGTAAGGTTGTTGAGACGATGCCCGCCGCCGATCTGTGGGAAAGCATCGGCGCGGCGGCATGGTCATGTGCCGATCCCGGACTGCAATTCCACACCACCATCAACGACTGGCACACCTGCCCCACCGGCGGCGAAATCACCGCCTCGAACCCGTGTTCCGAATACATGTTCCTGGATGACACCGCCTGCAATTTGGCGTCGGTCAATTTGATGGCTTTCCGTCAGGACGACGGCACCATCGACACCAAATCGTTCGAGCACGCCACCCGTCTGTGGACCATCGTTCTGGAAATCTCAGTTTTGATGGCGCAATTCCCGTCCGAACGCATCGCCACGTTGTCATACAAATATCGCACTTTGGGATTGGGCTACGCCAATTTGGGCGGCTATTTAATGGCCTCTGCCGTGCCTTATGACAGTGACGAAGGCCGCGCCATTTGCGGGGGAATCACCGCGCTGATGACCGGCATGGCTTATGCAACATCCGCCGAAATGGCAGCGGAACTTGGGAGCTTCCCGGAATTCGAAGCCAACCGTGAACCCATGATGCGGGTGATGCGCAATCACGCCCGGGCCGCTGGCGCCCTGGACGGCGATTTTGAGGGCCTGCATGTGGACCCTGTTGGATTGGACGCGGACAGCACATCGGACACCGGGTTGGTGAAGGCCGCGCGGAAATCTTGGTCAAAGGCATTGGAGCTTGGTGAGACCCACGGCTTCCGCAATGCCCAGTCAACAGCCATCGCCCCCACCGGCACCATCGGCCTGATTATGGATTGCGACACCACGGGGATCGAGCCGGACTATGCCTTGGTGAAGTTCAAAAAGCTGGCGGGCGGCGGCTATTTCCGCATCATCAATCACAGCGTTCCCTTGGCCCTGGAAACTCTGGGTTATGAACAAGACACAGCCGCATCCATCGTCGCCTACGCCGTGGGCTTTGGCACCTTGGAGGGTGCCCCCGGGGTCAACCACGAAACCCTGATGGAACTTGGCTTCACCAAAAAAGTCATCCGCGCGGTTGAGACCACCTTGGCAAACGCCTTCGACATTCGCTTTGCCTTCAACAAGTGGACCTTGGGCGAAAAGTTCTGCACCGACGTTCTGGGGTTGGAGCTGTCGGCACTGGACGATCCCAGTTTTGAAATGCTCCCGGCCTTGGGGTTCACAGCGTCCGAGATCGACTCCGCCAATCAATTTTGCTGCGGCACCATGACATTGGAAGGTGCCCCCGGCTTGGACGAAGCCCACTTGGCGGTCTTTGACTGCGCCACCCCGTGCGGTGTCAAAGGCACCCGGGCCCTGGCCTATCGCAGCCACATCTTGGCCATGGCGGCGGCCCAGCCATTTGTCTCGGGGGCTATTTCCAAGACCATCAACATGCCGAATTCGGCCTCCGTTCAGGATTGCAAAGACGCCTATATGATGTCCTGGCAATTGGGGCTGAAAGCCAACGCCCTGTATCGCGATGGCTCAAAACTTTCCCAGCCGTTGGCGGCGTCATTGGAAGCTGACATCGCGATCGACGACGACGAAGCGGTGGCGGACGCCCCCCATGTTCATGCCCAAGCTGCTCGCACCGAGGCTGCACAAGTGGTGGCCGAACAATTGGTCCAGGACATGGTGGCCAAGCGCCGCCGCTTGCCCCAACGGCGCAAGGGCTACACCCAAAAGGCGACCGTCGGCGGCCACAAAGTTTACCTGCGCACCGGCGAATATGACGACGGCCAGATCGGCGAAATCTTTATCGACATGCACAAGGAAGGCGCCGCCTTCCGCAGCCTGATGAACAACTTCGCCATCGCCATTTCCATTGCTCTGCAATACGGCGTGCCCATGGAAGAATTCGTCGAAGCCTTCACCTTCACCCGGTTCGAGCCATCGGGAATGGTCGAAGGCAACGCCGCCATCAAAATGGCCACATCGGTGGTGGATTATATTTTCCGCGAACTGGCGGTGTCGTATCTGGGCCGCAATGATTTAGCTCACGTTGGCCCCGATGATTTGCGCGGCGATTCCGTCGGCGAAGGGGGCCACCACGAATCCGCACCGCCG
>JABHVE010000007.1 GCA_018658465.1 Alphaproteobacteria bacterium
AAACCGCCCGGCTTGATCGGGTAAGGGTGAAAGGGTGCGGTAAGAGCGCACCGCGCCATCGGTAACGATGGTGGCAGGGTAAACCCCACCGGGAGCAAGACCATATAGGAGCGCGCGTTCGGTTCGCCGAACAGGCCTGTCTGTTGGGCCGGTCGCTCGGGTAGGTCGCACGAGGCGTTCGGTAACGAACGTCCCAGATGAATGGCCATCACCCCGTTCGCGGGGATACAGAACCCGGCTTATCGGCCATCTGACGCCGCCGGCCGGCGGACGGCGGAAGTGCAGATCGTGGCGCGTCTTCGCGCCGCGTGAATCTGAACGCCAGAAAAAAGTGTTTAAAGCCCGCGTTCTTTTTCGATGCGGTCAAAGGCATCGTTGATGGTGGCCAACTTTGCGGTGGCCACATCGATGAATTCCTGGGGCATGCCCTGGGCCATTAGCTTGTCCGGGTGGTGTTCGCGGATCAGCTTGCGGTATTGGGCCTTGATGGCATCGTCTGTGGAGTCTCTGCTGACGCCGATGATGGTGTAGGGATCGGATTTGTCGGGGCCCACGTGGCCTTCGCGGATGCGGGCAAAATCGGCGTCTGAGAATCCGAATATCTTTGCCACCCGTTCCAGGAACTCGTTTTCTTTGGGGTCATATACATTGTCGGCGCTGGCAATATGAAACAGGCCATCCAGCAAATCTTCCAACACCGCCGGTTGGGCCCGGAACATGGTGGCGACCTGTTTGGCATAGGGCTCGAAGCCCCGGGAGTCGCGTTTGGCCAGATCGAACACCCGGCCCACGTGGTGCTCCTCGCCCTTGGGGATTTGGAACACTTCTTTGAATGCCTGGACTTCGTCAGAGGTCACAACGCCGTCTGCCTTGGCCATCTTGGCGCCCAAAGCGATGATCGCGATGGTGAAGGCGATGCGCTTGGTTTCCTCGCCAATTCTGCCACGGCGCTCGCCACCGGGCGCTGTCACATGTTCCTGGCGGCGATCCACGGCGTGGCCAGCGAGACCGCCCAACAGAGCACCTAAGGGCCCGCCCAGGGCAAAGCCTGCGGTACCGCCAACGATTTTGCCCCAAACGCTCATGACGGGGCCGGAATGGTTCTTGATTTCATGGGGGACAGGGATTTCCGAGGAATGGGTAATACATAATTGGCGCGGTTGCCCGCCTGTGCAACCCTGGCCAACGATTTTCAGTACGATTGTTTGGTGGGCTCCCATGGCGGCAAACAAAAACTGGCGATTTTGGATCGATCGGGGCGGCACGTTCACCGATGTTGTGGCGCGGGCCCCTGACGGTACGATCCATACATCCAAGGTGCTGTCCGAAGACCCGGAACGCACACAAGACGCGGCGCTGGAAGGCATTGCCCGGGCGTTGGGCCTAGCCCCCGGGGCATCGTTGGTGGACGCCCCCATCGCCGAGGTTCGCATGGGAACGACGGCGGGAACCAATGCCCTGTTAGAGCGCAAAGGGGCACCCACTGCCCTGGTTGTCTCCAAAGGCTTGGGCGATGTCCTGCGCATCGGCACCCAACACCGGCCGGATTTGTTTGCCCGGGAAATCAAACTGCCGGAGATGCTGTACACCCAGGTCATCGAGGGTTCCGAGCGGGTGTCTGCCGGGGGCGAAATCCTGACGCCTCTGGATGAAGCGGCGATCAGGCGCGACTTAGAGGCTGCCCACCGAGACGGCATCCGCGCCGTGGCCATCGTGTTGATGCACAGTTACCGGTATCCCGCCCACGAAGTGCGGGTAGGGGCCATCGCCCGCGAGGTGGGATTTGATCAGGTCTCGGTATCGTCGGAAGTCAGCCCCCTGCAAAAGCTGGTGCCCCGGGGGGATACCACGGTGGTGGATGCTTATTTATCGCCGCTGCTGCGGGACTATGTGGCGGCGGTTTCAAAAGGTCTGGGCGACGGGCCGCAATTGCGGTTCATGCAATCCAACGGTGGGCTTACCGGCGCCGACACATTCCGAGGAAAGGATTCTGTGTTGTCCGGCCCCGCCGGCGGCGTGGTTGGGGCGGCGTTGGCCAGTCACCGGGCTGGGTTCGACCGCATGATCGGATTCGACATGGGGGGTACGTCCACCGACGTGTGCCATTACGCCGGCACCTACGAGCGCACCTACGAGGCTGAACTGGCCGGGGTGCGATTGCGGGCACCGATGATGGCGGTGCACACGGTGGCCGCCGGCGGCGGATCAGTTTTGGAATTCGATGGCCAACGCCTGCGGGTTGGGCCCCAATCGGCCGGAGCCACCCCCGGCCCCGCCAGCTATCGCCGGGGCGGGCCCCTGACCGTGACCGACG
>JABHVE010000041.1 GCA_018658465.1 Alphaproteobacteria bacterium
ATGGACATGCTGATGGACCGGGAATTAGACGACGACGCCCGGGAAGAAATCCGGGCGATCATCCTGTCTCACCCGGAAGTCAGATCGATGCATGATCTGCGCACCCGTTCTGCCGGGGTGCATTCGTTCATTCAGCTTCATTTGGAATTGGATGGAGACCTGAGCCTTTCCGAAGCCCACCGCATTGCCGACGAAGTGGAAAAATTGGTTTCTGCAAAGTTCGAAAACGCCGAAATCCTGATCCACGAGGACCCGGAAGGGTTGGACGAAGAACGCCCGGATTTCGCCTGACCGGCAAGCCCATGGACCCCGTCGGCCAAGACACGGTCATTGAATTTCTGGGGACCGCCGACGCGTACGGTGGCCAAAGCGGGGCCGTCCGCCGAATAGACACCCACGGATCAATCGTTTTTCTGTACCAAGACCGCGCCTTCAAAATGAAACGCGCGGTGGGCTTTGAATACATGGATTTCTCCACGTTGAAGCGCCGTCGGGCGTGTTGCGAAGCGGAGGTCCAGATCAACGAGGCCGGAGCACCCGGTTTGTATCAGCGGGCCGTTCCCGTCACCCAACAGTCTGACGGCGGTTTGGCCATAGGCGGCAACGGAACACCAGTGGAATGGTTGGTGGAGATGACGCGCTTCGATGAGGCGACGTTGTTCGACCGGTTGGCGGAAGACGACACCCTGACACCGGAGTTGATCAATGCCGCAGCCAAGGTGATTGCCGAATACCTGGATGGGGCCAAAATTCACCGCGAGCCAGGATCCAGTGAAACCCTTGGCGATGTTGTGGAAGAAAGCGCCCGCATGTTGGCGGCGGGCGAAGGATTGGTGTTTGACGCCACCGCCATCCGCCGTGCTGTCGACGGTGCCCGGGTGGAGGCCGAACGCCTATCGGATTTTTTGGATCGCCGCCGTCAAGGCGGCTGGGTGCGGCGCGGCCACGGCGATCTGCATTTGCGGAATATCGCCGTGCACAACGGCGTTCCAATCCTGTTTGACGCCATAGAATTTAACGACCGGCTGGCGATTGTGGATGTCTTGTACGATTTGGCATTTTTGCTGATGGATCTTCTGCACCAAGGGATGCCAGCCGCCGCCAACCGAATTCTGAACGGCCACCTGGAACACGCCGGGGGGTATGACAGTGTCGCTGCGCTGCCATTGTTTTTGGCGTCCCGGGCGATGATCCGTGCCCATGTCGCGGTCCCGGCCGCAAAGGCTCAAACCGACCCCATTCGGGCGGAACAAATTCGATCTGACGCCCGAAAATACCTCGATCTTGCCATCACTTTTCTGGCGCCGCCGCCACCGGTTTTGGTTGCCGTCGGCGGGCTTTCGGGCACCGGCAAATCGGTGCAGTCCCGAGCTTTGGCACCGGCGTTGGGGGCACCCCCGGGGGCGGTGGTTTTACGCAGTGACATCCGCCGCAAATCAATCATGGGGGTGGGCCCCCTGGATCGCCTGGGACCAGACGGCTACACCCCGGACGTCACGGTCGCCGTGTATGCAGGAATACTTCAGGACGCAGAACTTGCCCTAAGCGCCGGACATGCGGTCATTCTGGATGCAGTTTACGCCCGACCAACCGAGAGAGCGGCGGTCAACGACCTAGCCCAACGATTGGATATCCCGTTCACCGGGATTTGGCTCACCGGCATTCAGCAGACGTTGCTGGAACGGGTTGCTGCACGCACCAATGATGCCTCAGATGCCGACGGAGCGATCGTTCGGGCGCAGGCCGAATTCGACACCGGGCCGATGGACTGGACCGAAGTGGAGGCGGAAGGCTCGGAACACGAAACTTCGGCCAACATTTCGGCACTTCTGGGCCTGTGACCAAAAATTCCAAGAATTCTTGATTAGCAAGGTTTCCCCAGGCCTTTCGGCCCCAGGGGCATCGCCGCCTCCAATCAAGGTAAGCGAAAGAACTGTTTGCACTACACACAATATCTAGTAGGTTTTACACCGCATTGTCACAATATCTTGAGACAATGTGGAATTGTTGAGTGGTTTTGCAAACGCCTAACGTTAGGAAGGAATTATGCCTACCATGCTCGACACAGTGAAAAGATGGATAGGTCAAATCGTCGAAGTCGGTTTGCTTTTGATCGCACTTGGGATTGTCTTGGAAATCCTGGGGCGGCCCTTTTGGTTCAGGGGCTAATCGCTGGGCTGTTCGGTGGGCTGAAAGATGTAGCCAAATTCAGTGACAGTGCGGATGTGCTTTGGCGATTTGGGATTGTCGCCCAATTTTTTGCGCAGCCGACTAACCACCACGTCCACCACCCGCTCGCCGGGGGTTTCAGCGCCGGTGCTTAGGGCATCCAACAGATGATTTCTCGACAATACTCGGCGCGGTGCTTTGGTCAGGGCCGACAGCACCGAAAATTCGGCCGGGGTAAGGGGGATCGTGGACCCGTCAGCGCGCCGCAGGGCGTGCTCATTCAAACCCAATGTCAGGGCCCCGATTTGGATTGTCACCGGCCCACTTCCCTTGGCTACAGGCGCGGCTCGGGACAGCAAATTATCAATTCTTAGGATCAACTCCTGGGGGTCAAATGGCTTTACGATGTAATCGTCAGCACCAATTTTCAGGGCGGCGACCCGATCTTCTCGCCCTTGGCGCGCCGTCACCACGATAATTGGAACATCGGATTGGGCTCGCAGGCGCCGTGCTAGCACTAGGCCATCTTCGTCGGGCAATTCCAAATCCAGCAAAACAATGTCGAAATGATGGCCAACCAACACCGCCGCCATCTCGGCCCCGGATCCAACGCCGGTCACCATCATGCCGCGCTCCGCCAGCAAGGCCGCTAGAAGCCCTTGAACGAGTTCGTCGTCCTCCACAATCAGCACATGAGCAGCGTGGGTCATGGTTAGCCCGTTGGTCGGCCTATCGCGGTTTCACACCCTTTAACATGGGTCTGTTGGGAGGTTTGCCAAACAGAAACATGGTGAAGTCTATTCCGTCAAAACACCGGCTGCGGTCATTTCCAGGCTAGTCGGAAACCAAATATCGTCGGATTTTGTCTCCAAGGCTGTGATGGCAAAAAGCGGATCGATCCCGCGCTCAATCATGAAGCGCAATCCCAACACCACATCGTTGGCCCCGTCGGAATACGCCCAAGCGGCAAAATCGAAGGTGTCCTGCCAGCCAAATCCGACTTGCCATTCTTCATAGAATTGCTGCATGGGTTCCGCTTCCCACCTGGTTTGGTGGAATCCAAGCCGGGCGTCGGGTTCCATTGTTCGATTGGTCCCTGCCAAAAAAATGTACGTGCACGCACTGGCGCAGTCTCCCACGACGTGGGTATCCAGGCCGAAATCAATGATCAAACCGGCCATTAAAAACGCCGATTCCGGGTCCCCCCCATCCGATGCCAAAGACAATGTCGTAATGCCAGGATCCAAAATCAGGATGTCTTCTAGCCATCCGGCATCGACGTCATTGATTTCCGAATTACTGGTGTCGAAAGCCAACACGTGCCCATCAATGGCGAACTTGTCGTAGCTTTCAACCAATTGCCGGGAGTAGACGTTGTTCAGGGCGGCGGCCAAGCGATACCACTCCACCGCCTGGTCATTATCCTCGGCAACGCCTTCACCCAAATCGTACATAGTTCCCATCAGATACAAAGACAGCACGTCATCTTGGGCAGCGGCCAAGCGGTACCATTCGATTGCTTTTGCATCGTCAACGGCAACGCCATTGCCTTCGTCGTACATCAGGCCTAGATGGGTCTGGGCCGCCGCAACCCCCTGATCGGCCAATGGCTGCAGCAGCTTTATCGCTCTGATGAAATTGCCGGCATCATAGGCGGCAATCCCGTCATCCAGTTTGTCGGCGAAAACGGGTGACGCCGAAACCAAAAAGCCTACCGCCAGCGCGGTTGTGATCCATTTCATAAATGGACCCTACTTCAATTCGTGGATTGAGTTAGCCCCGTTTGATCTGAAATCGCTTGGTCGGGGAGAGAGGATTTGAACCTCCGGCCCCCACGTCCCGAACGTG
>JABHVE010000043.1 GCA_018658465.1 Alphaproteobacteria bacterium
AGCCGCCAGAAGTCACAGCGTTTTTGGAAGTTCTAGAAGTCCAGCCCGGTGTATTGCCGGTGCCGGTGTTCAGCGGTTGGATGTTCGCGTCCAGTCCCGCCCTGTCGGCGATGGAACACGCGGTCTATGACGTTTGGGTCATCGACTGCAAGGCTGCCACGATCGCGCTGCCCGCCGTGCCCGCCGCCAGTCCATAAAAGTCGGCGTCCTTTGCCACCGCCAAATCTAGGCGCTGCAAGTAATCATCCCGGGGAATTTCGATCGCGCCAAAAGTTTCCAAATGGGCCGTGACGAATTGGGTATCCAACAAATGAAACCCACCTACGTGGAGGCGCGCCATCAGATGGGCCAGGGCAACCTTGCTGGCATTGTCCCGGGTGCTGAACATGCTTTCGCCGAAAAAAGCCGCGCCCAATGAAACCCCGTACAGGCCGCCGACCAGTTCGTCGCCGTCCCAACACTCCACACTGTGGGCGTGGTCAATGGCCCGCAGGCTTGCGAACATTTCGATGATGGTGGAATTGATCCAGGTGGTCCAGCGACCGGGGCGGGGGCTGGCGCAGCCCTCGATGACTTCCAAAAATGCCTGGTTGATGGTGACGGAAAAGCGGTCCTGGCGCACGGTGCGGGCCAACCGCCGGGGCATGTGGAACGCCGACAGGGGTAAAATGCCGCGCTTGTCTGGGTCGAACCACGAAATGTTGGGGTCGTGGCGGCTTTCCGACATGGGAAAGATGCCGTTGCCATAGGCCCGAAGCAGCATTTCGACGGTGATTCGGCTCATGGGATGTTGCTCTTCTTTTTTCCCATCCGCGCCTAGGCGCGAGAGGCGAACGATTCCAACCAATGTATGTCGTACGTCCCATCGACGAATTCTGGGTCTTCAACCAATCGTCGGTGCAAATCCAGGGTCGTATCGATCCCACCAATTACATATTCCTCTAATGCCCGGCGCAGGCGCATCAAACATTCGTTGCGGGTGCCGCCGTGGACCACCAGCTTGGAAATCAGGCTGTCGTAATGGGGGGGCACTTCGTACCCGGAATACAGAGCCGATTCCACGCGCACGCCTAAGCCGCCGGGCTGGTGATAATCGGTGATCTTGCCGGGGGACGGGGCAAAGGTCACGGGGTGTTCGGCGTTGATCCGGCATTCGATGGCGTGGCCATGGAATTTGACGTCGTTTTGGGTGTAGCCCATGGGGGTGCCGTCGGCGATGCGGATTTGTTCGCGCACAATATCGACCCCGGTGATCATCTCGGTGATCGGGTGTTCGACCTGCAATCGGGTGTTCATTTCGATGAAATAAAATTCTCCGTCTTCGTACAAAAATTCGACGGTTCCGGCGCCCAGGTATCCCAATTTGGCGATAGCCTTGGAAACAATTTCGCCAATCTCCGACCCTTGATCAGCATTCAGGGCAGGGGAGCGCGCCTCTTCTAAAATCTTTTGATTGCGCCGTTGCAACGAGCAATCCCGTTCTCCCAAATGGATCACGTTGCCTTGGCTATCCGCCATGACCTGGACTTCGATATGCCGGGGATGCTCCAGGTATTTTTCGATGTACACCGTGTCGTCGCCGAAACTGGACCCTGCTTCGGCCCGGGCCATGCTCATGGCTTCCGCCAAGTCACCATCGGATTTGGCCAGTTTCATGCCGCGCCCGCCGCCACCGGCGGAGGCTTTGATTAACACCGGGTATCCCACGTCATTTGCGACTTTGCGGGCTTGGGATTCGCTGGTCACGGCCCCGTCGGAGCCCGGCACAACGGGGATGCCAAGGCTGTCAACTGCGGCCTTGGCGGCGATTTTGTCCCCCATCAGGCGAATGTGGTCGGCGCTGGGGCCAATAAATGTAATGCCGTGTTCCGCCACGATGTCGACGAAACCCGCGTTCTCCGACAAAAATCCATAGCCCGGGTGGATGGCATCGGTGTTGGTGATGTCGGCGGCGGAAATGATAGCCGGGATATTCAAATAGCTGTCGGCAGCAGCCGGCGGCCCGATGCACACGGCTTCGTCGGCCAAGCGCACATGCATGGCCTTGGCGTCGGCGGTGGAATGCACGGCCACGGTTTGGATGCCCATTTCGTGGCATGCCCGGTGGATGCGAAGTGCGACTTCGCCCCGGCTCGCAATCAGGATTTTCTCAAACACCGGAAAACCAGATTTAGACTATGGTCAGCAGCGGTTGGCCATATTCAACAGCCTCGCCATTGGCAATCAAAACAGCCTCGACCGTGCCAGACATATGGGCGGTGATGGGGTTCATGGTTTTCATGGCTTCGACAATAAACACCGTCTGACCCTTGGAGACCGTGTCGCCAACCTCAACATAGGGCGGGGTGTTTGGATCGGCTGCCACATACACCGTGCCAACCATGGGCGATGTCACGTCTCCCGGACCGGGCCCTGATGTGGCGGCCGGTGCCGGTGCGGTGGCGGTTGCCGGTGCGGCAATTGGGGCCGCCGGGGCAGGGGCGGGTGCGGCTTGAGCCGCCACCTGGGTAATGCCAGATCCGCGGACGATCCGAATGGTGCGATCACCTTCGGACCATTCCAGCTCCGTCAGATCGTTTTTTTCCAACTGTGCCGTTAACTCGGCGATCAGCTTTGCGTCGACTTTTGGGTGCGCCATTTTTTCTTATGCTTTTACTGATTTTGCCAACAAGCCAGCCATGGCATCCATGGCCAGTACGTATCCATCGCCGCCAAAGCCCGCGATCATCCCGTCGGCCGCGCGACTGACATAGGACCGCTGGCGAAAATGTTCCCGGCGGAAAATGTTCGACAGGTGCACTTCGATCAGCGGCAACCCCACGGCTTGGAGGGCGTCCAAAATCGCCACGGATGTGTGGGTAAAGGCCCCGGCATTCAAAATGATGCCTTGGGCGGTATCGCCCGCTACTTGAATCCATTCCACCAGTTCGTGTTCAGCGTTGCTTTGGCGGAAATCAGCCTCCAGCCCAAGGTCGGCGGCCTTGGCCTCCACCTTGGCTTGGATATCATCCAAGGTTTCCGACCCATAAACCTCGGGTTCGCGGGTGCCCAACAAGTTCAAATTCGGGCCGTTCAGAATTAGGATGGTTGAGGCCATGAATACCGCAGTAAGTACCGGTGGATGGATCCCGGACAGGAATCCTCCGGGTTCGCTGGTTTCTTATATCATGCCCCGGCGACATCGGGACAGTTGAACCGACCCCGGCCCCGAACCATACTCTGGGCCAGGACTTCATCAAGGATTGCGAACACACTTCATCAAGGATTGCCAACACAATGCGAGTAACGATTAACGGCGAAGCGCGGGAATTTCCGGCGGCAATTTCCCTGGATGCCTTGCTGGGGGAGCTGGGGATTGATCCCCGCAAGGTGGCATTAGAGCGAAATCTGGAAATTGTGCCCCGGTCGGAGTACCCGCAAACCCAGGTGGCAGAGGGCGATACGTTAGAGATTGTCCACTTTATTGGCGGCGGCGATGACACTCAGCCGACCGCCAAAGACCCCTTGGTGGTGGCCGGAACTACCCTGGAATCCCGGCTGATAGTCGGTACCGGCAAATACAAAGATTTCGAAGAAACCGCCAAGGCCATCGAGGCTTCGGGTGCCGATATGGTCACCGTGGCCGTGCGCCGAGTGAACATCGCCGATCCGTCCCAGCCCATGCTGGCCGATTTTGTCGACCCAAAGATCTATACCTACCTGCCCAACACGGCGGGCTGTTTCACGGCAGACGAGGCCGTGCGGACCCTGCGATTGGCGCGGGAGGCCGGGGGCTGGTCCCTGGTGAAGCTGGAAGTCCTGGGGGATCAAAAAACCCTGTTCCCTGACATGATTGAAACCTTGGCGGCGGCCGAAGCGCTTATCGCGGATGGCTTTCAGGTCATGGTTTATTGCTCCGATGATCCGCTGTTCGCCAAACGGCTAGAAGACATGGGTTGCGCCGCAATCATGCCCCTGGCGGCACCCATTGGGTCGGGCCTGGGTATTCAGAATCCGGTGAACTTGCGCCTGATCATCGAACAAACCCAGGTGCCTGTGATTGTTGACGCCGGTGTCGGCACCGCATCAGACGCTGCCGTGGCGATGGAGCTGGGCTGTGACGGGGTGCTGATGAATACGGCCATCGCCGAAGCCCGCGACCCGGTGCGTATGGCCCGGGCCATGAAGCTGGCGGTGCAGGCCGGGCGCGACGCTTATCTGGCCGGACGCATGGCAAAAAAGCTGTACGCCGACCCCTCGTCGCCCCTCGCCGGGATCATATAGATACCGGCAAACCTAATATGGGCGGGATGATTTAGTTCGCTACCAATACAAGGTTTCAGGGTCGGGGACGGGCTTGCCTGCGGCCAACAATTTCCAGCCTTTGACGGTCCGGGCTACGGCCCAAACCAACCAGACAACCATGGTCAGCCACCCCAGCATCACGGCCCCATATGCCATGGCGAGAAACGCCCCCAAAATCATGCCAAAGCCGATCCAAAAGGTTCTGATCTGAAATTGAAAATGGCTCGCGACCCATGTTCCTCGGGCCTCCTTGCGGTATGACCAGGCCAGTACAAACCCGACGATGGCGGCGAAATTTATGATGAGCCCGACGAAATAAAGGATGTAGACCGCCCGGGCCATGGACGGATTCCCGCGGGTTTGCCCAGGCCGTGGTGCCCTCGGTTCAGGGCCTCGCTGCCCTAACGTCATCGGGGTGTGTGCGCTTTGTCTGGGGGACGCTTCCTCCCTCGGTGTGGGAAAATTGGCCGCGGCCGCCTTTGTCTTGGTCAGTCATGGGCCAAAGATGGCCGTGATTCCGCCCCAGAACAACACAAAGGTTTGATTCTGGCCGTGAACGGGCCTTCGGCTATAAGGGGACAACCAAGATTCAGTCAGTGCGAAGGAGAAGGCTATGTTTGCGTCATTCAAGGTTAAATTGGCGGCGGCGGTGTTGGGGTTTGCAATGCTAGCGCCGGTCAGCGCCCAGGCTTTGGACTGGCCGGAATTTACCCGCGAGGCCTTTCAGGCTGCCCAGGCTGAGGGCAAGACCATCATGATCGCGACCCACGCCGATTGGTGCAGCACTTGCCGGGCGATGGAACCGGCATTGGAGGCGGCGCGGGCTGACGAATTCCTGGAAGGCGTCGTTTTCTTCAAAGTCGATTACGACAACCAGCGGGACGTGATGACGGAGCTTGAGGTGTTCGATCGCTCCTGGGTCATCGTCTACAACGGCGCAGACGAAGTGGCCCGGGCATATGCGGTTTTCGAAGTCCAAGAAGTCCTCGATCTTGGCTGGTTGGGCCTGTAAGCCCATCGCATCACGCGATCTGAGATTGGTGTAACGGCACCCATGGGCGCTTATGGCCTGAGCATCCTGGCCGGCGGGGTCACGGTGTTGAACCCGTGCGTCTTGCCGTTGTTGCCGATCATTCTGGCCACGTCGTTGCGCGACAGCCGCTATGGGCCGTTGGCGTTCACCGCCGGACTGGTGGTGACCTTCACGATCTTCGGCGTCGGCCTGACCTATCTCAGCTTTGCTTTTCGCATCAACACCGAATTTGTTCGCCTGACCGCGGCGGTCATGTTGGCCCTGGCCGGAGTAATCTTGGTGGTGCCCCAAGCCCAATCGGCATTCATCCGCGTGGTGACCCCCATGACAGGCGGAGCCGCCGCACTATCCCAAAGCATGCCCGCCAACGGCTTGGCCGGGCAGTTCATGTTGGGGGGATTGCTGGGCATTGTTTGGACACCGTGCACCGGCCCGACGTTGGGGGCGGCCGTCGGCATGGCGGCACAGGCCGAAAACATAGCCCGATCGGCATCGATCATGGTGGTGTTCGGCGTCGGTGTTTCGATCCCATTGTTGGCTTTGGCCTATGGGTCGCGCTCCGCAATCGGCGCCCGCCGAGATCGCATGCGCAACGTCGCAAAATGGGCCAAGCCGGTCATGGGCGCGGCACTGTTGTGGGTGGGGATCATGATCCTCACCGGTTGGGACCGCGCATTGGAGACCGTGCTGGTTGAGGCCATGCCACTGTGGCTGGTGCGCCTCACCACCATGTTCTAGGCGCCGCCCTACCTAAAGCGCTTCCGCCGCGCGTTGGATGTCTTGGGCGCGGAACCAACTGGGGGAGCCTTCCTCCAATCGGTTGATGGCCTGGTCGGCAAACCGCAAGGTGTCGCCAATCATTCCCAATGCTAAATATTGCTCGGCACTGGCCAGGGCAGATTGTCCCAGGTCGCCCGACCGTCCATGGGCGATGGCCAACTGCCGCCACGCCGATGCGTTGTCGGGCTCAATCGTCGTGACCACCCCCAAATGACGGATTGCATCGGCCATCATCTCCATCGTTTCCGTGGCGATCATGGCGGACGCCAATCCCAAATGGAGCAGCGGTTGGTCCGGCGCCAATTCCACCGCGCGGGCATAGGGCACCAGAGACTCCGCCACCCGGCCCCGTTCCATCAACACTTGGCCCATGAGCTCGTGGAAATACGGATCGTTGGGGCTGTGTTCCAACAGCATGGCGATTTGCCCCAAGGCGTCATCCAACCGTCCCGATCGGTGCAGGGCAACGGCCCGGGCATATAACGCCGGCACACTGTTATCCGAAGGCGGGAAGCGCTCGAAAACCCGATCGGTGGGCTCTAAAAATCCGGCGAGCTTGGCTTGCAGGCGAGCAAAATCTTCCGCCGATACCAAGGGCGGCTGCCACGGGCCCAGGTCGGAGTCGGCGATGCGGGCGGACAATGCCGCAACGCGGTCCGGGAACATTGGATGGCTGCGGGTATAGGGATCGCCCCGGGCTTGGAGCAATCCATCCTGGCGGGCGATGATCTGCAAAAACTCCACCAGCCCAATGGCGGGTTGGCCGATCAATATGACTAGGTCAAAGGCGGCTTGATCGGCGGCGGATTCCTGGGCCCGGGAATATTCCAAAAATCCCCGCTCGGCGATTTGCTGGCCGCCCAACACCACGGCGGCACCGGCATCCCCCGGCACGCCCCCGGCGACTGCGGCTGCCCCCAACAAAAACGCCATGATGGTTTGGACATTGGCGGTCCGCAGGGCTTCGTGGGTGCGGGCTAAATGCCCCCCCGCCAAATGCCCGGTTTCATGGGCGATGACCCCCATGATTTGATTTTCTGAGGTGGCCGCCAACAGCAATCCGGTGTTCAGGAAAACTTTTTGCCCCCCGGCGACAAAGGCGTTGATGGTGGGGTCGTTGATCAGGTGGATTTCAACGTCCGCCGGGTTCAGACCGGCTGCCTTGAAAAGTGGCGTGGCCCATGCCCGGCTGATATGTTCGATTTCCGCGTCGCGGATCAGCCCTTGGCCGTGGGCTGGGGCAATTGCCTGAGCCAGGCCCATGCTGGCGACAACAAGCACGGCGCACAAATATCTAGTGATGATGCGATTTCTCAAATTCAGATTTTCCACTGACCCGGACCCTAAGAACCGCAGCAGGTTCCGTCAATCGGCCCTGATTGGGGCGGTGGCGTTGATTGCTGGATCGTGCGCGACCCCAGAGCCCGAGATCGTTCTGGTCCAATCGGGATTTATCCCGGGCTACGCCGGCGGTGTGGCATCTGACGAACCCCGTGCCAGCGCCGTTGCCTTCGACATTCTGAACGCCGGTGGCACTGCGGCGGATGCTGCGGTTGCTCTGGCATTTACCTTGACCGCCACCCATCCGGCGGCGGCGGGCCTGGGCGGCGGCGGCGCATGCCTCGTTTACAGCGGCCCGCACAATACCATCGAAAGCCTGGATTTTCTGCCAAGGACCGCCGCGGCAGGGGGCAATGTTGCGGTGCCCGGATTTGCCTTGGGCCTCGACCAGCTCCATCGCGGCTATGGGGTGCTGGATTGGGGCACGTTGATCTTGGAAGCCGAGGCACTGGCTCGGCGCGGGGCTCCGGTATCCCGATCCATGGCCGCTGCCACCAAGGCTGCTGAACAAGCGTTGCGGTCGGATCCAGTCATGGCCCAGCGTTTTCTCGACACCGACGGTCAGGGGATCCCCGAAAACGGCGTCATCACTCAGGTGGAATTGGCCACGGTGCTGGCGCAGATCAGAATTCGCGGGGCAGGGGATTTGTATTTCGGCCAGGCCGGCCAGACGTTTCTGGATGGCGCGGCCGAGGCTGGGGCGTCATTGACCTCAGCCGATCTGCGGTCATACGCCGCGGTATGGAGCGACACATTGTTTTTGGATCTGGCGGGCTTGCGCGTGTATGTGGCCCCGGGTGCCCCAGGCGGCGGCGTGGTGGCCGCTCAACTGTGGGCGATGCTGGTCGCTGACCCGCGCTACGTCGATGGCGGCGAAGCCGACCGGGTCCATTTGTTTGCCGAGGCTTCCGCCCGGGCCTATGGGGATCGCGGTAACGCTGCCGCCAACCCATTGTCGGTGTTCCGTGCGCAAACTCTGATGTCCGACGTTTCCTTGAGCCGCCACACACCCTTTGCTGGTGGCGCGGGGGCGCCAAAAGTCGCCGCCGCTGATGGCGGTGCCACCGGGTTCGTGGTGATGGACGGGGAGGGATCGGTGGTGGCCTGCACCCTGACCATGGGTCGGGCCTTTGGCATTGGCCGTACCGCCCGGCCCACCGGGGTGATTTTGTCACCCAACCCAGAGGACGTTGGCACCAACGCATTTGTGGCTCCGGTCTTGGTGATCGCAGCCGGCGATACCGCCATATCCATGGCTGCGGCCGCTGGCGGACCGGCGGGCCCGGCCGCCATTGCGCGCTTGTTGTTGGCTGCACCGTCGGTGAACTTGGCACCGGGCCGGGTAGTGCATCCCGGGGTGCCGGATCAGGTTTTGGCGGAATCCAATATTACCGCAGGCCAACGCCAAGGGCTGGTGGACGGTGGGCACTCCGTCAGAAATTTCCCGATTTTGGGATCGGTAAATGCCATGGGGTGCCTTGCCAAAGGCGACAACACACCGCGCCGTTGTGAATTTGTCAGCGATCCCCGCACCGGCGGCTTGGCGGTGGCGGGGCGTCAATGACCGGAAGCGGCAGAGGCGAGTCCATCGCGCCGTTTTACGTCATGGAGGTCATGAAGGCAGCGGCCCGGCGCGAGGCCAGCGGCGACGACGTGATGCACATGGAGGTGGGTGAGCCGGGAGGGGGGGCATCGGCACAAGTGATCGCGGCGGCCCACGCGGCACTGGATAGCAAAATTAAACTTGGCTACACCGATGCTCTGG
>JABHVE010000088.1 GCA_018658465.1 Alphaproteobacteria bacterium
CGAAACCCCAAATCATCTGTCGATTGCCGTAAATTCGGCAGTTCGGGCCCGGCGGACTGAACCCTCAGCCCGTCTAGCAACTGGTTTTTCTCCTGCCCAAGATTGGTTCTGCACCAGAAATTCGTGGCGGCCACAGCATCCGCTGGGTTGACGAAAAATTTCTAAGACAAAATTTGCCAGGCCCCAGGCCATGGCTTTCGTGGTTGTCGATGGAAACGCTTGGCACCGGTTCCCAAAACCCCTCAAAACCATCGACGATAAGCGGTGCCCAACACGTCTAGGACTGTATCACAAAATCCGGCGAAAATAAAGATCGGGGCCCGGTGCGGGCCAGCTGGCAGCCTGGGTGGGGTTAGTCCCCAGACCCGGGCTTGTCGCTGAAGTGCTTTTCCAATTTGCCAGTCATGTCTTTGAAATCATCGGCATCATCTGGCGGGTCTTTTTTGCGAGTGATGTTGGGCCAGGCTTCGGAATATTTCAGATTGAATTTCACCCAAGTATCCATGTCACCGCTGGCGGTGTCGGGCAAAATCGCCTCGATTGGGCATTCCGGCTCGCACACACCACAATCGATGCACTCGTCGGGGTGAATGACCAACATGTTTTCGCCTTCATAGAAGCAGTCCACCGGACAAACTTCGATGCAGTCCATGTACTTACACTTAATGCACTTGTCGTTGACGATGTACGTCACGCCTAATACTCCAACTAGGTTTTTTGCTCAGTGGACGGTGAAATTCGGCCCAAAACACGCTTGCGGGCCTCACCCTGATCGCGATCGGGAACATACAGAAGCCCACTTACTCTGCGCAGCAAATTTGCCTCGTAATCGTGTAAAATGCCATCGGCGTAAACGATCTCCCACAGCATTTCGATCACTACAACACGTTCCTCTAACGGATATGCGTCTTTGATCGCCCGGGTAAAGCGCACCAGGTGATTGGATTCGTTTTGGACCTCGGCGGCCTCAGCCACCAGGGTTTCCAATTCCTCAGCCGTCAGCTCGAATTCGCGGGTCAAAATGGCGTTCATTGCCGTGCGCTCTTGGTCGCCGAATCCACCGTCGAGTGCGCCGGCTTCCACCAACAGGACGGCGGCAGCCAAGCGTTTGTCGATGTCGTCCCGGCCAGGATCCGGAGCGTCCGGGGTGTCCATCGAGGCAAACAAAGATCGAATTCGGTTGATCATAGGCATGAAGTATCACAAGCCCTTAGGCCCGGTAAAGCCAACGGCTTAAGCATCGCCGCGCAGGCGATCCAACGCCCGCCGCTGGGCTTTGGTTGGGCGGCCGGACCCCAAGGCACGAAGGCCGGGGGCGGCGGCTTTCAGGGGATCAATGTCGGCAGAAACCTTGGCGCTAAGAGGTGCCAAATCCTCATATAACGCCTGGGCTTCGGGGGCCGGCCCGCGGCGCACACCCAACGCTTCAACACGGATCACCCGAATATCCCGGCCCACCGGAAAGGTCAGAACGTCCCCCGGTCGGATCATGTGATTGGGTTTTGCGGCGATGACGCCGTTGACGCGAATGGATCGCCCGGCGCACACCCGGCTGGCCATGGATCGGCTTTTGAAAAACCGCGCAAACCACAGCCACCGATCAATCCGCAGGGTCTCAGCCATCAGCGGCCTTGGGGCGACAACGCTGGGTGGGCGGCCAAGGCGGCAAAGGCCGAATTCGCCGGTGGCGGAGCTTCGCCTTGTTTTGCCTGGCGGCGGCGTCCGGACCTGGGGGAGCGCCCATAAATCGCGTCATTTGTGGGGTCGGTTCTGGCATACCCAATCGCCTGCATCACCCCATCGAAAGGTTCTGGCTGGCAGGCGACAATGGCACGCAGCCTTGGGGACGCCGTCACTGTCCCGTCTTTTTTGGCGAGGCCCCGCACGGCCATATCCAGCCGTTCGATCATGTCAAAGCGGACCGCCTTGGTGCCAACCACCCGATATCCCGCGGCCACATAAAATCCACTGGCCACGTCATCTGCCACTTCAAAAGACACCCGTCCCGGCACTGGTGAGAGCGGCATTGGCTCAAGGCCGTGAAACAACGCCCACATCTGGCACGCGATTGCGGCCCGACCCGGGCGGATCATCATCGGCAGAAAAATTGTCTGGGCACCAAATCGGATGCCCCGATTGCGCAAGGCCTTGCGCTCGGACGGCTGCAATGCCGCAACTTGATCCACCACATCCGCCCGGGCAACCGAGCCTAAGCCCTCGGCCACTTGAAACGCCAAGCCCCGGGCGGCGCCAACCAATCCATCGGCTTGCAAGGCTTTCAACGGCGCAAACGCTTTGGCCAAATGGGCCGCCAGCCAAGTTTCCAAATGCCCGGTCACTGCCGATTTCGCGCCACCATCCAACAGTCCGCTGTGGCTCAACACCAATCGCGGGGTGGTCACGGAACGCCCGGGGACCAGCCTAGCCACCGGATGCCCCTGCCACAGTATGTTGGCCCCCACCTCCAGGGAAATCGCTGACCCCTGGTCGGATTGCAATTGCTTTACCCGGGTGGCGATTTCGTGACGCAGGGTCCGTTGGGCTGCCGTCTGCAACAGCCGGAAATCCCCATGGGCGGCGTCCAGATCGGAATCGGGGACAAATTTGAACCCCTCCAAATGGCCGATGGCCTCGCCATCAACCAACACGGATCCGTCGTCGGAGATGGTCCCCACGCCGCCATCCGAGGTCCCCAGGGATCGCATCAACACCGCGCTGCGGCGGTCGACAAATCGTTGGGTTAGGCGGTCGTGCAGGGCGTCGGACAGGCGATCTTCCACCGCCCGGGCGCGGTCTTGCCAGTGCACCGGGTCGGGGACCCAATCGGCGCGATGGCACACATACGTCCAGGTGCGCACGTGGGCGATCCGCGCCGCCAGCATGTCGATGTCGCCGTCGACCCGGTCAAGGCGGGCAATTTGATTGGCCATCCAATCCGCCGGAATGGTTCCCGGTGCTCCGGCAAGAAACCCAAAAATCTGTCCCAGCAGCTTGGTGTGGGCCTCCGCCATGGTTTTGCGGAAATCAGGGATTTGGCAAACGTCCCATAACAGCCTGACCGCATCGGATCCATCGACGGAGCGTGCGGCGCTCAAGGACCCAAAGGCGTCTTGGTCCACAGCCCTTTTGGGCCGCATCAATATCTTTCGCCAGGGTTCCGGCGGCGGTTGTTGCAGGCTGTGCAACAAGGCCGGCGCGGAAGAAAAATCCAAGTCACTGTTGCGCCAATGGGCGGCGCGAATTTCTTTGAACCGGTGGCCTTCGACGTTTTCGATCATCTGGGGATCGAATTCGGCGCATTCCAATGTCGCGCCAAAGGTTCCGTCGCGCAGGTATCGCCCGGCGCGTCCGGCAATTTGGGCAACTTCATGGGCCAGCAATTCGCGCTGCACAAACCCATCGAATTTCCCCCGGGCGGCGAACGCCAAATGGTCGACGTTCAAATTCAGCCCCATGCCCACCGCGTCGGTGGCCACCATGTAATCGACCTCGCCATTTTCGAACATGGCGACCTGGGCGTTGCGGGTGCGCGGGCTTAACGCCCCCAACACCACCGCAGCCCCGCCCCGGTGACGGCGCAGGGAATCGGCGATGCTGTACACATCCTGGGCGGTGAACGACACCACCGCGCTGCGCGATGGCAGACGGGATAATTTTCGGTGACCCGTAAACGTCAGGTTAGACAGCCGGGGCCGCGAGACGAATTCGGCCTCGGGCACCAACCGCCGCAAAATGGGCCGGATGGCGTCCGATCCCAAAAACATCGTTTCTTCGGTTCCCCGGGCATAAAGCAGGCGATCGGTGAACACATGGCCGCGTTCGGGGTCCGCCGCCAATTGCACCTCATCCACGGCCAAGAATTCAAAGCCGCGGGCAATTGGCATGGATTCAACGGTGCAGACAAAATATCGCGCGTCTTTGGGCACGATTTTTTCTTCGCCGGTGATAAGCGCGGCAGCGGCTGCGCCCTTGGCAGTTACTACCTTGTCGTAGATTTCCCGCGCCAACAATCGCAAGGGCAACCCGATTACACCCGTGCGGTGGCCCAGCATTCGCTCGACCGCCAGATGGGTTTTACCGGTGTTTGTGGGGCCTAGAACCGCGGCGACGCGGAAGGGGCGCTGGGAGTCCATGGTAGGGTTAGCTTACCATGTCGCGTCTACGTGATCGGGGTTTGTTAGCCCAAATGCAGATCGTGGACGGCGTTGATTCCGTTCATTGCTCCGCAATATGGCCGCCCGCGTGAATCTGAACGCAATGTAAAGGGCTTAAGAGTCGGACTTTGGCTCGGACTTGGTTTTGGTGATTTTCGCCACCCGGCGCTTGGCCTTGGGCTTGGCAGAGGCAGGCTTCTTAGGCTTTTCGGCCTTTTCTGCCTTTTCCTCCGACTCGTCTGCGGGTTCAGACTCCTCAGACTCATCAGGCTCTGAATCCTTGGGATCGTCCGTTGGCGGGCCGTTGGGCCAGGGGTTTATCGGCCACGGCATTTCATCGGTCTTAAAGGTCAAAAAGCGAATGATTTCGTACATGTAAGTGGACAAATTTTGCCCAAATATGGTGCCCTGGTGCACGACCTTGCCGGTAAACAGCTTCGACAGAAACTGGATCACCACCACCACCCCGATCACGAATTCTGTGATGTTCAGCAGAATTGCGTACAAAATAATGAACACCAATCGCAGCCAGGTGCTCTCTTCTTTCAAGTTGTCGGTGGTTTTTTGATTCATTACGCGGTGCTCACTTGTCGCTTAAATTGTAATGCTTGGGTCGGCCATATTCATACACAGTCCTGGGCCAGTCCGCATACTTTTACCGTTTTGGCGTCCTGGGCGGGCCCGTAATGGCCCTGCCCAGGATTGCCGGATTGGCTAGCTGTTGGCTTCGGCCACGGGGCCGTCGGCAACAATTTCGGTTGTTGTATCGTCGTCATCGACCTTGTTATCGGGCCATGGGGAGAAAGGCCAAGGCATATCGTCACTGGCGAAGGTCAAGAAGCGGATGGTCTGAGCATAAAAACTGGCCAGGTTGTGGCCGAATGCCGAAACTTGTTCGTTTGGCCGTCCGGTCAGCAACTGAGTCAAAAATTGAACGATCACGGTCAGTGTCAGAATGACCCCGGTGACCTGAAGTGCCAGGGCAAAAAGAATGATAAATGCCAACCTTACCCAGGTGTTTTCGTCTTTTACGTTCTCAACTGTTTCGGTTTTCATGATCTTGGCTCCCTATTTGCATGTAGCTTTGGATGAATATTGGTCGGGCTTGAGGCTCGAATACGATGAATTTCGATGGCGCGGTTCGCGGAATTTGTTCATGAGACCGGGGCGGTTAGCTCATCCGTGCCTCTATGCAATTGCCGTCAACGGGTACATGGGTATTTGCTAGGCGACTGCAAGACCCTTGTTGCCCTGTGTGGGCACATGGCGCCCACCTTCGTTGGCTGTTAAACTTATCCCCTGCGTGGGGAAGGAGATTGGAACGCCCATGTCATTGGTTAAACGGCTAAGCGGTTTGTTATCCCTGGCCCGGCGCGGCGTTGATGCGTCCGATCCAGAGTTCCAGGCCGAGGTGGAGCGGATCGCCAAGGGCGTGGCTCCCTTGGAAATCGAAGAGGAAATGGATTGGGGCGAACCATCCGGCAAAAGCTTTGCCGCGGAAAAATCCCAAGCCCTGGCGGAGCTGCAAGCGATCTTAGAGTCGATGCCGCGACCGGCCGGCGGCTCCAATGGTAGCCCCCAGGACAATGTTCGGGCTGCCGACGCCGCCCGGGCCGTTCTTGCCTCCATTGGCCACGCGGACGAGGCCGCACCCCCCGCCCAGTCACCCGTAATGGATGACGTTGGCCGGGATTCTTTGATCAACGAAGCCATGGGCAACTGGGCCCGGGGGCACGATATTTTGTCCCGTATGGACCCAAAGGTCCGCGACAAGATCCAGGTCCTCGCCGACCAAATGCTACCGGATTAGCCAGTGCAGATCGTGGGTGGCTTTGGCCGCCCGCGTGAATCTGAACGGTGGGATTAAGCACCACCCCCGGCTACCTTGACCGGATGGCGGGAAACCCTTAGAAATCCTTGGCGCGCGGCAGTGCAGATCGTGGGTGGCGCTGGCCGCCCGCGTGAATCTGAACGGCAAGAAATAAGTGCAGATCGTGAGCGGCGTTTGTTTCCGTTCATTGCTCCGCAAAATTGCCGCCCGCGTGAATTTGAACGGCAGAAAAAAGAAGGCATAGGGCGATGGCAAGACGGTGTGAATTGACGGGCAAGGGCGTGATGACAGGTAATAATGTCAGCCACGCGAAAAATCGCACCCGTCGGCGTTTTTTGCCGAACCTTCACCAGACATCCCTGCTTAGTGATGCTTTGGGCCGCACCGTTCGCTTGCGCGTTACGGCAAACGCCCTGCGCACCGTTGAAAAGCGTGGGGGCTTGGACAAGTTCCTGGATGACGCCAAGGACAGCGCGTTGTCATTAAAGGCCCGGCGTTTGAAACGCCAAATTGCCAAGGCGCGGATCGCGGCCGCAGCCTAACCGGGACAAACTCGCCCTTAAGCTTCGACACCCCACCGCATTTTCCGTTCGATCAGATTCACGCGCCCAAAAAGGCGCGATCTGCTCTGACCTCCCCCGCAAGCGGGAGAGGGGATACGATTGTTCCGCCTCACCCTGAGCCTGTCGAAGGGCGAGGCCAGCTAGCCCTCATAAATCCAACTTAAATACCAACAACAGCGTCCTTTGTAGGACCGAGAAGTTATTGTCGGACAGCACATAAATCAGTGTGCCGTTCGGCGTATCCACCGTGGCGATGGCTTCAAAATTATCAGCCAGCAACGGCCGTGCCAGACGGGCGATCTGGGTGCCCGTGACAATTGCGTCGGCAACGATGTCTGCCTGGTCCAAAATTCTGATCCGGGATCGGAACCCCAACAAATCAAATCGGCGCTCTAAAATCAGCACGTCGCCATTGGCCATGGTCGCTGCCCCGGTGGGCACATACCCGTCACTGGTGGCCAGGGTGATGGCTTGCTCCAACCCGTCGCCATTTGTGATCCATCCCAGGGCGCCGTCGGGGCCAAAAAGTTCTTCGGCGAAGGCCAACAGGGTTCCGTCAGCCAGAGCTGTCAGAGCTTCGACGCCGCCGTTCGACGGTGCGTCGTGTAAGGGATGGGGGTGGAAAACTTCTTGGGGTATGGCGGTGGCCAAGACCTCCGCCGTTGTCCCGGGGTACCACCAAAATCGGTGGGCACGTTCGAACGCCACCAACAAACCGCCGTCCAGGGCGGCAATGGATTCGGCGTCCGAAAATGGCGGCGCAACTGCGGCGCCGTCGACGCCCAGCATGGGGAATAGCTGCCCGTCGGTCAGGTCAATCAGACCCCCGGTTTGGGAAGAAACAATAGTTGCGGTCAGCCAATGGCCGCGATCCCCCACGGCGACCAGTCGGCTACCATCGGGGCTGACCCACAAACCGGACCAGCCGCCAAAATCCCGGTGGGGGCTGTTCAATCGAAGGCCGCCCAAATAGATCAGGTCGCCAACAGCCACCCTGTCGGGGTCGGCCAAATCGAGCACCACGGGGGTGGTCCGCAGCTCAATGTTCTCGCCCAGGGCCCCACCCTCCGCCAGGGCCGATAAGGCGGTCAGGGCGAACAGCACGGCCAGCAAGTTGGTCTTAATGAAGGCGGCCCCGCGGACCGGGGATCCCGTGCTCTTCTTCGAACAGATCCCCCAATTGTTCCATGACCGCGCCCCCCAATTGTTCTGCGTCAACAATGGTGACGGCCCGGCGGTAATAGCGGGTGACGTCGTGGCCAATGCCGATGGCCACCAATTCCACCGGCGATCGGGTTTCGATCCAGGCGATGGCGTCGCGCAAATGCTGGTCCAGAGTATCGCTGGGGTTCGCCGACAGGGTGGAATCGTCCACCGGCGCACCGTCGGAAATGACCATCAAAATACGGCGTTCTTCGGGCCGGGCAATCAAGCGTGCGTGGGCCCACAAAATTGCCTCTCCATCGATATTTTCTTTCAGCAACCCTTCGCGCAGCATCAGCCCTAAATTTTTGCGGGCGCGGCGCAACGGCTGGTCGGCGGACTTGTATATAATGTGGCGCAGATCATTCAGGCGACCGGGGGTTTGCGGTTTGCCTGCGGCGACCCATTTGTCCCGGGCTCTGCCACCCTTCCAGGCCCGGGTGGTGAACCCCAAAATTTCGGTCTTCACCCCACAGCGTTCCAGGGTGCGGGATAAAATATCCGCGCACATGGCGGTTTCGGCAATGGGCCGCCCGCGCATGGACCCGGAATTATCCAGCAACAACGTGACCACGGTGTCGCGGAAATTGGTTTCTTGCTCGCGTTTGAATGACAACGGGTTCAGGGGGTTGGTGATGACCCGGGCAAGGCGGGCGGAATCGATCACCCCGTCGTCCAGATCGAATTCCCAGGCCCGCACCTGTTTGGCCAACAATCGCCGTTGTAGGCGGTTTGCCAGGCGACCAATGACCCCCTCGATTTGTACCAAATGTTGGTCCAAATTGGCGCGCAGGCGGGCTAGTTCTTCGTCGTCGCACAAATCTTCGGCCACCACGACCTCGTCAAATTCGGTGGTATAGGGGTGGTAATGGGCCCCCAGATCATTGGCCCCGGCTTCCGGATTGCGCCAGGGATGATCGTGGGCTCCGGGCAAGTCCCCAGCCTCGGCGGCCTGGTCGGAAAATTCCGCCTCTCCATCTCCCCCCGACTGGCTGGTTTCGCCCAAGGCATCTTCCCCATCGCTTGACTCTGCTGCCACCGTTCCGGGGGTCTCTTCCTCCGATTGGTCGTCGTCGTTGGGGTCGGCGGTGTCCGGCGCGTCGTCCTGTTCACGCTGGCGTTCTTCATCCGGGTCTTCCAATTCCAGGTCCACCAATATGCGCCTGATCGCATCGGCGAAGCCTGCTTGGTCGGTCATAAATTGGCCAAGGGCACCCAAATTCGCACCGGATTTCTCTTCGATGGTTGGCCGCCACAAATCGATTAGCCGTTTGGCAGAATTGGGGGCCGGGCGCCCGGTCAAGCGTTCCCGCACATAAAAACGCAAAGCCCATGCCAGGGGGGCATCGTCGCGATCGGTGATGCGATCAAATCCCAGGGCGGTGCTTTGGCGGCCCAGGGCGGCATCCAAATTTTCGGCGGTGCCTTGCATTTCCAGCGCCCCTAAGGATTCCACCCTGGCCTGTTCGCAGGCATCAAAGGCCTCCCGCGCCGGCCGGCCTGAGGGGGCATGGGATGCGTGCACCCCGTCGTCATGGTAGCGCAAGGCCAGGGCGAATTGATCGGCAGTACCACGCGCTTGGGACACCTCGGCGCGGCTCAAGTGTGGGCCGGGGGCGGGCATGCGAATGTGCGGGCCCTTGGCCGATGGGGGTTCTGTGGCAAACGTAAGCGTGACCTCAGGCTCCCGGGCGATGGCGGCTGTCGCCGCGCCCACCGCCCGGCGGAACCGTGTGATGGCGTCGTCTGATTGGGTCACGCCATGGGCCGTTAAGAAGGCTTGGCAGAGGACTCCGGCAGATCCTCGCCAAAGCAGCGTTGGTAGTATTCCGCCACAACGGAGCGTTCAACTTCGTCGCATTTGTTCAGGAACGTCACGCGAAAGGCAAAGGCCATGTCGCCGAAAATCTCGATGTTTTCCGCCCAGGTGATGACCGTGCGTGGCGACATCACGGTGGAAATGTCACCGGCCATAAATCCCGCCCGGGATAAATCCGCCAAGGTGACCATGGCCGAAATGGTTTCGCGGCCTTGCTTGTTGGCAAAGCTTGGGACCTTGGCCAAAACAATTGCCATTTCATCGTCGTGGGGCAAATAGTTCAGGGTGGCGACCACGTTCCAGCGATCCATCTGGCCTTGGTTGATTTGCTGGGTGCCGTGATACAGCCCGGTGGTGTCGCCCAGGCCAATGGTGTTGGTGGTGGAGAACAGCCGGAATCCCGGATGGGGGCTGATCACCCGGGTCTGATCCAACAACGTCAATCGGCCATCGGCCTCTAACACCCGTTGGATGACGAACATCACATCGGGGCGGCCGGCATCGTACTCGTCGAACACCAAGGCCACGGAAGACTGTAGCGCCCAAGGCAAAATGCCTTCGCGGAATTCGGTGACCTGGTGGCCGTCGCGCAGGGTGATGGCGTCCTTGCCGATCAAATCAATGCGGCTGATGTGGCTGTCCAAATTCACCCGCACGCAGGCCCAATTCAGGCGCGCGGCGACCTGTTCGATATGGGTGGATTTTCCGGTGCCGTGATAGCCCTGGATCATCACCCGGCGGTTGTTGGCGAACCCCGATAAAATGGCCAAGGTGGTTTCCCGGTCGAACTGATAGGCCTCGTCGATGGCGGGCACATGGTCGTTGGGTTCTGAAAATGCCGGAACCTGAAAATCCGTGTCGATGCCAAAAACTTGGCGGGCGTCGATGGTGATATCCGGGGTAGCGTTCAAATATTCGCGGGGCTCATTCGATGTGGCTGTCACGATTGGGCCCGGGCAATTAAATATGAATAGGCTTCGTTCACGTCCTTCAACTGCTCCTCGCTGCGTTTGTCGCCGCCGTGCAAATCCGGGTGGATGCGCTTGACCACCTTTTTATAGCGAAGTTTGATTTCTTCCAGGGTGGAATCCGGGCGCAAATCTAATTTTGCCAGCGCCCGGCGTTCCTCAGGCTCTGGTTGGCGCGGGGCTCCGGGCTCCCCAGGAAACTGGATGCCCTCGGACGAAAACACGCCGAAATGGTCGCGGTACTTGCCGTTCAGAGCTTGGGCGATGGGGCCAGTGCCCACCGGCCAGGTTGGTCGATGGCCAATCACATCGTCCTTTTGGAACCGTTCAATTTCGGTCCGCGACATATCGCCGAAAAAATTCCACTCGGCATTGAACTCCCGGGCGTGCTCAGGGCACAGCCAGCGGAACGCGTCCATGCGCTCCGGGCTTTCCGGCGTTTTGTGGGTCGCGTCTTCTTTGCATCCAGCCTTATCGCACTGGCGCAAAGTTTCGCCGTCGTCCCAGTTGAGAAGTCTTTTTCGCTTACCCATGTATACAAGTATGGAAAGTTGCTGGCCGACTTGCAAGGTTGGCGCAGGCTTCTATAAGTGTTCCAATCATGTGGTGCGATTGATGAATATTTCCCGAAAATCGTTCCTCCAACTGGGGCTGGCAATTGCCGCCCTGGGCGCCATCGGCGTCGCCCCGGCCGTGGCCGACGAAGAAGCCGATGCCTTTATCCGGTCCATGGAGGACCGCACCCGCGCTGAAACCAACACCGCAACATACCGCATGGTGGTCACCCGCCCGGGCGAAAGCGACCGGGAAGTGGTGATGCAAAGCTGGGATGACCGGATTGGCGACCGCTCGTTTATCCACATTTTGGCACCGCGCCGGGACAAGGACACAACCTTCCTAAAGGTGGAAGGAAATTTGTGGATGTATCTGCCTAATTTGGAGCGGGACATCAAGATTCCCCCGGCCATGATGTTGAATTCCTGGATGGGGTCCGATTTCACCAACGACGATCTGGTCAACCAGTCGTCGGCCATTAACGATTACGACAACACCATTATCGCCCGGGAAGTGGGCGCCGATGGGGTCGAGGTTGTCACCATCCAGGGCGTCGCTCATTTGGACGCACCCGTGGTGTGGGGCCGGGTGGTGATGCAGTTGCGCACGGACGGCATCCCCATCAGCCAGCAATTCTATGACGAAGACGATGTGCTGATCCGGTCGCTGATTTTTTCGGACCTTAAGGACATGGGTGGCAGACTTGCCCCGGGCAAAATGGAAATGATCCCGGAAACCGAGCCCGGCCATAAAACGGTCATGTACATCGACGCCATGACCTTTGATGAGCCCATATCGGACGACATCTTTACCCGAGCAAATCTGAGCCGGAGAGCCCGGTGAGCGGCACCCTGTTCGCCATCGCTTGGCGGAATGTGGTGCGCAACAAGCGCCGCAGCCTGATCACGGTTTTGTCGGTGGCCATCGGACTTTTTGCTTTGTTGTTCATTTGGGGATTCAACGACGGCAGCCATAACAACATGATGGCGAACTTCCGTGCCTTGATGACCGGCAGCTTCCAGGTTCACCAGGCCGATTTTTTCGACCACCCGAAATTAGAGACCAATATCGCGGACCAAACCGTGCTGTTGGCGGCCCTGGAATCCGCAGGCATCGACGCCTGGACCACCCGGCTATCCAGTTTTGCCCTGTCGGCGGGGGAAGAAACCTCCACTGGCATGTTGCTGTTGGGATTGGATCCTGTTCGCGAACCCTTGGTCACAACTCTTAATCAAAAAGTTTCCGTCGGTCGGTTTTTGGAACCGGGAGACGAATACACGGCGGTGATTGGTGCCAAAGGTGCAGACAAACTTGGCCTAGGGTTGGGGGACGACATCATTTTGTTGACCCAGGATCGCCGGGGGACTCTGACCGCGGACAAATTCGAAATCGTTGGTTTGATCAAATCGGGGGATCCGATCATCGACCAAGCCTTGGTCATGGTGCCGTTGGAATCCGCCCAGGAATTGTTGGTGATGGAGGGCCGCATCACCGATTTGGTGGCCCAGGTGCCGGAATCCGAATTGCACGAAATCGCCGCCGAATTGCGCCTGGTGCTGGAACCCGAGGATCTTGCGCTTTTGGAATGGGAAGAAATCAACCCCATCATCCGCCAGATGGTCAATCTGGATAACGGCTTTATGTACATTTTCATCGGCATCGTGGTGCTGATCGTGATTTCTGGCGTCATCAACACTGTGCTGGTTTCCATGTTGCAGCGGACCCGGGAATTCGGCGTGCTAATGGCAATGGGCACCAGCACCGGGGCCATCGGCGCGGTGGTTCTGATCGAGGCGATATTTTTGGGGATCCTGGGGACCGCAGTGGGCACAGCCGGGGGCTTGGCCCTGGTTTGGTGGTTTGGCCGCACCGGCATTGATCTAAGCGCCATGATGGACCCGGAATTGGTGGAAATCATGGGCGAATTTTATTTGGACACCACCATCTTTGCCGAAATTGACACCAACCATTTGCTGATCACCGTCGTGGGTTTGTTGGCCGCGACCATCGTCAGCGCCTTTTACCCAGCCTGGCGGGCCATGAAATTGGAGCCGGTGGAGGCGATCCGTCATGTCTGAAAATCCGCCACCCCAAGCTGCGCGCAAAAAAAACGGTGCCGTGACCTTGTCCATGGTGACGTATTTCTTGTTGGCCCTGCGCAACCTCACCCGCAACATGCGGCGCACGGTGCTGACCCTGATTGCCCTGGTGGTGGCCATCGGCTCGCTGACCTTCATGCTGACCCTGACCGAAGGATACCTGGGCAGCATGAAAGACAATTTTGTGCTGACAAATTTTGGCCACATCCAAGTCAACGCGCCGGGGTTTCAAGAAGATGGGCTAATTGACAATTACATGGCCGACACCGGACCGGCCATTGCGGCGGCCCAGGCCGATCCCAATGTCATAGCCTCCAGCCAGAGGGTTTACGTGTCGGGCTTGGCCAATGTGGCCACCGCCAGCGCCGCAATCATCGTGATCGGTGTTGAACCGGAAATCGAAAAATCCGTCACCCGCATGGCGGGCTTCGTCACCGACGGCGCTTGGCTAGAGGTTGGCGACAATGGCGGTGTGGTGTTGGGAATTGACGTCGCCGAAACCCTGGAAGCCGAACTGGGGGACAAGGTGGTGATGACCACCCAGGCTCCTGGTGGTGATTTCAGCTCCCAGGTCTTTCGGGTTCGCGGGGTCATGGAATCAGGCACCCCCGAAATTGACCGGCTCATGGCCATCGTGACGTTGGAAGCAGCCCAGGCGTGGTTGGAGTTGGGCGACGGTGCCACCACGGTGGTGTTGCGGGTGGATAACCACGAAAACACCGACGTGGTGTACGAGCGCATGTTGGACCAATTGGATGGCCAATTGTTCGAGACCCAACGGTGGTTCGACGTGGATCCGTTTATCCAGCAGATTGTTGAGAGCAGCGATACCAGCATCATCTTCATTTTGGCCATCGTCGTGGTGGTGGTGTTGGGGGAAATTATCAACACCATGTTCATGGCGCTGTACGAACGGACCAGAGAATTCGGGCTAATGGAGGCCCTGGGCACCGGACGACGTCAGCTTTTTGCCATGCTGTTGTGGGAAACCACAGTGTTGGTGTCCATCGGTGGGGCGTTGGGATACGGCGGCGCGGCCATTCTCACCGCCATCTATGGCAAGCGCGGCATTGATCTGACGGCGTTCACCGAAAGCCTCAGCTCGCTTTACATGGACCCAATCATCCATCCGGTGATGGACTTGAAAATCACCGTCTACATATTGGCGACGATCGCCATCACCGCCCTGTTGGCCGGCGTACTGCCCGCATGGCGGGCCACCAAACTCAATCCTGTTGAAGCTATGAGGCAGATTTAGAGGCTGATCAGACAATATGAAACCATTTGACCGAAATTATTTTGCATCGTGGCTAGGCGCGCTTTTGATGGCGATGCGACACATCGGCAAGGAAGCGCAACAACGCCACGGGGCAAAAGAATCCGGCCTTCGGTGGGGCCAATCGGCTCCCCGGGTTCGTTGCGACGCTCGCCCGATGGCACCGCATCGCGCTTCGCGCCGCGTCTGCCCGGAAAGCCGATTTGCCGCCATCAAATTGACTCCATATTGTCTGATCAGGCTCTAGGCCATGGCATTAATCGAAACCAAGGATCTGATGAAGGTCTATGGCCTGGGGGAAGTCAGCGTAAAGGCCCTGGATGGGGTCAACTTGAAAGTTGAAAAGGGCGAATTCTTGGTCCTGGCCGGGCGTTCCGGGTCTGGCAAAACCACATTGCTGAATATGCTGGGGGCGTTGGATATGCCGGATTCCGGCACCGTTCGCATCCACGGGGAAGAATACCAACAGCTGTCGAAAAACAAGCGGGCCTTGTTCCGCCTGCGCCACATTGGGTTTGTGTTCCAAGCCTATAATCTGATCCGGGTGTTGTCGGCTCGGGAAAACGTCGCCTATGTATTGGAACTCCAAGGCATGGCAAAGGCAGAACGCCTTGAGCGCGCCGACAAATGGTTGGAAGAAGTGGGCCTGGGCGGGTTTGGCAAACGCCGCCCTGACCAGCTTTCCGGTGGCCAACAACAACGTGTGGCAGTCGCTCGTGCTTTGGCGGCGGCCCCGGATATTGTGCTGGCCGATGAACCCACGGCGAACCTGGATTCCACCACCGCGACCGAGTTGCTGGATTTGCTGGTGGAACTCAACGAGACCCACAACACGACGTTCATTTTTGCTTCCCATGATCCCGACGTGATTTCCCGGGCGAAGCGGCTGATCCAGATGCAGGACGGCCGCATCGCCAGCGACGAAACCAAGGGCTAAGAGCACGAATTGACCAAATGGAATCAATTTGATGGTGGCTAATCGGTTTCATGGGCAGGCGCTACGCGATGCGCGATGCGGTGCCATCGGGCGAGCGTTGCAACGAACCCAGGGAGACGATTTGCCCCACCGAAGGCCGGGTTCTTTTTCGCCGTGGAGTCGTTACGCTTCCTCGCCGATGTTGGGCATCGCCTTCAAAAGCGCACCTAGCCACGACGGAACATAACTCCGGTCAAATGGTCCCATTTGGTCAAATCGTGCTCCCAATGGCCCGCTGGGCCCCGGCGATTGCGGTTGCTGTTGGGATAACGTTTGCGCCCCAAACCACCGTGGCTGCCGATCTTGGCGCTGTGGGGGAGCTTTTTGGCACCGTCAGTACTCTGGTTTGGCGGTCTAAAAATTCCGCCAAGCGCCCGATCAATTCGGCCACCGCCCGCCTCCGTTTGGAATTAGACGGGGGCCGTACCCTGGGCGACGCAGACCTGTCCTGGCGCATCGCCTATGACAACGAAATCACCGGCGGCGGCCTAGTCAAAAGCCCGGAATTCGCGCTTCTAACATCGGCGATCGAACCGACGCTTTTTGATGGCGGCCGGGATGTCACCAGCGGCGGATCGTATCTGTGGCGGCACAAAATCTTCCGCGCTTCGGTGGCCTATGAAACCGACAACTGGCGGCTCATCTTGGGCCGCCAACGGGTGGCCTGGGGGTCTGGCCGGGTTTGGAACCCAACCGACCGGTTCAACCCCACATCGGCCACGGCATTGGAATCCGGGCAAAAAACCGGCTCCGATGCCCTGTCCGCCGAACGTTTTGTTGGTCGATTTGGATCGTTGCAAATGGTGTTCGCGCCGGGTGTCGCCAAACGCGGGGTGTCGCGCAAAGTGGCCGTGCGCTGGCGGGACACCATCGGCGAGACCGATTACGCCCTATTGGTTGGCGGCATCGAAAACGAAAAGGTGGTCGGCCTGGATTTGGCGGGCAATTTGTCCTGGGGCGGCTGGCATTTGGAAGCCACGGCGGGGTGGCCGAAAAATTCCGAGCGCTATGCTCAGGTGGCCGTGGGCGTTGACGCCATTTTCCAGCCAGAATTCCTGGACCAGTCCGTGGCCTTTTCCGTAGAATATTTCCGCAATGGCGCGGCCACGGGAAATGCGCCGTTGGGCCTCGCCCCCGACCGCATCAACAGCCGCAATCGGGATTTGTGGGCGTTCACTACGGGCTACGACATCACCTACATATGGCGGGCGGGCTTTACCGCGCTTTTTGATACCCAAAGCGGCAGCCGGGTGGTGATCCCCAGCCTTTCCTGGTCGGCCTCCCAAGACGTGGATGTGTCGTTTTCGGCGCAGTTCTTCCAGGGTGATACCACCAGCGAATTTGGCGCGGGCCAAGACTCGTTCGTTGCCCGGGTGGCGTACTATTTCTAGCTATATTGGCAACAGAGAGCAGATCGCGGGCGGCTCTTGCCGTTCGCGTGAATCTGATCGTCAGAAAATAGGAGCAGATCGCGGGCGGCTCTTGCCGTTCGCGTGAATCTGATCGTCAGAAAATAAGACCCCAGCGGCCCCAAACCACGAACAAAGACAAGCCCAGCAACGCCAGATTCATCGGGATTATTTTCATTTCGCCCAGACGCAAATGCACGGGGAGTGCCAGGATCTGAATGGCGGCGAAGCCAATGGCCGCCAACGGTGTCAGCCACGGCAGAATTCCCGTGACCATGGGCAAGACCATGCCCAGGGCCCCGGCAACTTCCACCAAGCCAATCAATCGCACGGTCGACGGCTTGTACTGCTTGACCCATTCCATTCGCTCGGCCAGCCCATCCATGGGCCGCGTGCTTTTCATCATACCGGCCATGCCGAACATGGCCGCCAACATGCCTTGGGCGATCCATGCGCCCACGTTCAAACTCAGCATCAAAAACTCCTTGTGCGATTTCGGCAAAATGCCGATCCAGCGATTTCCCGATATATGGAGAGGTCCTTGTCCGGGTGCAAGCCCCGCTTGACGGGCTCACAGCCCAGGCATACCTATGACCCATGGCCATTCTTCCCATCATCACCGCCCCTGACCGACGGCTAAAGGCGAAATCCAAACCGTTGGACCGGGTGGACGATGACACCCGCAAACTGTTGGACGACATGGTGGCAACCATGCGCGCCGCACCGGGCATTGGGTTGTCGGCGGTCCAGGTGGGATCGCCCGTACGGGCCATCGTTGTTGGGGTGCGCGAAGCTGATCGGGAAGAAGACGCGCCGGAAACTTTGTTCCTGGTCAACCCGGAAATCACATTTGAATCCGATGAAGATGTGTTGATCGAAGAAGGCTGTCTTTCCTTGCCTGACCAGTTTGAAAACGTGGAACGCCCGGACGAAATCACCGTGAAGTTCTTGGACCGGGACGGAAAGCCCCAGACATTGCAGTGCGGCGGCACCACGGCGCGGGTCATTCAGCACGAAATGGATCACCTGGAAGGTGTGCTGTTCGTGGACCATCTGTCGAAGATCAAACGCGATATCATTTTGCGCAGGCTGCTGAAAGTGCGAAGGCAAAAACAGCCCGCCGACGCCTAGAGCGCTATCCAATGACCCTTCGCTTGGCATTCATGGGCACACCGGAATTTTCTGTGCCGACGCTCAACGCCCTGGTCGCCGCTGGCCATGACATTGCCTGCGTTTATGCCCAACCGCCACGGCGGTCGGGGCGGGGGCAATCCACCCGGCCATCGCCGGTCCATGTGGCGGCCCAGACCATGGGCCTAGAAGTTCGGCCCCCGCCTAGCCTCAAATCAGCCGATGAGCACGCCGCGTTCGCCGACCTGGGCCTGGATGCCGCGGTGGTGGCCGCTTATGGCCAAATCTTGCCCGCTGCCATGATCGACGCTCCGCGACTGGGCTGCATCAATCTGCATGGCTCGTTGTTGCCCCGGTGGCGCGGCGCTGCCCCCATCAATCGGGCGATCCTGGCGGGGGACCAGGTGTTCGGCGTCACCATCATGCAAATGGATCGGGGCATGGATACTGGCCCCATATTGATTGCCGAGACGATCGACGTGGGGGATCGACCCACGGCTGGCGTCCTCCACGACGCCTTCGCTGATCGCGGTGCGGCGCTGGTGGTGGAGGCCTTAGGGGGCCTTGATGACGGCTCCTTGGGTGCGACGCCTCAGCCCGCCGACGGTGCCACCCATGCCCCCAAGCTCACCAAGGCCGAGGGTCGTATCGATTGGACTCGCCCGGCCAGCGAACTGGATTGCCATGTGCGGGGGCTTTCTCCCGCACCGGGTGCCTGGTTCGAATTCGACGGCGCTCGCATCAAAGTCTTGGCAGCTGAGCCGATTTCAGCGCTGCCCGGCACCCCCGGCGAAGTTTTGGATGACAGGCTGACCGTGGCCTGCGGCGACGGTGCCTTGCGCCTGACCCGCCTGCAACGGGCGGGCAAGGGGGCCATGGATGCGGCGGATTTCCTGCGCGGGGCACGCGTGCCCGTGGGAACAAGTCTGCGTTCATGACACGGTATCGCATCACCGTCGAATACGATGGCACCGGATTGTCGGGCTGGCAGCGTCAGGAAAATGGGCCATCGATTCAACAGGCCCTGGAGGAAGCGTTGCATGGGTTTTGCGGTCAGGCCGTGACAGTTTTTGGCGCGGGGCGCACCGACGCCGGGGTTCACGCCTTGGGTCAGGTCGCCCATTTTGATTTGGCGGAAGCCCCGGCACAGAAAACCGTGCGCGACGCCTTGAACGATCACCTGCGCCGCAATTCAGACGGGCCCCGCCACATCGCCGTTCTGACTGCGCAACGGGTCGGGGATGATTTCGATGCGCGGTTTTCCGCGCTTGCCCGGCATTATGAATATCGCATCGTTAATCGCGTGGCCGCTCCGGCCCTGGACCGTGATCGGGCGTGGCATGTGTTGCCGGAATTGGATGCAGGTCTGATGCAAGAGGCGGCGGATCGCTTGGTGGGAAAGCACGACTTCACGACTTTTCGGTCGGCTCACTGCCAGGCCAAATCCCCGGTGAAGACACTGGACGTTCTGACGGTGGAACGGCGCGATGAACGGGTGTTCGTCACTGCCCAGGCCCGATCGTTTTTACATAACCAGGTGCGGGCCCTGACCGGAACATTAGTGCGCGCGGGCGAAGCCAAAATGTCTGCGGATGACGTATCGGATGCCTTGGAATCCAGGGATCGTGCGGCGTGCGGCCCCACGGCCCCTGCCCATGGTCTGTATCTGTCCCGGGTGGTGTACCCGGATTAAAGCAAATCCGAAGTGCCTAAAATGATCACTAGCGTCAACAGCAAGTCCAACCCCACCAGACTGATGGCGATGGACAACGTGGTCCCAAGGGCGGTCTTGGCGATGAAAATCAAATAGATGATCACGAAGACCATCGCCGACAGCCACATGAATTCCAGCAACCATGACGCCCCGGAATACGACAAAGCCAAATTCAGGGGCGCGAACAATGCCACCTGAATCACCGACGACCAGTTATAGGCGATGATGTATCCCACATAGCGATCGGTCAGGTTCATGGAGCGGGCGACAAAAATCATCACCACCGGGAACACTGCCCAACCCGCCACATATTGGCCGAATTCGACCACGGCGATGCGCAGGGGGTTGATGTCGGATCCCGCATAAAACGCCAACATGGTGACCAAGACCACGGGGGCAATGACCACCGCAGCGCCAAACGATCGCCAGAACCCGTCGTTGGAGATGTTGAAAAAATTCATGCCGGAGGCGTCAAACCGCGCCAGCAAATAGGCCCCTTGGATCGACGCCAGAATTTCGCGGGTGTCAGGCATTGGCCGCAAAGAACCCGCGTAGAATGTCGGCGTAAATTGCCACCAGGTTTTCCATGTCATCCAATGACGCCCGTTCGTCCACCTTGTGGGCCGTTTCGGTGATCAATCCGAATTCCGCCACCGGGCAGTACTCCTTGACGAACCGGGCGTCGGATATTCCGCCGCTGGTGCTGCGCTCGGGGGTCACACCCAAAACCTGCTCCACAGCCCCCGCCACCAAATCGTGGAAAGGTCCCGGTGGTGACAAAAAGGATTCTCCCGAAACGTGAATGTCCAAATCGTATTTTCCGTCGACCCCATCGCATTGTTCCCGCAACCATGTCGACAACGCCTTTGACGTCTGCTGGTCATTGAACCGAATGTTGAAAATGGCCCGTGCCTGGGCGGGGATCACGTTCACCGCCGGGTTGCCCACGTCGATGGTGGTGACTTCCAAATTCGATGGCTGAAATTCGGCCGACCCGGAATCCAACGTGGCGTTGGTCAATGCCGACACCATGGCCACCAAGCGCGGTATCGGATTGTCGGCCAATTGGGGGTATGCCGCATGGCCTTGGGTGCCATGGACAGTCAGTCGCCCGACCATGGAACCCCGGCGGCCGATCTTCATCATTTCGCCCATGGTCGTGGGGTTTGTGGGCTCCCCGACAATGGCGGCGTCCGGGGTGTGGCCGTTGTCGGCCATCCATTTCAAAACCTTTTTGGTGCCGTTGATGCCGGGGCCTTCTTCGTCGCCGGTGATCAACAAACTGATGGATCCGCTGGGCTGGCCACCATTTTCTGCCAAGATTTGCGACGCGGCGGCGGCGAAACAGCCGATTGCCGCCTTCATGTCGGTGGCCCCGCGACCCCACAAAAATCCGTCACGGACATCGCCGCCAAAGGGATCGACGGTCCATGCGGCGGTATCCCCCACCGGCACCACATCGGTGTGCCCGGCGAAACATAAATGGGGGCCCCTGTCGCCAATGCGGGCGAACAAATTGCGCACCGCAACGCCGCCTTCGTCAAAGGTCATGTCGGTGCAATCGAATCCCAATGGCTTCAAGGCTGCCATCATCACATCAAGCGCGCCGTCATCCACGGGGGTCACGGACTGGCAGCGGATCAAATCCGCCGACAGGGTAACCGCATTAAGGATTGTGTCCGCCATGATTGGGTATTGTGCGGCAGACTAATCCCGCAACAGCTCGTTGACCGAGGTTTTAGACCGGGTGCGGGCGTCCACCTGTTTGACGATCACGGCACAGGCCAAATTCGGCCCCGGGCTGCCGTCGGGCAATGGCTTGCCCGGCAAGGTGCCGGGAACCACGACGGAATAGGCCGGAACCCGGCCCATATGCACTTCGCCGGTGGTGCGATTGACGATGCGGGTGGACGCGCCGATGAACACCCCCATGGCCAACACAGCACCTTCCTCGACGATTACCCCTTCGGCGACCTCGGATCGGGCGCCGATGAAGGCTTCGTCTTCGATAATCACCGGCCCGGCTTGCAGGGGCTCCAAAACCCCACCAATCCCGGCACCGCCGGATATGTGCACGTTCTTGCCAACTTGGGCGCAGCTGCCAACGGTGGCCCAGGTATCGATCATGGAACCCGAATCCACCCTGGCCCCTAAGTTCATAAAGCACGGCATTAACACGGCACCGGGGGCCACATAGGCCGAATGGCGAATGACGCACCCGGACGCGGCGCGGATGCCCGACGCCCGAAATCTGGCTTCGTCCCAACCGGCGAATTTTGGTGGGACCTTGTCGAACCACGTGGATCCAGCGGGGCCGCCGCTGATGGGCACGGAATCATTCATGCGAAACGACAGCAACACCGCCATTTTCAGCCACTGGTGGGTAATCCAATCCCCATCAACCTTTTCGGCGACCCGCATGGCCCCGGAATCCAGCCCATCCAGGACCGCGGTCACCGCGTCCCGAACATCGCCGGTTGTTTCCAAATTAATTGCATCCCGGTCCTCCCAGGCGGCTTCGATAGTGGCTTGCAACGGATCAGACACCAAAAAATCTCCCTAAACGCATGCGGTGGTGGTGGGGCTCAACTTGGCCGTGACCATAGCCGGGGCAAGTGGCCTGTACCATTGTAAATCGGTGCTCCGCACCATTGGGTAAATCGGTGCTCCGCACCATTGGCGGCGGTTCCGACTCCTAGCCTATGCCATTCAACCAATCGGCCAAATGATCCACCACATGATCGAATTCCGCCAGCCGTGTGGGGGCTTCCGATTCGGTCCAATGGTCATTGCGCATCCACACCGTGGTCATGCCCAGTGCGGCGGCGGGGATCAAATTTTTCGGCAGGTCATCCACCAGCACGGCGGTATGGGGATCAATGTCATGGGTCGCCAGCATCCGCTGATAGGTGGTCATGTGGGGTTTGGGGACAAAATCCGCCGCTTCGATGTCGAAAATCCCGTCAAAAAGCTCTGAGACGCCGATCCGCGCCATCACCCGATTGGAATAGAAAACGTCTGCATTGGTGAAAATTATTTTGCGCCCGGGCAGCTTTTCAATGGCTTGGGCCAAGTCGGGGTCGGCGGGGATCAGGGAAAAATCAATGTCGTGGACGAAGTCCAAAAACGCCCGGGCGTCGGTCCCATGATTTTGAATCAATCCATGTAGGGTGGTGCCGTAGTCGCGAAAATATTGTTTTTGAAGTGTCCGGGCATCGGTGGCCCCAAGGTCCAAAAATTCTTGCAAAAATGCGCCGATCCGCACATCGATTTGCTCGAAAAGGTTTGAGGACGGGGGATACAGAGTGTTGTCCAGGTCAAAGACCCATGTCTCCACGTCCTTCAACCGGGGGGCGTGCGGCAATTCCTCACCAATATCCATATTCCCATTATGGCCAAGAGGTTCGTTCATGGGTGCCACAGTATGCTAAGTCTTGGGTGGGATCTAAAAACGGTGTCACAGCACTGACACACAATCGTGGGCGTTCCAAGAAATGAGTGAGGGCGGCGAGAGCACGGCGGACCTGCGTTACGAACGTGATCGGTTCGTGGCCTTTGCATTCGCGTCTGCCGACGCCTTTCTGGAAATCGATACCGATCGGGTCATCCAGCATGCGTCGGGTGCCGTGCAATGGCTCGCCGGGGCCAAGCCCGAAGACCTGGAAGGCAAAGGGATGCTTGGCTTGGTTGAAAGAGCCGACCGACCCTTGCTGAAAGCCGCCCTGGCCACTGCCGTAGCCCAAGGACGGTTTGGCCCCTTGGGCCTGCGGGTCTCGCCAAAGGGCCGCAAACAATTACGGGTGGTGGCGTTCGGCACCCATTTGCCAATCCACGGGGGCCGCACCTTTGTGGCCCTCAGCGCCCGGCGGATGGGGGAAGTGAGCGCCAAGCAACAAGAAGATATGGACGCCGAAACCGGGCTGCTGGAAAAGGGCGCCTTTGGGGAAATGGCGCAAAAAGCCATGTCCGCCGCCAGCGAGGGTGGACGGCCCTATAACATGACCCTGTTGGATCTGGACGGGATCGACAAACTGCGCGATCGCATGGATTCCGAAGACGCCGATGACTTGGTGGCGAACATCGCTGCCCATATGAAAGCGAATTCCGTCAACGGTGAATCTGCTGGCCGTCTGGACGACGACAAATTCGGCCTGGTCCACGATGCCGATCTGGATGTTTCCGCCTTGCAGGAAACCATCGCCGCCACGGTCAAAGAAGCCGATCCAAAGGGCGAAGGCCTGGAAGTGGCCAGCTCCACGGTTGATCTGGAAGGCGAGATGTCCGAATCCGATAACGCCCGGGCGCTGCTGTACACCATCAACAAATTTTCGGAATCCCACGGCGACTTCACCATCGACCAATTGTCCGACGGCTATAAACAAATGTTGGACGAAACCCGGGAAAAAATCGCCACCTTCAAGACGGTGATTGCCGAAGGAACGTTCGATGTGTTGTTCCAGCCCATCATCGATTTGTCCGACCGTTCCATCCACCATTACGAAGCCCTGGCTCGTCTGCGATCCATGGGCTCGGATTCATCGCCCTTTCAATTCATTACGTTCGCCGAGGAAGTCGGCGTCATCGGCGATTTCGATATCGCCATGGCAAAAAAGGTCATTACCAAAATCAAGACTGCGCGCTTAAAGGGGGATCGGCTCAGTATCGCCGTGAACTTGTCCGGGCGTTCCCTGGAAAGCCCGGCCTTTGTCGAAGAACTCCACGAGATTCTAAAAGGCTGTGCCAGCATCCGCGAAGAACTGATGTTCGAAGTCACCGAATCATCAAAAATCACCGATTTGGAATCCACCAATAAATTTCTTCAAAGCCTGCGCGGTCTGGGCCACCATGTGTGTCTGGATGATTTTGGCGCGGGGGCGGCAGCGTTCCAATATTTGCGTGCCTTGGAAGTCGATTACGTAAAAATCGATGGCATCTATGTTCGCGAAGCCTTCACCACCCCCAATGGCAAGGTTTTTCTGAAATCCATGGCGTCTTTGTGCAGCGATTTGGGGATTCAGACCGTTGGCGAATATGTTGAAACCGAAGAAGTTTCAGACTTCCTTCACCAAGTTGGGGTGAATTACGGGCAGGGCTATCTGTTCGGCAAACCTGGAATGATTTTGTCCATCAAATCTATTCCCAAAGCCAACACCGCCGCCGGGTAGCAATTCGTAGTCATCTTGGACGAAGCAATTCGAAGTGACCGATTGGCTAAGGTAGAAAAAATTGACAAGGCTCCCCAAGCGGGTGAGCTGACAAACGCCCTCCAACGCTTGGAGCCTGGGGGGTCTTTGCATTCTTTGGCACCGGAAGAAATCTTGGAGTCCTATCCGGGTGCCGGCGTCCTGGTGGACCAAAGGGGCCGCGTCGTCGCGTCAAATCCGCTGGGTGCCGGGTTGGCAAATGCCCTGGTGCAGGGCTCGGACTTACCCTTGCGGGCGGCTCTGTCCAACGCCTTGGCGGATAACCACGCTACGGCCCTGGAAATCAAAATCGAAGATGCCGACGGTAGTCCCTCGGCCGTGGCAGTTAGCGTGCTGCCGGTGACAGGGCCCGATGGCGCGGCCAGGGTGCTGGTGTTGGGCCGTGAAACAACCGTGGAACGGGGAATCATCTCGGCCTTGGTCGAATCGCGAAAACTGTTCCGTGACTTGGTCATGTGCTCGTCCGATTTCGCCTGGGAAACCAGCGATCAAGGCGAATTCGGGTTCGTCTCCCCGCGCGGTGCATTGGGGTACTCCGTTGCCGAACTGAATGGGCGCTTGGCGTACGAAATGTTGGATCGGGCGGTGCCAGAGCCAGAGATTTTCCCCTTTGATACCCGGGTTCAATTGGAAGACGCCGAAGTAAACCTGTTGGGGGCGGACGGGGCATCGGCGTGTTTGTTGGTGAGCGCAATGCCGGTTTTCGGGACCGACGGCGAATACAAAGGTGCGCGGGGCGTCTGTCGGGATGTGACCGAAGCCCGGGCGAGGGATGCGGAATTGGCCCGGATTCAGGGCCGCGTCGAGCTGCTGGGCGGCATTGTCGAATCGATCCGAAGCGAGGTCATCCCGTCGGCAATTTTGGCTGCCGCCGCCCATGCCACCGCCACCGCGTTATCG
>JABHVE010000002.1 GCA_018658465.1 Alphaproteobacteria bacterium
CCCGCCACAGCAACGATCGGGCCGCCACATACAGGGTCAGGGCATAGGTCATGCCGTCGGCCAGAGCATCGATGGCGTCGGCCTGCAGCGATGACGAGTTGGCCAAAACCCCAGCCGTGCCCTCGATAACGAACATGGCAAAATTGGCCACCAACGCCAGCCACAAAATTCGCGCGAACGTGGGGTCAGTTGGGGCTTTTTCTTCGGCGACGTCATGCATGGTCGGACTGTGACGCCTCCATCACATGGTCGGTCATATCGGTGACCATGGACCGCACGTGGTCGTCTGCGGCGGTGTAGAAGACGTTTTTGCCGGCCCTGCGGCCCTTCAAAATTCGGGCAGCCCGCAACAAACGCAGGTGGTGGCTCACCAGCGACGGCGACAATTCAAGGTCGACGGCCAGGGCCCCCACGGCGCGTTCGGTTTCCAGGCAAGCCAGAATAATCCGCAATCGATTGGGCTCTCCCATGATCGAAAGCATCTCTGCCAACTCCGTGACTTTGTCTGGATCCAGATCCACCATCGGCCCGTACATCTAAATATATGAACAATTGTTCATATATAAGGGCGTCGGAGGGGATTGGCAAGGAAAAGGATTTTACTCATTTACTGTGCACAATCCTTGCGTAACGGCGGTTCAGTGGCTATAACCCGGTGCCTTCCGGTGGCCAACGTGCGCGCCGGGGCGAAGGAATTTGACCAATGCCAAAGCTAAAGACCAAAAGCGGCGCCAAAAAGCGCTTCCGCCTGACTGCCAGTGGCAAAGTGCGCGCCAGCCAGGCCGGAAAACAACATGGTATGATCAAGCGTACCAATAAGCAGCTGCGCAACAGTCGCGGCACACGAATTTTGGCACCTCAAGACGCCAAACACGTGAAAAAACTCATTCCCTACGGCTAACACGGGTTAACAATGTCCCGATCAACACATGCTGGTGCCCGCCGGGCGCGTCACGCCAAAATTCTTAAAGCTGCCAAGGGATTCCATGGCCGCAATAAGTCCAATATTCGCATTGCCCAGTTGCGGGTCGATAAGGCAGGGGAATACGCCTATCGCGACCGTCGCGCGCGCAAGCGCCAATTTCGCCGTCTGTGGATTCAGCGGATCAACGCAGCGGCCCGCCTGAACGGCCTGACCTATGGCCGATTTATCAACGGCCTTAAGATCGCTGGAATCGAGTTGGACCGCAAAGTGCTGGCCGACATCGCGGTGCGGGATCCTGAGGCTTTTAAGACCCTGGCAGAAGAGGTCCAATCGGCATTGGGTGCGGCAGCTTAAAGTTCATCGGGCTGCCGTCAAACCAATCCGACAAAAAGGGCCGCCGAGGCCCTTTTTCTTTAGGCACTCTGGGCTTTAGGCGGTCGGGAAATTCGTTAGGATACGGCCATGGATGACGTCGATACGATTACGACAAGCTTTTTGACCCAAATCGCTGAAGCCGGCGACACGGCAGCCCTGGAAGATCTGCGGGTGGCTGCCTTGGGGCGCAAAGGCGCTGTGACGGGTCTGATGAAGACCTTGGGCCAGGCGGCACCGGAAGACCGCAAAGCACTGGGTCAACGGTTCAATCAGGCCAAAGACAAAGTCGCTTTGGCGTTGGACAGCCGGCGAACCGAACTGGATCAATCGGAAATGCTGGCCCGTCTGGGCGGCGAAACAATTGATGTGACGTTGCCTGCACGTCCGCGACCCGACGGCCGCATTCACCCGGTCAGCCAAGTGGTCGAAGAAATCACCGCGATTTTCGCTGACATGGGATTCGCCGTGGCGGAAGGCCCCGACATCGAAGACGATTTCCATAATTTCACCGCCTTGAATATTCCGCCGGAACATCCCGCCCGGCAAATGCACGACACATTTTATTTGGACCAAGAAGCCAACGACGAAAAATTGGTCATGCGTACCCACACCTCGCCGGTCCAAATCCGCCACATGCAGTCGAACGAGCCGCCCCACCGGATCATTGCCCCGGGGCGCACCTATCGCAGCGATTCCGACCAAACCCACACTCCCATGTTTCATCAGATCGAAGGCCTGGCCATCGACCGGGACATCCACATGGGTCATCTAAAAGGCTGCTTGGTCGATTTCGCCCGCACCATTTTTGGCATCGAAGATTTGCCATTTCGGTTTCGCCCCAGCCATTTTCCGTTTACGGAACCGTCGGCGGAAATGGATATCGGCTGTTCCCGGGTCAATGGGGAATTGCGCATCGGTGGCGGAGACGATTGGCTGGAAATTTTGGGCTGCGGCATGGTCCATCCGAAAGTGCTGAAACACGCTGGTGTTGACCCCGACGTTTGGCAGGGGTTCGCATTTGGTTTGGGCATCGACCGCATCGCCATGTTGAAATATGGCATCGCCGATTTGCGATCGTTTTTCGATGGCGATGTGCGCTGGTTGCGCCATTACGGATTTGACCCATTGGACATCCCCACCTTGGCGGCGGGGCTGGCCCGATGAAGTTCACAGTGGATTGGCTGCGCGACCATCTTGATACCGACGCCACGTTGGACACCATCACCGACACTCTCACCAGTTTGGGATTGGAAGTCGAAGGGGTCACAGATCCCACCGCGGCAATGGCGGCGTTCACCACTGCGAAGGTAATCGAGGCCAAGCCGCACCCGGAAGCCGATCGGCTTCAAATCTGCACGGTCGAAACCAATGACGGCGTGATCCAGGTGGTCTGCGGCGCACCGAATGCCCACACTGGCATGGTCGGGGTTTTTGCACCGTCCGGGTCACACATCCCCGGCACCGGGCTCAAACTGCGCAAATCGAAAATCCGCGGCGTTGAAAGCAACGGCATGTTGTTGTCGGAACGTGAATTGGGCTTGTCCGACGAACACGACGGCATCATCGAATTGGATGACGACGTTGTCGTGGGCGAGCCCTTTGCCAAAATCTTGGGCCTGGACGATCCGGTGATCGACATTGCCATTACCCCTAACCGTCAGGACTGTTTGGGGGTCCACGGCATTGCTCGGGATTTGGCGGGGGGTGGTTTGGGTACGTTCAAAGATCACGGCATCCAGGCGATCCCGGGAAATTTCCCCAGCCCCATCAGTGTCGAATTGCGGTTCAATAAAAACCCCGACGACGATGGCCCGGCACCTTGTCCCTTTTTCGTTGGCCGAGCCGTGCGCGGTGTCACGAACGGCCCCAGTCCGGCGTGGCTACAAAAACGTTTGCAAGCCATTGGCCTGCGCCCCATTTCAGCCTTGGTCGATATCACCAACTACATGACCTTTGCCTTTGGCCGGCCGCTTCACGTTTTTGACGCCGACAAAATCGATGGCGGGCTGCATGTGCGATTGTCCACGAAAGCTGAGAAAGTCTTCGCCTTGGACGGCAAAGAATACGAACTGGATGATCAGGTAACGGTCATCGCCGATGATAGCGGGGCACTGGCCATGGGTGGCGTCATCGGTGGCGAGTCCACGGGGTGCACGCCAGAAACCAAAACAGTATTCATTGAATCCGCCCTGTTCGATCCCGTGCGCACAGCCAGCACCGGGCGGCGCTACCAAATTGAATCCGATGCCCGGTATCGGTTCGAACGGGGACTGGATCCAGAATTCACCGTGCCCGGATTGGAAGAAGCCACTCGCATGGTTTTGGAATTGTGTGGCGGCGAAGCCAGCGAATTGGTGACCGCAGGGAAAATTCCCGCCTGGGAAAAAACCGTGACCTTGCGCCCCGGCCGGGTGGCGGCATTGGGTGGCGTTGAATTGACCGGCGCCCAGTCGGCCGAAATTTTAGAACGCTTGGGGTTCGCCGTTGATCAGGGTGCTGACCCATTCAACGTGACGGTGCCGCCGTGGCGATCGGATGTGGGCGGTGAAGCCGACTTGGTGGAAGAAGTCACACGCGTTCATGGGTTCGATAAAATTCCGGCGGTGCCTTTGCGCGGTAAATCAGCAATTGCCCAGCCAGTTTTGACCCCACGTCAGTTGCGCGCCCGCGCCGCCCGCCGGGCGTTGGCGTCCCAGGGGCTGTTGGAAGCCGTGACCTGGTCGTTCACATCACAAAAATTGGCAGAACAATTCGGCGGTGGCAGCCAAACCCTGCGCTTGGCCAATCCCATCAGTTCCGAATTGGATGTCATGCGCCCCAGCGCCCTGCCCAATTTGTTGGCGGCGGCGGGACGCAACCTGGATCGCGGGGCCGAAGATTTCGGGCTGTTCGAAGTCGGTCCGGCCTATTCCGGCACCGGCCCTTCGGATCAAATCACCGAAGCTGCCGGGGTGCGCATTGGCGCGGCAGTCCCCCGCCAATGGGGCGCGGAAACGCGGGCCGCGGATACCTTTGATGCGAAAGCCGATGCCTTTTCGGCGTTGGCCGCAGCCGGGGCACCGGTGGCCAAGCTGAAGATCGAGGCAACGGCGCCGGCTTGGTATCACCCCGGTCGATCGGGGACCATTCAATTGGGGCCGCAAAATCCGTTGGGGGTTTTCGGGGAATTGCATCCCGGCGTGTTGGCAGCATTGGGCATTAAAAGCCCCGCCGTAGGGTTCCAGGTTTTCTTGGACAGCATCCCCCAGGCGAAATCGAAAAAGGGCAAGGTCAAAACCGCGAAGACCGGGTATTCCGCACCGGACCTGCCCGCCGTGGAACGAGACTTCGCGTTTCTAATGGACGCCGATGTGCGGGGGGCCGACGCCATGAATGCCGCCCAGCGGGCCGATCCGGCGATCACCAACGTGACCCTGTTCGATGTGTTCACCGGCGAAGGCGTGGCGGAGGGTCAGAAATCGATTGCCCTTGCGGTGCGCTTGCAGCCCGCCGAGCAGACCTTTACCGACGCGGAAATCGAAGCCATCGCCACAAAGATCGTGGATGCCGTGGCCAAGGCGACCGGGGGCACCCTTAGAACCTGATGGGCGCTGTCAAACCTTCCAACATCCGAAATTTCGCGATCATCGCCCACATCGACCACGGAAAATCGACCCTAGCGGATCGATTGATCGAGGCCTGCGAGGGCCTAGAATCCCGGGACATGCAGGAGCAAGTCCTGGATTCCATGGACATCGAGCGCGAGCGCGGCATCACCATCAAGGCCCAAACTGTGCGCCTGGAATACACCGCCCAGGATGGCGAGCACTATGTTCTGAATTTGATGGATACCCCCGGCCATGTGGATTTTTCCTACGAAGTCTCCCGCAGCTTGGCGGCGTGCGAAGGCTCAATTTTATTGGTGGATGCCAGCCAGGGGGTCGAAGCGCAGACATTGGCGAACGCCTATTTGGCCGTGGAAGCCGATCACGAAATCATTGTGGTGCTGAACAAAACCGATCTGGCGTCGGCGGAACCCGAACGGGTAAAGCAGCAAATCACCGATGTGATTGGCCTGGATGCATCCGACGCCATTCCCATTTCGGCAAAAACCGGCGTTGGCGTGCCGGAATTGTTGGAGGCATTGGTCAAACGCATTTCGCCCCCGGTCGGGGATAAAGCCGCACCTCTGTCGGCATTGCTGGTGGATTCTTGGTACGACGCCTATTTGGGCGTGGTGATCTTGGTGCGGGTTCGCGACGGGGTGCTCACCAAGGGCATGAAGGTGCGGATGATGGCCGCCGGCACCGCTCATACCGTGGAACAGGTGGGCACGTTCCAGCCAAAACCGGAACCTGGCAAACAGCTTGGGCCGGGCGAGATCGGCTATTTCACATCAGGGATCAAAGAGGTCGCACAGACCTCTGTTGGCGACACCATCACCTCGGATCGCAAACCAACGGATGCGCCCCTGCCGGGGTTCAAGCCCAGTGTGCCGGTGGTGTTTTGCGGCCTGTTCCCGGTGGACGCTGGGGATTATCCGCGATTGCGCGAAAGCCTGACGCGCCTAAAGCTGAACGATTCCAGTTTTCATTTTGAAGCCGAAAGTTCTGCCGCCTTGGGGTTTGGATTTCGCTGTGGGTTTTTGGGCCTGCTGCATTTGGAAATTGTCCAAGAACGCTTGTCGCGGGAATTCGATCTGGATCTAATCGCCACGGCCCCCAGCGTGGTGTACCGAATCCACCTCACCAACGGGAAGGTCACGGAATTGCACAATCCCGTGGATATGCCAGACCCGGTGCATATCGATCACCTGGAAGAGCCATGGATTTCGGCGACCATCTTGGTGCCCGAAGAATATTTGGGATCGGTGTTAAAACTGTGCGAAGACCGTCGTGGGGAACAAGTCAGCCTGGGGTATGCGGGCAACCGCGCCGTGGTCACGTACCGTTTGCCCCTGAACGAAGTGGTGTTCGATTTTTATGACCGCTTGAAATCCGGCACCAGCGGCTATGCCAGCTTTGATTACGAAGTCGAAGGCTATCGCGAAGGCGATCTGGTGCGCATGACCATCATGGTCAATGGCGACCCTGTCGATGCGTTGTCCATGGTCGTCTATCGGGCCAGCGCCGAATCCCGGGGCCGGGCGTTGTGCGAACGGCTGAAAGAATTGATCCCCCGGCAAATGTTCCAGATCGCCATTCAGGCAGCATTGGGGGGCCGCATAATTGCGCGGGAAACCGTGCGGGCCATGCGCAAGGATGTGACCGCCAAATGTTATGGCGGCGACGTCAGCCGCAAACGCAAACTGTTGGACAAGCAGAAAAAGGGGAAGAAGCGCATGCGCACCTTTGGCAAGGTTGAAATCCCCCAAGAAGCCTTCATTGCCGCCCTTAAAATGGACGGCGACTAGGCACTTTATCGGCGCGGGCGACGGCGGAACAAGAACTGCAGCCCCAGGCCGAATACACCCAGCACCGCCCATCCGGGCCACAGCAAGACCGTGGTGATCCCGGGATCCCACAGCCACGGCAGGCCTAAATAGTCATCCTGTTGAATCCAATCTTGGACCATCAACAGACTGATGGGCTGAATGGTGTGCCACAGCTCCCCCAATGCCAAGGATATATAGGCCCCGGCCTTAATGGACAGAGAAACATCATTGGCAATGGCAAACAGCGCCCCTGCCAGAAACACCCACCCCAGAATGCGTCCAAAAATCATCCCACAACCCTATGGCATTGGCGGCGTTTGGCAATGGGCGGGCTGCTTTCGTCAGTTGCAATTCGTCTGCCCGTGCTTATAGTTCGCGCTCCTTGTGGAGGGGTGGCCGAGTGGCCGAAGGCGCACGCTTGGAAAGCGTGTATACGGGAAACTGTATCGTGGGTTCGAATCCCACCCCCTCCGCCACCGTTGCCGGGGGACTGACTGGGTCGGCTAGGCGGCGATCAACAGCAATTCTTTTTCCCCGCAACCAACATTACGATCTTGCCCCGTGAGGCAAGGTAAGGCGGGCCTCCAATCCATGGGGCCCATTGCTGATTTCCAGTTGGCCATGCCATGCGTCGGCGATGTCACGCACAATGGCAAGGCCCAGGCCTGCTCCAGAGCCACCCGAATCTAGCCTGCCTCCACGGGAAAGTGCCTCCGGCAAGCGTTCATCCTGGATCCCCGGTCCGTCATCCGCAACCGTGATTGTGATCGCCGTATCAGCACTTAATCCTCTGATTTGAACCTCTGTCCGGGCGTGCCGCGCAGCGTTTTCGATTAGGTTACCGAGTGCTTCCGCTAGGTCGTCTGGGTCGATGCAAGCGCTCAAGTCATTGGGTATATCCACCTCCCAGGAAAGCTGGGCGCTATCGGGCGTGCGCTTGGCGACGGATAAAACGCGGTTAACTACTGTGTGAATAGAGGAGGACGCGTTCGCGTTCCCGGTTCCGAGACGCGCGCGCGCAAGTTCACGGTCGACATGTTGGCGCATCGCATTCGCAACTTCGTCGATACTACCTGCGATCGACGTTTCTCCCTTTTCGTGCAGGCGGGCGACATCTCCCGCAAGGACTTGGAGCGGTGTTTTGAGCCCGTGGGCGAGGTTGCCGGCACGGACTCGCGCTCGCTCCAATTGCTCCTCCTGCGCTTCGAGAAGTAAATCGACCTCCTTTGCGAGCGGGCGGACCTCGTCTGGGAAGGAGGTGCCGAGGCGGTTGGCTGTTTTCGATCGTATTGCCGCCAAGCGACCACGCACTGCCGCGAGCGGCCGAAGACCGACGGTGACCTGTATCCAGCTCGCCGAGATGAGCAGCACCGCCATCAGGAGGAGATAGGGGACAAGATCGCTGGTAAAGGCTCGTCGCGCGGCCAGGACGTCGGCATTGTCGAGACCAACAGCCACGCGCGCCGATCCTTCCGCTAGACGCTTCGGCAACAACACGCTGCGCTCGATCACCAAAAGAACTTCTCCCCCGGGCCCCGGTATTTGGTGTTGATGAATCTGGCCGTCGCTGAGGCTATCGGGGGGTAGAGAAAGTTCGCTGTCCCAGAGCGATCGGGAGCGGAGTAGTTTGGAATCGATCTCGATTTGCCAGTAAAGGCCAGAGATTGGTTGGTCGAACCGCGGATCAGCGGGTGGCTTGGCAACGATTAGTTTGCCGTCTGGGTTTCGTTCTAGACCCGCGACGATCTGGTCGAGGTGCATCGAAAGCTCGGTGGCAACGCGTCGCTCGAACTGCCGCTCAAAAAGAAAGCTCAGCCCAATGGCGGACAGCACCAGCGCAGCGATCACCGAGATTGCCGCCGCGATGAGAAGCCGTAAACGCAGCGAGCCCCTGGTCAATCGGCCGTCCCTGTGGTCGCGTCTGCGATTCGGTAGCCAAACCCCCGGCGCGTCTCGATGGATTTGGGGCCGAGCTTCTTTCTGAGCCGGGTGACGACCGCTTCCAGTGCGTTAGCTTCATGCCGATCATCGTCGCCGTACAGATGTACCAATATTTCGACAGCGGGCACCACGCGGTCCTTGTTGTGGGCAAGATAGGCCACTAGGCGGTATTCAAGAGGTGAAAGCGCCTGGGGCACGCCAGATTTTGAAACCCGCATCTGCCGCATGTCGATGCTCAATGCGCCTGCCTCGATCGTATCCACCGCGTGGCCGCCAGAGCGCCGGATCAGTGCGCGTACCCGCGCCAGAAGCTCCTCCATTCGGAACGGTTTTGGTAGATAGTCGTCGGCGCCGGCGTCGATCCCTTCAACGCGTTCGGCCCAGGTCCCACGCGCGGTCAAAACCAAAACCGGTATTTGCCGCCCGGCGTTACGCCAAGATTTTAGTACGACAAGGCCGTCCATCGTCGGTAGCCCAAGGTCGAGCACAATCAGGTCATATTCCTCGGTGTCGCCAAGAAACCAGGCTTCTTCGCCGTCGCTAACGCTTTCGACTAGGTAGCCTTCCGCTTCCAGCGCGGTCTTCACATCAACCGCGATCTGTGGCTCGTCCTCGACCAACAGAATTCGCATCAGCTTCAGTCGTCCTCGACCTTCAGGATTTCACCGTTCATTGCATTGACGTAGATTTCGCGCACGCGGCCGGACAATTGGAGCACCTTAAACTCGTAAACGTAGCGACCGTCTTCACTCTCCAATTTGACGCCGATAATTTCGCCGCCGAGACGATCTTTCACCATTGCCAAGATGTCGGCAAGCGGCAGTATTAGGCCATCCTGAAGCGCCTGGCGGGCCCGATCGTGTTCGTCATCGTCGTTCCGGTCATTCCTGTCCTGCCCAAGCCCTGCATGGGCGAACAGAAAGGTCGCGAATATCCCGGTGACGGTCGCCAAGACAGCGCGGCGGTGGAGTCCGTTCTGTTTCATAATTGCTGAAGATGCGCGTTTTTACCTGACAAATCGCTGACATTCGCCATCAGCGCGACGTCAGTGCCTGTCGTCCAATCTCCCAATCATTCTTGCCGCTCACTGAGCCGGCACCCAAATCCCGTAGAGGATCGGAATCTTGGCCGACGAGACCCTTGCACTGACGTCCGCTCCGGCCCAGAGCAGCGATCGCCGGAAGCCGGTGCGGGTGCCGGTGTGGGACCGCTTCGTCCGTCTGTTTCACTGGTCGCTGGCCGCGACGATCGTGGTCGCGACCGCAACAGGCTTCTTCGCTGCCGCACCCAGAATCGACATCCACATTTGGGTCGGCGCAGCAGCCCTGGGCCTTGTGGTCGCGCGCGTAATCTGGGGATTTCTCGGCCCCACCCACGCCCGGTTCTCTGACTTCGCCACCGATCGGCGTACGATATTTGCGCATCTATCCCAAATTGCAGCTGGCAAGGCAGAACGCCACCGGGGGCATAATCCTCTCGGCGGAGCGATGGTCTTGGCGCTGCTTGGGCTGATCGTCGCAGTGGCCGTGACGGGTGTGGTTGTTCTTGGCGGAGTGTTCAAGTCTGGCCCGCTGGCGTTCGCGACCAGTTTTACGACTGGCTGGAATGTACGTGTAATTCATGAACTTTTTTCGGTCGCGCTCGTGGTGCTGATCGCCCTGCATGTTGCAGGCGTAGTTTTCGAAAGCTGGCGCACCCACGAGAATCTTGCCCGCGCGATGGTGGACGGTCGGAAGGAGGCCCGCCCGAAAGATCACGCATCCGGGATGAAAGGTGCTCGACCAGTTACGGCCATCGCGATCGCAGGAAGCCTGCTTGCGGCATTAGGTTCTCTCGCTTGGGTTTCCTCTGCACGCCTCCCCCTCGGCGTACCCACTGCGGCGCTCGACCCAACGTATGCGGAGGAGTGCGGGGACTGCCATAACGCATACCATCCAACCCTGTTGCCCAGGGCTTCCTGGTCGGCGTTGACGGCTGGGCTCGATGATCATTTTGGAGAAAACGCGAGCCTTGGTCCCGAAACAACGCAGCGCATTGCCTCGTACCTCATGGCAAACGCGGCTGAGGCATTCGACACCAAGCCCGCGAATTTCTTTCGCCAAATCGATCCACTGAAATCGTTCACGATTACCGCGACGCCATTTTGGACGCAAACCCACCGCAATATCCCCACAGCAGTATTCGACCGGACAGCGGTCGGTGTACGCGGCAACTGCGAAGCCTGCCACACCGACGCAGCTCAGGGTCGATTCTACCCCGGCGCAATTGACATCCCATCAGAGGCAACACCATGAAAATTATTTATCCAATTCTGACCGCCGCAGCCCTTTCGGTCGCGACAATGGCGGCTGCTGATCCCGCCCGCCAAGCAATCGTTGATTTTTACGCCAATGCGGCAGGCGTCACGGATTTTTCAGCCGAAGGCGGCAAATCACTATTCGAGACGACCCAGGTCGGTGGCCAGCCGGACACAAACGTCTGCACCGCATGCCACGGCACCAACCACACCGACACTGGTCGTACGCGGGCTGGCAAGACGATTGAACCGATGGCGGTCTCGGCCAACCCGGCACGCTTCACCGACCTCGAAAAGGTCGAAAAGTGGTTCAGGCGCAACTGCGATACCGTTCTTGGCCGCCAATGTACCGCGCACGAGAAGGGGAACGTCATCGCCTACTTTTCGAGCCTTTAAAACATGAGAAAGGACTCTGCCATGAAAGACACTGTCTCAACTCGTTACGTCCTCTCCACCGGCGCAGTCGCCATTATCGCGGGAGCCGTGCTCGCGGTCGTTTTGTTTGACGGAGCGCCTACGAAAGCGAGCGACGACGATTATTTCCAGCCGGTACAAGACGAGATTGTGAAGTCGGAATGCTCGGAATGCCATATGGCATTTCCGCCGGGCATGCTGCCCGCTCGCTCATGGCAAAAAATTGTGGCCGGCCTCGAAGATCACTTCGGCGAGAACGCTAGCCTGGCCCCAGTGACTACTCGGCACATCACCGAATATCTCGTGGCGAACGCAGCGGATGCGGGCGGGAATAGCTCGGGCGTACTGCGCGGCCTCGACGAAGCTGACACGCCGGTCAGGATTTCCGAGATGCCGTGGTGGGTGCGCGAGCACCGGGAGGAAATTCGAGACGGTGCGTTCCAGGATCCACGTGTCGGTTCGAAGGCGGCCTGCACCGCTTGCCACGTCGGAGCGGAACAGGGTGTCTTCGAAGATGATTGATCCGCAACGCTTTACGCGATTATGCGGGTGGCTGACGCTCTGCCCATCCGCGTGCTGGGCTGGGACCAACCGCGCCGCTTGACCTTGGGCGGCCTACATCACGTTTAATTCAAGCCACCGGTTTGAGCAGCCCGGTTGCGGCGTCAATTCTGGAAAGGGACGACGTATCGCTGCCAGTATTCCTGGGCCATGGTGAACGCCGCATCGAGTGCCTCGGGAGACAGCTCGCCCGCGACCGCATCACGGGTTTCAGCGGCAGAAAACACCCCTTGCTCCGCCGCAACCGCCGCCCAGGTGTAGGCCAAGTTGAAGTCTTGGGCGATCCCCCGCCCGGAAGCGTAAAGATCCGCCAAATCGGCTTGGGCTAAAGCGTGGCCTTTTTCCGCCGCCAGCTGGTACCACAGCGCCGCGATGGACGGATCCTCGGTTGCCCCTCGACCCAAACCGAATGCCAGTCCGATATTGTACTGGGCGTCAGGGTCGCCCTGTTCCGCTGCCAATTCGAACCAAAGCAGGCCTTGGGAGACATCCTGGGTGACCCCCAGGCCGTCGGTGAACATGTACCCGAGACTGGTTTGGGCGATGGGATCCCCTTGCTCGGCCAAAGACGTAAACAGCGCGACCGCGGTTGGGTAATCGCCGATGAAGTAGGCGTTTTCCGCGTCCTCCAGCATTTGCGCCGGGTCGTCGGAACACCCGGCGACCAGGATCGCAGCAGCGATGGCGGCGGCAACAATCCTCATAGGATTTATCTTTCCCGAAACGGACGGCTACCCACCATACAGCCAACGTTCATTCAGGGTCTGATCTACGGTAGACTTTGGCAATGGCTAGCTTTGATTTTGTCCGGCGACGATTGAATATTCAGGGGTTTCGCAGCCTCGGTGACGATGCCGCCGCACAGGTGGCCCCATGGATGCGCTTCACGCCGACAGCGAACGTCGTTCTGGTTGCCGTCGGCACCGCCCTTGGCTCACCGCTGGTGACGGGGATCGCCGCATTGATGATGGCCATCGGCGCCCTCACATCGGCGCACCCATTCGATCGCCTATACAACAGTCTTCTCAGTCCATTGTTGAAGTCCCCACGTCTGCCCCCCAGCCCAGATCGCCGAAGGTTCGTTTTCGCCGTTGGGGCAGTGTGGCTTGGCGTGACGGCATCGTTGTTTCAGATGGGGTTCACCGCCACGGGGTATATTTTTGGCGGCATTATGGCCGTCATGATCGTCCCCTTGGCCACGGTCCACTTCTGTCCAATTTCCGAGCCAATGGAGCTGATTTTTGGCCCGGCGCGGCCCCGCCGGGATCAGGACTAGGGCCAGGACTAAGACCCATGGGCCGCACACGGAATGTCGCCTTGATGGCCTTTGGGGTGTGCCTGGGCTTTTGGTCAGGGGCGGCGTTGGCCCAAGACGACGGGCGCGACGCTTGGCTTTTGGCGCCGTGTTCGTCGTGCCACGGAACGTTTGCCGATGGTGTCAAAGAAGACGGGGGCAGCGAATTTCCCGACGGCCCCAGCCTGCGTCGCACCCGATTGGACCCCGAGGAAATCCTGATGACCGTGCGCTGTGGGCGGCCGGGCACCCCGATGCCGTCGTTCGACCCGGGGGCCTACACCGAATTTGCCTGCCACGATTTGCCCCTTGGGCCCCGTCCAGAAACTCTGTTTGGTTTCCCGCCCATGGATGACCGTACGATCTTGGAGGTGGTGGATTTTCTGGTGGCCAATTTTGTCGGCAAGGGTCGCGTGACCAGGGACGAATGCACCCGTCTGCTGGGCCGTGCCGATCTTTGCGGTGAATACCGCTGAGCGACACCCTGTTCATGGCTTGCCGTGGGCAGTGCAACGGGTGATGATCCGATCTGTTGGCCATAGGGGGGCCCTGTCATGGACATTTTCAGTATTGCCGCGATCCTTGTGGGGCTTTCCGCCCTATTCGGGTACGTCAATCACCGCGTTTTAAAACTGCCCCACACCATTGGCCTGGTGGTGGTTGCGCTTGCCGCCTCGTTGGCGATCATCGGCTATGATTTGATCAGCCCTGCGGCGGATATCGGCCTGCGGGTCTCAGGGGTCCTTCAGGAAATCGATTTCAATAAAACGCTGATGCACGGAATGCTCAGTTTTTTACTGTTTGCCGGTGCGTTGCATGCGGATTTTTCGGCCCTCAAGTCAATGCGGGTGACGATCGGCGTCATGGCAGTTATTGGGACACTGATCTCCACCTTCGTGGTTGGCACCATGATGTGGTTCCTGTTGGGCGCGTTTGGGCTGGAATTCCCGTTCATCTGGGCGCTGGTGTTTGGTGCATTGATCAGCCCCACCGATCCGGTTGCGGTGCTCAGTCTGTTCAAGACCGTTGACGTTCCCGAAACCCTAAAAGCCAAGATGTCCGGAGAGTCATTATTTAACGACGGCGTTGGCGTGGTGCTGTTCACCGTTGTGGTGGCGATCGCCGTTGCCGGTGGAGAACATGGTGGACCGATGGGCCCCCGAGAAATTGTCGAATTGTTTTTCACCGAAGCAGTGGGCGGTGCAGTCCTTGGATTGGCCGCTGGTTACATTGGGTACCGCGCCATGTACGGAATTGACGAGCCAAGCCTTGAAGTGCTGATCACCCTGGCACTGGTTATGGGTACCTACGCGTTGGCCCTGTCTCTGCACATGAGTGGGCCCATCGCCATGGTGGTCGCGGGCCTGTTTATTGGCAATCGTGGCGTAAAATACGCCATGAGCGAAGCGACAAGAGATTACGTGCTGACCTTTTGGACGCTGATTGACGAGATCTTGAATTCGGTCCTGTTCCTGTTGATCGGCCTGGAAGTCTTTGTCGTTGCCGAAAGCCTCGATCTATTTGTTTTTGCCCTGGTAGCCATCCCTGTGACGCTATTCGCCCGGACACTCAGTGTCGCGTTGCCGATTGCCATCATTTCGCGTTGGCAAAGTTTCACCAAGGGCGCCACGCCGGTTTTGATCTGGGGAGGCCTGCGAGGCGGGATCGCGGTCGCTCTGGCCTTGTCGCTACCTGACACCGAATACAAGGCGGCCATTTTGAGCATTACATACGGCGTTGTTTTGTTTTCGATCATCGTCCAAGGGCTGACCGTGAAGCCCCTGGTGAAACGGATGATCCGGTAAGGGATGTCCTAGACCGCTTCCCCATCAAAATCGCCCACCTTCCCCGTGGACGCCGGGGCCCTGTTTCCATATTGTCCCTGGAAGACTTCCGCCACGCCGCAGCCCTTCATCCTCATGGCCTCGTGACCCAACAAGCCTTCACTCTGTTCACCGATCTATACGAGCTGACCATGGTTCAGGCCTACCTTGCGGAGGGCATGAACCAAGAGGCCACGTTCAGCCTGGCGGTGCGAAATTTACCGCCCCAGCGCAATTTTTTGGTGGCCTGCGGACTGGACCAAGTGCTGGCGCACTTGGAGTCCCTAGAATTCAGCGATGAAGACATCAACTATTTGAAATCATTGGGAAAATTTTCCCAAGAGCTTTTGGATTGGCTGGCCAACTTCCGCTTTACCGGCGCCGTTTATGCGATGCCAGAGGGCACGCCTGTTTTTGGCAATGAACCGATTTTGGAAATTGTCGCACCGTTGCCCCAGGCCCAGTTGGTGGAGACATTTGTGATGAACCAAATCCACCTGCAAACACTGATTGCCTCGAAGGCGGCGCGGGTGGTGGTGGCGGCCCAGGGGCGGGACGTAGTGGAATTCGGGGCCCGGCGCATCCACGGCACCGGCACGGCAATTCAGGCTGCCCGGGCAAGTTTTATCGCCGGGGCGACGGCAACTTCCAACGTGGCCGCCGGCAAAGAATTCGGTCTGCCCGTTGTGGGCACCATGGCGCACAGCTATGTCCAGGCGTTCGATTCCGAAATGGAGGCGTTTCGCACCTTCACCAGCCATTTCCCGGAAACCACCCTTGTGGTGGACACTTATGATTCCCTGGACGGCGTCCAACGGGTGGTGACTCTGGCCGATGAATTAGGGGATGAATTCCGGGTCCGTGCCATCCGCCTGGATTCCGGCGACCTAGTCGCTCTCGCCAAGTCCGCCCGCAAGATTTTGGATGATGCTGGGCTTTCCCAAGTTTCGATTTTCGCCAGTGGCGGGCTGGACGAAGAGGCCATCAACGATGTTGTGGCCCAAGGCGCCCCCATCGATGCCTTTGGTGTGGGCACGCGCATGGGGGTGTCAGCCGACGCACCGTCCCTGGAAATCGCCTATAAGCTGGCTGAATTCGCCGGGGCTGGCCGGGTTAAGCTGGCTCCGGGCAAGGCGGTGTTGCCGGGGCGCAAGCAAGTGTTCCGAACCATGGAAAACGGCGTTGCTGTGGGCGATACCATTGGCCGAGCTGAAGAAAAATTGGATGGCACGCCGTTGCTGACCCAGGTCATGAAGGATGGCCGCAGAACCGCAGAGGCAGAACCGTTGGAAGCCATTCGCGATTACGCCCGGGCCAAAATCGCAGGCCTATCACCCCAAGTGCGGGGGATCGCCCACGCCGATCCGGCCTATTCCGTGTTGATCAGCGATGCTTTGGCTGAATACAAACGCCGAGTGGAACAATCAATTACCGGTTAAGGCGCTTGGCGTAAGCCCGCACGTTGTCAGCGAACGCGGCTTGTTCCGCTGGGGTTTCCAGATCGCATTCTTCGACGATCGGCAGATCTCCCATAGCCAGGTCCAAGCTTTGAGCAAATAGTCCGGCCGCTGAATGAGCGCGACCGCGCACTGGCACATTTAAGCCGCAAGACGGGGATTTGGATTTCAGAACAAATCCAGAAATCCCCAGGCCATCCAGGGCGTCCGCACGTTCGGCGGCCCACTGGATCATGGGGGCGGTCAGGTCGGTACCAGATGATATTTCGATCAGGCTGATATCGCCCTCGTCCGTTGCTTGTAATTGGATCGGCTCCCGCGGGATGTCCAATCCGAATTCAACTTCGGGGCACACCGGAACCAAATCAGCCCACGCGGCCAGGCTATCGGTGACAAATGGAAAATGCTTGTGGCCGCCATCGTGGCGCACGGGGTCGCCCATCAGGCATTGGGAAACACCGATCCGTGGGGTCACGGCTAAACCAAGCGCCCCACGTCAATCGTCCATCACTGGATAAGATCCATCCGCGCCGTGGACTTCTCCGCCTGTGACCGGCGGGTTGAAAACGCAGATGAATCGCATGTCCGTGTGGATGCGCACGATGTGCTTTTCGTGGCCATTCAGGGCGTAAAGGCTGCCGGGGGCCAGTTGGTGGGTTTCGCTGTTATCCAGATCTTCGATCTCGCCTGTGCCTTCGATGCAATACACGGCTTCCAGATGATTGGCGTACCACAGGGTGGTTTCGGTTCCGGCCGGCATCACTGTGTCGTGCAAGGAAAATCCCATGCCGTCTTTTTTCAACAGCAACCGACGGCTGGCAAAGGTTGGCCCGCGAACATCCCGGTCCGTATCCAAAATTTCGTCCAACGTGCGCACAATCATTCACTTGCTCCCAACATTCACAAAATTACAGTTCGTATTTGTCGACCACCCAAGGTTCGGCCTCGGCAGCCGCGCGCCATTTTTTCATGTTGGCGTTTTCCCAAACTGTGTCGACGTAGGTGGCCGCTACCCCATCAAGCTGGATGCCATAGGTTTTGAAACGGCTGATCACCGAGGAAAACATGGCGTCGGCGTTGGTGAACGATCCGTACAGGTAATCGCCGGTGCCGCCAAATTTGGCGCGGGTTTCTGTCCATAATTCCGAGAGGCGACGAATGTCCCGATCGATGTCTGGGCTGGAAGGTGCTGTGCGGCCAACCCCCCGAACATTCATGGGCATGGCTTCGCGCACGGCACCAAAATTACCATGCATCTCCGCCGATACGGATCGGGCGTGGGCGCGGGCGGCGTTGTCCGTTGGCCACAGATTTGGGTGACGTTCCGCCAAGTATTCGCAAATGGCCAAGGATTCCCACACAGTCACATCGCCGTCATGGAGCACCGGCACTAGGCCAGCTTTGGAATGGCTTAGAATTTGTTCTTTCCAATCCCCTTCGTACAAGGGAATCACGGTTTCTTCGAACGGTTCACCCGTTTCCGCCAAGGCAAGCCAGGGGCGCAGGGACCATGACGAATAATTTTTGTTGCCAAGTATCAAATGCAGCATGGGAAATCCCCCCAACGGTTTCTTGAAAAACAAATGTGGCCGGACGTTATACTCCCTCCACTGTGACATGAGGAACGATTGAATGAAAAATACCTGGCGATTGGTGGAGCCCACCGAATCCGATGTGCCCATATGGCCGGTGACAAAGGATGCCCTGGATGGGTGGCTTGATGGCCAGCCTGGGCTTGTGACCGATTGGGTGCGAAGCCATCGGTTTCAGGCCAAGTCCGGCTCGCATTTGGTGGTGCCAGGATCGGATGGGTCCGTCACCGGGGTGGTTCTGGGGGTCGCCGAGCCCATGGGAATGTGGGACACGGCGGGGCTTCCCAATGCCCTGGGCGCGGGCGCATATGCCCTGGAAATCCAACCGGACGATACCACCGGGCCAGCAACCAAAGCCGCGTTGGGCTGGGCCTTAGGCGTCTACGGATTCAACCGCTACAAGGCTGAGGGCGATGATGCGCCCCTACCGTCCCTAGCGTGGCCCGATGGTGCCGACCGGGCCTATGTGGGGCGGGCCGCCACGGCAACGGATCTGGTGCGGGATTTGGTCAATACGACGGCTGCGGACCTGGGGCCAGAAGATCTGGCTCAGGCGGCATCGGACGTGGCCCAGAATTTTGGCGCATCTGTCAGTGTGATTGTTGGGGACGACTTGTTGGACGCCAATTATCCGATGATCCACGCCGTCGGCCGGGCCGCAACCGGGGCGCCGCGCTTGATCGATCTGCATTGGGGAAATGCCGATCACCCGGCGGTTACCCTGGTGGGCAAGGGTGTGTGCTTTGATTCCGGCGGCCTGGACCTAAAACCCGCCGATGGCATGATCTTGATGAAAAAAGACATGGGCGGGGCGGCCGCCACCTTGGGGCTTGCCCAGATGATCATGGATGCCGGGCTTTCGGTGCGCTTGCGGGTGCTGATCCCGGCTGTGGAAAACGCCGTCTCGGCCTCGGCCTATCACCCCGGCGACGTGCTGCAATCGTGCAAGGGCCTGACGGTGGAGGTCGGCAATACCGATGCCGAAGGTCGCTTGGTTCTGGCCGACGCCTTGGCCGAAGCGGACACTGAAACTCCCGACCTGCTGATTGATTTCGCCACCCTGACGGGGGCGGCGCGGGTGGCATTGGGGGGCGATTTGCCGGCGTTATATGCGCGAGAGCCCCAAGATCAGGAGGCGTTATTAAAGGCCGCCCTGGGAGAAGACGATCCCCTGTGGCCCATGCCATTGTGGGCCGGTTACGAAGATATGATCGACAGCAAGATTGCCGATTTGCACAGCACCGGCACCGGCAGATTGGCTGGGTCCATCACCGCGGCGCTGTTTTTGGGGCGATTCGTCACGGAAACCGAGCGTTGGATGCATGTCGATTTGTACGCTTGGAATCAACGATCCCGGCCCGGGCGGCCCGAAGGCGGCGAAGCCCAGGCCATGCGGGCAATATATCGGTTAATCGAACAGCAATATCCGCCAGGGTAAAACTGTGGGGCCTAAAGGGTGGCGCAACTGCAAAGGACCGCGACGTGGATAGTGAATTGACCACACAACAGGCTTTGAACGCCTGGCGGGACGCATTAGTGCGGTCGGTGCGCGGCGATGGGCCGGACCTGTCGTCACGGCAAATGTCGTTGTTGTTGACCGTCTATTTGGTGTCGGACCAGCATACGGTGCGCGGCTTGGCGGGGATTTTGGGCATTTCCAAACCGGCGGTCACCCGGGCGGTTGATGCCCTCAGCACATTGGGATTTTTACGTCGGGCCCCAGACCCCCGGGACAAACGAAGCGTACTGGTTCAACGCACGGTCAAGGGCTCGGTGTTTTTGAGTGAATTCGCCGAAAGCGTGACGGAGTCGATTTCCGCCGTAAGCTAAACGTTAGACGTTGACCGCGCCCAATGTTGCGGAGCAACGATGTGAAATGTTGCGGAGCAACGATCAGAAAAATTCGGGCGGGATCAGTTCTTACCGATCAGATTCACGCGGTCCTTCGGACCACGATCTGCTCTTTTTTTTGACGATCAGATTCACGCGGTCCTGCGAACCACGATCTGCTCTATACATTCACCGCGCCGGACGTGTCGGCGGCCAAATCGAACGCGGCCTTGACCAAGGCGCTGGCGTAATCGGTTTTCGGATTTTCCAGAACCTGCTGGCAAGTGCCGTACTCAACCACCTTTCCCTCACGCATGACGATGACGTCATCAGCGATGGCGCGCACCACTTTCAAATCGTGGCTGATGAACATATATGTCAAATTATGGCGGGTCTGCAGATCGGTCAGCAGTTCCAAAATCTGAACCTGCACCGTGCGGTCCAGGGCCGACGTCGGTTCGTCCAACACAATAAATTTTGGCTTCAAAACAATGGCTCGGGCAATGGAAATGCGTTGACGTTGGCCGCCAGAAAATTCGTGGGGGTAACGGTTCATGTTCGCGGGATCCAGGCCAACTTCCTGAAGCGCCTGGGCTGCCATATCCCGGCGCTCGGATTCCGCCAACGATTTGTAATGCACCGACAGGCCTTCTTCGACGATTTGACCCACCGAAAAACGCGGGCTTAGGGACCCAAATGGATCCTGAAACACGATCTGCATTTCGTGGCGATACGGGCGCATTTGGTCGAATGAATTGCCTTGGATTTCATCGCCGCCGAATTTGATTGATCCTTCGCTGCGGTTCAGGCGCAACACTGCCATTCCCAATGTGGTTTTACCCGATCCGCTCTCGCCCACAACGCCGATGGTGTGGCCTTGGCGTACTGCCAAATCCACTCCGTCCACCGCCCGCACATGGTCGATTGTTTTGCGAAAAACCCCAGCCTTGATCGGGAACCAGACTTTTAATTCCTTGGTTTCCAACATCATCGGGCTGTTTGGGTCAGGCGTTGAAGTGCGCGGTTGCGGTTCTGACGCGATCAGCATGCGGGTGTATTCGTGGGATGGGTTGGCGAATACCTCCGCTGTATCGCCTTCCTCCACGAACTTGCCCTGGTGCATCACATAAATGCGTTTCGCCAATTTGCGGACGATGCCCAGTTCGTGGGTGATGATCAGCATGGCCATGCCGGTCTTGCGCTGAATATCCTCCAGCAGATCCAAAATCTGCGCCTGGATGGTCACGTCTACCGCTGTGGTGGCTTCGTCAGCGATCAACAATTCGGGCTCGTTAGCCAAGGCCATTGCGATCATGACCCGCTGCCGTTGGCCGCCAGATAGTTGGTGAGGGTAAGAATTCAGGCGCTTCTCAGGCTCCTTGATCCCCACCATATTCAGCAGTTCCAAAATACGGGCGCGAGCCGCTTTTTGGCCCATGCCCTGGTGGAGAAGCAGGACTTCGCCGATTTGTTTTTCAATGGTGTGGAGCGGATTAAGGGACGTCATCGGCTCCTGGAAGATCATCGAAATCTTGTTGCCGCGAATCGACTGCAAAAATTCGTCAGATCCGCCGACGGCCTCTTCGCCGTCAATTTTGATCGAACCGCTGGGATGAAAGGCTTTGGGGTAGGGCAGCAATTGCAGGACAGCCAATGCGGTGACGGATTTTCCCGATCCGCTTTCCCCCACCAACGCCACGGTTTCCCCGCGGTCGATTTGCAGGGAAACCCCGCGCACGGCTTCGACCACATGCTCGGCCATCTGGAATGAAACGGACAAATCGCGGATGTCTACCAGACGCCCAGAGCGAGTGCTCGCCGTCACCTGGGTTTCGTCACCCGCCATGGTATCGGTCAGGGTCAAACTTGGGTCTTTCGCGGGTCAAAGGCGTCGCGCACGGCCTCGCCAATAAACACCAACAAACTGAGCATCAATGCGAGCACGACAAATGTAGACAGGCCCAGCCAGGGGGCCTGAATATTCGCTTTGCCTTGATTAAGCATTTCCCCCAGCGATGCCGACCCCGCGGGCAGGCCATAGCCGATGAAGTCCAGGGCGGTCAGCGTTGTCACGGACCCTGCCAAAATAAACGGCATGAAGGTCAGCGTTGCCACCATGCCGTTGGGCAACATGTGGCGGAACATGATTTTCGCGTCGGAAACGCCCAGGGCGCGGGCGGCGCGTACGTAATCGAAATTGCGCGCTCTGTAAAATTCCGCCCGCACAAGATCCACCAAGCCCATCCAGCTGAACAATAACAAGATGAACATCAGCGACCAGAAATTCGGGGTGAAAATACTGGCCATGATAATGATCAAGAACAGGGTGGGCACACTGCCCCAAATTTCCATGAACCGCTGGAACAGCAAATCATACCAACCCCCCCAAAACCCTTGAGACGCGCCGACGATAACGCCAACCACCGACCCAAAAATCGTCAGGGTAAATCCGAACAACACGGAAATGCGGAAGCCGTACAGCAACCGTGCCACCACATCGCGGCCCTGGTCATCGGTGCCCACCCAATTTTCGGTGCTGGGCGGTGACGGCACCGGGACATCAAGATTGTAGTTGATGGTATCGAAGCTGAAGGGGATCAGTGGCCACAAAATCCAACCCTTTTCCTCGATCAGATCGGCGACATATGGATCGCGGTATTCGGCGGGGGTTTCAAAAAATCCGCCAAACCGGGTTTCTGGGTATTCCACCAAAAACGGGAACATGATGTCGCCGTCAAAGTTGACAATCAAAGGCCGGTCGTTGGCCAGGATTTCGGCGAACAAACTCAGCACGAACATGACACCGAAAATCCACAGGGACCAAACCCCCCTGCGGTTCATCTTGAACGTGTCGATGCGGCGCTGAGTCAGCGGCGTGATCCGCATCCCCAGAAAGGTGTCCAATTGTGGGGGGGCACGGACCGGCTCAGCAACCGGACCGTCGGCATCCGTGCGTTCTGCAACACTCATGGCCTAGCCAACTTCCTGGCGGTCGAAATGAATGCGCGGATCAATGGCGGCGTATGTCAGATCCCGAATAATGCCCATCATCAAACCCAGCAGGGTAAACACATAGAGCGATCCGAAAATCAGGGGGTAATCCCTGGTCAGCGTTGCCTCGTACCCCATGCGGCCAAGGCCATCCAACGAGAAGATGATTTCGATCATCAACACGCCGGTAAAGAAAATGCTCAAGAATGCCGCCGGAAATCCAGCGATCACGATCAGCATGGCGTTGCGGAATACGTGGCCGTAAAGCACCCGACGTTCGGTCAATCCCTTGGCCCGGGCGGTCACCACGAATTGCTTGTTGATTTCTTCGATGAACGAATTTTTTGTCAGCATGGTCAGACCGGCAAATCCGCCGATCATCATGGCAACGATCGGCAAGGTCATGTGCCAAGCGTAATCCAAAATTTTCATACCCCAGCTGAGCTCGTCCCAATTGCTAGAGACCAATCCTCGTAAGGGGAACAAATCAAGATAGCTACCGCCGGAAAACACGATGATCAACATGATCGCGAACAAATAACTCGGCACCGAAAACCCGACCAAAATCACCGCACTTGTCCAGGCGTCAAATTTTGTGCCGTCGCGCACGGCCTTGGCGATGCCCAATGGAATAGAAATCAAATACACCAATAACGTTGTCCAAACCCCCAGGGACAACGACACCGGCAATTTTTCCACCACCAATTCCATGACGTTTTTGTCGCGGAAATACGAATCACCCAAATCGAATTTCATTAGGTTTCCCATGGTGATGAAAAACCGCACATACATCGGCTTTTCGAACCC
>JABHVE010000058.1 GCA_018658465.1 Alphaproteobacteria bacterium
CTTACGCGCTGCTTCCCGCGCCGCTGCGGCTTCGGATACCTTTGCCAACACCGCCTTGGCCTCGGCTGGATGCTTTTCAAACCATTCACCCAGATGGTCGGCGACAATACTTTCCACCACCGGGCGGACTTCCGACGACACCAATTTATCTTTGGTTTGGCTGGAAAATTTGGGGTCCGGAAGTTTTACGGACAGCACGCACGTCAGGCCTTCCCGGGCATCATCGCCGGTCAGGTGGACTTTGTCTTTTTTGGCAAATCCCTTTTCGGCAGCATAGTTGTTCACCGTCCGGGTCAGTGCCGCGCGCAAGCCCGCCAAATGGGTACCGCCATCCGATTGGGGAATGTTGTTGGTAAAGCACAGGACGTTTTCGTGGTAGCTGTCGTTCCACTGCAAAGACAATTCGACCTCTGCCATGTCTTTTTTGCCGTGAATGGTGATCGGTGGTTGGTGCACCGGGGTCTTTTTTCGGTCCAGGTACAGCACAAATTCTTCGATGCCGCCTTCATAGTGAAATTGCTCGCGCACCGGATCGACGCCCCGGGCGTCTTCCAAAGTCACCTTCAGGCCAGAATTCAAAAACGCCAGTTCGCGCAGACGGTGTTCCAATGTTGGGCGGTCATATTCAACGTTGGTGAAAGTATCCTCCGAGGCTAAAAATCGAACCTCGGTGCCGGTGCGATCCCCGGCATCTCCGACAATTTCCAGGCTGCCATCTGGTGTGCCATGGGAAAATTTCATCGAGTGTTCTTTGCCGCCACGGAAAATCCGCAGCTCCAACGATTTAGACAAGGCGTTGACCACCGACACCCCAACCCCGTGGAGGCCACCGGAAACTTTGTAAGAATTTTGGTCGAATTTCCCCCCGGCATGGAGCTGGGTCATGATGACCTCGGCCGCCGAGATGCCTTCTTCTTCGTGGATGCCTGTGGGAATTCCACGGCCGTTGTCCCGCACGGTGACGGTGCCATCGGCATTCAAAATAATTTCGACAGCATCGCAGAACCCAGCCAAGGCTTCGTCCACCGCGTTGTCGACCACTTCGTAAATCATTTGATGCAGGCCGGACCCGTCATCGGTGTCACCGATGTACATGCCTGGGCGTTTGCGCACCGCATCCAGGCCCTTCAGAACCTTGATGGATTCCGCGCCGTAGTCTTCTACGTCGGGGTCGATAATGGGTTGGGCGCTTTCGCTCATGTGATTGTGCCTGCGGCAACTGTCAAAAATTGTGCTCGGTCTTCCAGGCCGCGGAACATTTTGACGTCGGTTCCGGTGGCCCAGATTTGGGCGCCAAGGCCCAAGACCAGGTCGTACAAAACATCGCGACGATCTTCATCCAAGTGCGCCGCCACTTCGTCCAACAGCACCACCGGGGCAAGGCCCGTGGTGGTGGCCAACAAACGCACATCGGCCAACACAATGGCGATCAAAATCGCCTTTTGCTCGCCGGTGGAACATTGATGGGCGGGCATGTCCTTCGCGGTCTGCCACACGGCCAAATCGCTGCGATGGGTCCCGGTGGCCGCACCGCCGGTTATGGCGTCTTGGTCGCGGCCGGCTTCCAATGCATCGCGGAATTTGCCTTCTGCCGCCAGGGCCGGTTGACCGTCTAGCCAGCCTTCCACATCCCCCTGGACTGCCAAATGGGCCCCCGGGTGGACTTCGCCACCGTCAGCCAGGGCCGCGGAAAGCCTGGCGACCACATCGCGACGGGCGGCGGCAATGGCCACCCCCAATTCGGCAATGGTTTCTTCCAGGGCGCTTAGCCAAGTGCGATCAGGATTGCCGTGGCTTTCGCGCAGCAACACAGAGCGTTGGCGCAGGGTGCGGTCATAGGCCGAAATTCTGGCGGCATGGTTGGTATCGTAGCCACCGGTGATTTGGTCCAAAAACCGTCTGCGGTGGCTGGCACCATCCACAAATAATCGGTCCATTTGCGGGGTCAGCCAACGCACCGCCGCAATTTCTGCCAACGCCGCCGGTCCCCGGGCGGACTGTCCATCAATGCGCACGACGCGACGTTCTGTTGATGGCTCCGATCCCACCTCGTCTGCCTGGGACGCCTCGACCCCGGTGCCGATGCGCACGGTATCAATGCCTTTGGTGAGTTCCGCCGCCACGGCCCACCTGGCCGTTCCAGAAAGCGCCGAGGCATCCCCCGCCGATTGGCTGCGGGCGAAGTCGGCCAATTTGGCCCGGCGCAGGCCGCGCCCAGGGGCCAGCAACGATATGGCTTCCAAGACATTGGTTTTACCCGCGCCATTGGCCCCCGTGAGAACCACCGATTGGGCGGCCACATTCAGCGCTAGGCTTTGATAGTTGCGAAATTCGGTTAGCACCAGCCGGGTCACGGCGGGGTCAGCAGCGACAGTGTGATCCGCTGACGCGGCGGGGGATGCCAAGGCGGGAGCCAGCACCCGTTACACCCGCATGGGCATCAAAACGTACAACGCGCCTTCGTCATCTCCGTCCCGAACAATGGTGGGGGACACGGCGTCGGCCAACCAAAATTGGGCGTTTTCCCCTTCGCACTCGTTCAAGATATCGATCAGATATTTCGAATTGAATCCGACTTCCAGAGACTCAGCGTCGTACTCCACCGATAGTTCTTCGGTGGCGCTGGCATTTTCCGCCGAATTGGCCGACAGCACCGCTTTGGCCTTTTCCACCGCGATTTTCACGGCCCTGGATTTTTCCGTGGACACAGTGGCAACCCGGTCGATGGCTTCGATCAAATCTTTGGCGGTCACCGACAACACCTTGTCGTTGCCTTCTGGGATCACCCGCTGGTAATCGGGGAAGGTGCCGTCGATCAGCTTTGACGACAGCACGGTTTCGCCAAATTCAACGCGGATTTTGTCGTCACTTAGGGACACCGCAATGGGGCCGTCCAAATCTTCGATCAACCGGAACAGCTCGTTCACCACCTTGCGCGGCACAATAACCCCGGGGATCCCCGCTGCCCCGTCGGGCAGGGGCATATCAACCTGGGCCAGGCGATGGCCGTCCGTGGCCACGGCGCGCAGCACCGCCACCCCATCAACCTCTGCCGTATGCAGATAAATCCCGTTCAAATAATACCGGGTTTCCTCGGTGGAGACCGCGAACCGGGTTTTCTGAATCAGCCGCCGCAGGGCCGGCGCATCAATATCGAACCGCGACGGCAGGTCGCCTTCGTCGGTAATCGGGAAATCTTGGCGATCCAAGCACGGCAAATGGAATTGCGACCGCCCGGCGCGCACCAACAGCCGCCCATCGGCTTCTTCCGCCAATTCAATCTGCGACCCATCGGGCAGCTTGCGGACAATGTCGTACAAGGTTTGCGCTGGCGTGGTGGTTGCCCCGTCCTGGCCGACATCTGCCGCCACACTTTCAACGATCGACATATCCAGGTCCGTGGCCGTCATTGCGACTTTGCCACCGGCGGCTTCGATCAAAACGTTGGAAAGGATGGGAATGGTGTTTCGACGCTCCACCACGCTTTGCACGTGGCTTAGGGATTTAAGGAGGCTTGCGCGTTCTATTTCGAATTTCATGCGGTGGACATTGTTGCTGTTAGGGGCGGTTGTTAGAGCCGATTTTGGGGCGGGTTTAGACGTTGATTTTGGCGGTGATAGACCCAGGTCTGGGTCGCCCAAATCGGCTGGAAAACCAGTCCCGCAACTATAGCAGAACCAGGGCCAAACCGCATGGTTTTTCGGCCCTAAGGAGCCCCAAAAACCGCCAGCAATATCAATAGGTTAGAGGTGAGGAATCCGGGCGCGCGTCGCCACGGGAATCCGCAGATTCTGGGTTAGCCTTCCAGCATCCGCCGCAGCAGATCGACGTCTTCGGCCAAAGCCGCGTCCATTTGGCTCAACTCTTCCACCCGGCGTACCGCGTGCATGACGGTGGTGTGGTCCCGACCGCCGAATTTACGGCCAATTTCGGGCAGTGAGCGCGCCGTCAGTTGCTTACACAAATACATGGCAACCTGGCGCGGCCGCGCCACTGCACGGGCCCGGCGCGGCGAGTGCATATCGGCCATGCGAATGTTGAAATGTTCCGCCACCCGCCGCTGGATGTCTTCGATGGTCACCCGGCGATCATTGGCGCGCAGCAAATCACGCAGCACTTCTTGGGTGGTTTCCAGGGTGATCGGCCGCCCCACCAGGTTGGAATAGGCCAGAACCCGGTTCAGGCCGCCTTCGAGCTCCCGCACATTCGAGGTGATCCGGTGGGCCAGGAATTCCAATACCTGTTGCGGGACTTCGGCCCCCGCCTGATCGGCCTTGCTTTGCAGGATGCCCAGACGCAATTCGTAGTCCGTGGCATGAATATCCGCCACCAATCCCCAGCCCAGGCGCGACCGCAGGCGTTCTTCCATGTTGTCCAGGTCCGATGGGGACCGATCGCCGGAAATTACGATCTGGCGGTTCTGGTCGATCAAGGCATTGAACGTGTGGAAGAATTCTTCCTGGGTGGACTCTTTGCCGGCGATGAACTGCACATCATCGATCATCAACACATCCACGGATCGGAATTTATCCTTGAAGGCCATGGCGTTTTTGAACCGCAAGGCTTTGATGAATTCGTACATGAACCGTTCGGCGCTGAGATAGACCACCCGGCGCGCCGGGAACCGCGCCCGGATGTGGGCGGCGATGGCGTGCATCAAATGGGTTTTGCCCAGGCCCACACCACCGGCCAAATACAGCGGGTTAAATGTCACGGTTTCGGATTCGGCGGTGCGGCGAGCGGCGGCATAGGCCAGCTCGTTTGGCTTACCAACCACGAATTGGTCGAAATGGAACCGCGGATCCAGCGACCCTTCGTGGGCGCCGCTCGAGGCCACAATGTTCGGGGCCGCCAAGCCATCAGCGTCGGTTTGGCCATCGTCTTGACCGTTTTCAGTGGATTTTGCCGGGGCCCGCGCCGATAAAACAGCCACTTCGATGGAATCAAATTGCGGATCTTGTTCTTGCCACAAGGCGCGAATGCGATCGGCGTAATTTTTCACCACCCAGTCACGCATGAACCGCGTGGGGGCGGCCATGGCCACTTTGCGATCATCAATGGTTTGCAAGGTCAGGGGCTTCAGCCAGCTATTGAACGCCGCCTCGCCAACCTCGGTGCGCAGCCTGCCGCGCACCCGCTCCCATTGAACATTTTGCTCCGTTGTTGCCTGCGCTGGGATGCTGTCGATGGTCATTTCGGCCCCCATGGCAATTCGGCAGCTTTCCAGCCCCCGGCGTCAGCGCCACCCAACAGATTATAGCATTGGGTGAACCCCTGGGCGGCAAGGGCGGTCGCCGCCGCCGCAGATCGGGCCCCAGACCGGCATATGAATATCACCACATCGTCTTTTGCCGGAACAGCGTCCATCACCTGGGTCACAAAATTCGGGTTTGGCCCGGTCTGGGTTTCCAATTCAATCAGTACGGTGGATTTCGAAACCGACGACAGATCGGGAACCCCTTGTTGGGTCCATTCCCCATCGGAGCGCACGTCGATCAAAATTGCGCCGGGATTTTGGCCCAACTCGTCCCACGCAGCTTGCGCAGTGACATCCCCGGCAAAGGCATTTCCGCGCGTCGGTGTTGATTGAATGGTGGGACCGTCAGACATGCATTTGGCTTTTTTTTCCCACCCTGGTTTGGCCTTTTATATGGGCCGACCAATTATTTTTTAAGGCCCATGGTTTGGGTCCCAGCAAAATCCAGCCCCGTCTTGCAACGCGCTTCGAATTTTGGCTCCCCGAACCGCCCGGGCTGCCCACAGCCCCGACGTCCACATTTTTATTTGATTCGAAGCCCGAAAGCAACGCGCGGACTCCGATTCACACCGATTCACTGAAAAAAAATTTGAGAACTAGAGTAGTTACAGTAAAGAAAATCGTAATACAGTATTGCGCCGAATTTCGACGCTAATCACTGTCACCGATACTGTGTAAAAACCCAACGCTCCGGGGCGTGCATCAAGGGTACGGAACCCGCCCCAAAGCCGCAAGAGACCGAACAGCAAACACATCAATTGTGATCGCAAGACGGCCCATGAATGTTGGACTGTTGCAGCGCGGGCACGCATTGGCCCGAAACGCTTAGCAAATTTGATGGTCGAGGTTGACCGGCGACGTGGGTCGCAATCAACGCGTGAGGCGTTAGCCTTCCATCGCTTTGATGGAACTTGCCAGGCGCGAAATCTTCCGCGACGCCGTGTTGCGATGCAAAAGCTTTTGGCCTGCGCCCCGCGCGACTTCTGGCTGAGCGGCGCGCAACGCTTCTTGGGCTGCTGTCTTGTCGCCGCTGGCGATGGCCTCGTCGACCCTACGCAAAGCGCCGCGCATGCGGGTGCGGCGAGAACGATTAATATCGGCGCGACGGGCGTTACGCCGGATGCGCGTTTTGGCTGACTTGTGATAGGCCATGAATACTCGTGATGTGTGACGAAAAGTGCGACCGACGGTGTATATCTGTGGCCTTCAAAGCCGTCAAGACGGCCATTTCATCAGGGCCACGGGCCCGGTCTGTCAGGGGCCCGGTGGTGCCAGGGGCGCAATGGTGAAAAGCACCACTGTCGGGCCGGTTACTTGGGTGAATACAAGGCGTAAAACTTCGCCTTCTCTTTCGAACTGATCGTCTGCAACCCCGGTCCATCCCAGTTGGGGCAAGGTTTCCCCATAGAACGCCGAGATAGCCTCGGCGGTAAGGCTTCCCACCGCAGTCACTTCGACAATTCGGCCGCCGGGATTATCAAATACCAGGGCGGTATCTTGCTGTTCCGCCAAACCCGGCATCAGGGGCAAATCCGCCACCGTGGCAAAAAAGGCATCTTGGGCCGTTGCCGCACCCAAATGCCCGCCGCTGAACGCCACCAGGGCGGCGACCGCCATTCCCCGCACATATCCCTGAAGCCGATCGATCATGGGCCACACGGTACAACGTCACCGCTGGCGGGTGGGACAATAATATGTGGACCGCCCCGATTGGGTAATGTGCCGGACCCGGCATGTGTTGTTGGGATCGCATTGGGGGCAGGCCACACCCTCCCGCCCGTACACCGCAAATTGGTGCTGGAAGTACCCAAGATCCCCAGTGGCCTGGACATAGTCCTTTAGGCTGGATCCCCCTGATGCGATTGCATCGTTCAAGGTCCCGGTGATGGCGGCGACCAGACGTTCCGCCCGCACCGGCCCCACTGACCCAGCCTTGCGCCGGGGGGATATGCCCGCGCAATACAGGGCCTCGGACGCATAAATGTTGCCGATGCCTGCGACGATTTTTTGATCCAGCAAGGCAGCTTTGATGGTCGATCCACGGCCCACCAAGGCCGCCGCCAACACCGGGCCATTGAAGCCATTGGATAACGGTTCTGGCCCCATGGTTGCCAACAACGGATGGTCTGGGGCTTGGTCAATTGTGGTCAAATCCATCAAACCAAAGCGCCTGGGGTCACGGTAGCGGACCCAATCCCCCGATGTGAACGCCATGTGCACGTGGTCATGGGCTTGCGGTGGTGGCGGCGGCCCTGCTCCCAACACCATCTGCCCCGACATGCCCAGGTGAGACAGCAACGCCAGGCCATCGTCGAAATTCCACAACAGATACTTTCCGCGCCGGGTCATGGTGTCTAAGCGCCGACCCTTTAGACGCTCGGCCAACTTTGGCGGAATGGGGATGCGTAAATCGGTGCGGCGGACCAACACAGTGTCGATGGTTTTGCCCACCAGCTTTGACGCCAATCCGGCGCGCACCGTTTCCACCTCTGGCAATTCTGGCATGGTCTCTCCTTTGAAGGAGCGTAGCGCCCAAAGGGGGTGTGGGCTATGGTCAAAGCCATGAACAGCACCGAAAACGAGGGCGGTTCCGGTACCACATTTTTTGGCGACCGCACCGTGCCCTTGGGCGAAAAACAGGGATTGGTACGGGACGTGTTCCGCAGCGTCGCCGGACGCTATGACCTGATGAACGATTTAATGAGCGGCGGCATTCATCGTTTGTGGAAAACCCAAATGGTGAATTGGCTGAACCCCCAAGGGCCCATGGATATTGTCGATGTGGCCGGGGGCACCGGCGACATTGCGTTTCGCATGTGGAAACGCCTGAACACTGACAATTCCCAGGGCGATCGGGCCAGTTCCATCACCGTTTGCGATTTGACCCACGAAATGGTGCGGGTGGGCCGCGATCGAGCCTTCGACCAGGGGATTACCAGCGGCATCGAATGGGTTACCGGCGACGCCCAATCCCTGCCTTTGGCCGATGAAAGCCAAGACGCCTATACCATCGCCTTTGGCATCCGCAACGTCACCGATTTGGATGCTGCCTTGGCCGAGGCCCGCCGGGTGTTGCGGTGGGGCGGGCGGTTTCTTTGCTTGGAATTCAGCAGCCCCGTGGTGCCGGGCCTGGATCTGGCGTACCGGGCGTATTCCGCGACCTTGCCGTGGTTGGGCCAGGCCGTCACGGGCGACGGTGACGCATACCGATACCTGATCGAAAGTATTGCCAAATTCCCATCCCGTGATGCCTTCGCCAAACGCATCGAGGCCGCTGGTTTTGGTAACGTTTCCACCCGGTCCCTGTCCGGGGGGATCGCCGCCCTGCATTCAGCCTGGCGCACCTGATGGTCACCCGCTCCATCCGCAATTTTTCCCGGGCCATCACCATTGCCCGCACCCTGACCCGCCATGGGGCCGGGGACGTATTGGTGCAAATGGGCGTGCCGAAGCCGGTGCGGGCTATCATGACCGTTGGCGCCGGCGGCCCCCCGAAGGACGCCCCGGATCGACTGGGTCTGCAATTGTCCGCGGCGGCCCAAGAATTGGGACCAAGTTTCATCAAGTTCGGCCAATCCCTGTCCACCCGCCCGGATGTGGTGGGCAAGGAAATCGCCGCCGATCTGGCCAATTTGCGTGATCGGTTGGAACCATTTTCTGGTGCCACCGCCCGCCAAATCATTGGCGAACAACTGGATCGCGACGTGGACGAAGTGTTCGCCAATTTTGATGACAAGCCGGTGGCGGCAGCGTCGATTGCCCAGGTCCACTTCGCCGAGTTGGCGGACGGCAGCCATTTGGCGGTGAAAGTCTTGCGCCCGGGAATCGAAGAACGCTTTGCCCGGGATATCGATTTTTTTATGTGGGGGGCGGAATTGATGGAATCCCTGTATCCCCCCATGCGACGACTAGCGCCGGTGCAGGTGGTGGAGACTTTTCGCAAATCAACGGCAACGGAAATGGATTTACGATTGGAGGCCGCCGCGGCAAGCGAGCTGGCGGAAAATTTTGAAGGCGACGATACCTTCCAAGTCCCCGAAGTGGATTGGAGCCGTACCCAGCGGCGGGTGCTGACCACCGACCGCATTGGCGGCATTCCCATCGCCGACCAAGGGGCCCTGACCAGCGCCGGGCGCAATCTGGAAAAAGTCGCCCGCAATTTGATTTTGGGTTTCCTGAAACAAGCATTTCGCGACGGGTTCTTCCACGCTGATTTGCACCAAGGCAATTTGTTCGTGGACGATCACGACAACATCATTGCCGTGGATTTTGGCATCATGGGCCGATTAGACCGGCGCACCCGGCTTTATGTGGCGGAAATGCTGCTGGCCTTTTTGGTGGGGGATTACCGCCGGGCGGCCGAGGTCCACTTCGAAGCGGGGTACGTGCCCCGGGACCAATCGGTTGATTCCTTTGCCCAGGCTTGCCGGTCCATTGCCGAGCCGATTTTTGACCGACCCCCGGCCGAGGTCTCCATGGCCAAGCTGTTTGTCCAGCTTTTTTCCATCACCGAGTCCTTCAATATGCGCACCCAGCCGCAATTGCTGTTGCTGCAAAAGACCATGGTGGTGGTGGAGGGTACGTGCCGGGAATTGGCCCCCGATGCCGATTTGTGGGCCATAGCACGGGAATTCTTGGACGAATGGGTGCCGGAAAATTTGGGGCCCATGGCCAAAGCCAAAGAAGCCATCACCGAGGTTGCAGACGCCGCCCGCAAGCTTCCCGGTTTGGTGGACAAGGCCGAATTGGCAGCCCTGGCACTTGCCCCAAAAGGCTTGTTTCCCGAAAACGAGGGCGACGTGCCCCAGGTGTTTGGCCCCCGGGAAAGTGCCCGGCGCATGTCCACCAACAAAATCCTGTATGGGGTGATCGCGGTGTTGGTGATCGTGGTTGTAATCCAGCTGTTCTAACCCCCTGCAAATGGCCTCGACCCCGCGTCCTTGCCCACCGGCCATGGACCCCATATATTAATTCACACAGTTTTGTCGTGAATCTTACTTAACAGCACTGCAAAGGGTTGAACGTGACCAAAAGCGCGATGGACGGGCGGCGAGTCCTGTTGATTATTCCAGGGGGCATCGCGGCCTATAAATGCCTGGAATTGATCCGCCTGCTGCGGGCCCAGGGTGCCGAGGTTCCGGTTGTGCTGACCAAGGGCGGCGGCCAGTTCGTGACGCCGTTGTCGGTTTCGGCCTTGTCCGGGGCCAACGTCTACACCGATTTGCATGGGTTGATCGACGAAGCAGAAATGGGCCATATCCGCCTGTCCAGAGACAGCGATTTGATCGTTGTGGCCCCGGCCACCGCCGATATTCTGGCGAAAATGACATCCGGGTTGGCGGGGGATTTGGCCACCGCCGTCCTGCTGGCCACCGACAAGCCGGTTTTGGTGGCGCCTGCCATGAACGTGAAAATGTGGGAACACCCGGCGACTATGCGCAATGTCGCCCAGCTTCGCGATGACGGCATTCGCTTTGTCGGCCCGGCGTCCGGGGCCTTGGCCGACGGCGAGGTCGGCCCGGGACGTTTGGCGGAACTCAGCGACCTGATGACTTCAATCGAAGGCATGTTGGCGGACGCCCCCGTGGTCGATCGCCCGGCATTGGTGGCGGTTGCGTCGTTGGCCGGGATGACCGCGTTGGTGACATCGGGACCGACGTTCGAGCCCATCGACCCGGTGCGGTTCATTTCCAACGCATCCTCAGGCAAACAAGGCCACGCCATTGCCGCCGCCTTGGCACGGGCCGGGGCCCAGACCACGTTGATCAGCGGCCCCACCGATTTACCGGACCCCGATGGTGTGATGGTGCACAGGGTGCGCACGGCCCAGGACATGTTGGCCGCGGCAACAGCCGCATTGCCCGCCGACATTGCGGTGTGCGCGGCCGCTGTTTCAGATTGGCGGGTGGCGGAACCCAATGGCACCAAGATCAAAAAGGGCGGCGCGCCACCGGTACTTAACTTGATCGAAAACCCCGATATTTTGGCGACGTTGGCAGCCCCCGGCCCCGACCGGCCTGGGTTGGTGGTGGGCTTTGCCGCCGAAACCGAATCTGATCCAGATGCCTTGGTGACCATCGCCAGGGAAAAGCGAGAGGCCAAGGCCTGCGACTGGATTATTGCCAACGACGTGACACCGGGCACCGATACATTTGGCGGCGACCACAACGCCGTTCAATTTGTCACCGAACCCGGGGCGGAATCCTGGGGGCGATTGGAAAAGGTTCAGGTGGCCGAACGGTTGGTGGCCCGCATCGCGGCGCAGATGTCGGCCATGGCAGGTGCCGCATGAAGGAATCGATCTTTGTCACCCAGGTTCCATTGGAACGCCTGCCGGGAACCGACGATCTGGCCCTGCCGGCTTATGCGACCGCCGGGGCCGCCGGGCTCGATCTGGTGGCGGCGGTGGAAAACCCAATGGTGTTGGAGCCATCGGCCCGGGTGCTGATCCCCACCGGCATCAGGATCGCGTTGCCTGTTGGCACCGAAGGCCAGATCCGGCCTCGGTCCGGCTTGGCCTGGAAATTCGGGATCACCGTTTTGAACGCCCCGGGCACCATCGATGCCGATTATCGCGGCGAGGTCAGGGTGCTGCTGGTCAACCTGGGCACCGAGGCATTTGCCGTGGAGCGCGGCATGCGAGTGGCCCAATTGGTCATCGCCAGAACCGAACATATCAAATGGGTCGAGACCGCTGAGATTCCCGGCTCCCAGCGCGGCGATGGGGCCTTTGGCTCCACCGGCGGCATCACCAAATTTACCGCCGCCAAGGGGGGCAGCTAGCCATGGGCATGTTCAGGCTATCCAAAAAAATGGTCTATGCATTAGAAGCCGTGGTGGACATCGCCTATAACGCTGGCGAACACCCCGCCCAATCTCGCGACATCACCAAACGCCAGGGCATCCCGCAACGGTATTTGGAACAAGTCATGCAACGCTTGGTCCGGGCCGGCGTGCTAAAAGGCGTGCGTGGCCCACGCGGCGGCTATCGTTTGGCGCGGGAACGGCGGCGCATCACCGTGGGTGAGGTGGCCCGGGTTTTGGAAGACGCCGACGACGCCCAGGATCCGTTGGCGGGGGATGACGTTTCGGAATTGGCCGATCGGGTGGTGCGCCCGTTGTGGCGCGATTTGGGGGACACCATCATGCAGGAGCTAGATTCGATCACCATCGAAGACCTGTGCCAAAGCGCCCATGCCAAAGGCATCGACAGCGAATCCGGCGAACGCGTGCAATTTGATATCTGAGCAAATATTTCATGACCACTGACTCACAAGCCCCCGGGCGCATTTACGGCAGCCTGTTAGAAACCATCGGCAACACGCCCCTGGTGCGCCTGCCCCGCATGTGCGCCCACTTCGGCGTGACCGCCCAGGTGCTCGGCAAGCTGGAATTCTTGAACCCTTTAAGCTCAGTCAAAGACCGCATTGGCCTGGCCATGATCGAGGCCGCCGAGGCCGCCGGCAAAATCGGGCCGGACACCGCCATCGTCGAGCCCACATCGGGAAACACCGGCATTGCCTTGGCCTTCGTCTGCGCCGCCAAGGGCTATCGCCTGATCCTGACCATGCCCGAAAGCATGTCCATGGAACGCCGCAAGATGCTGTTGCTGATGGGCGCCGAATTGGTTTTGACCCCGGCGGCCAACGGCATGTCCGGGGCCATCGGTCGGGCCGAAGAACTGGTGGCGGAAATCGGCGACGCGGTCATGCTGCAGCAGTTCGAAAACCCCGCCAACCCGGATGTCCATCGCCGGACCACGGCGGAGGAAATCTGGACCGATACCGATGGTGGTGTTGACGTAGTGATTGCAGGGGTTGGCACAGGTGGCACACTTACGGGGGTGGGGGAATTGCTCAAAACCCGCAACCCATCATTGCAAATGATCGCGGTGGAGCCGGAGGACAGCCCGGTGCTTTCCGGCGGCAAACCCGGTCCCCACAAAATTCAGGGCATCGGTGCGGGCTTTGTCCCCGGCAATTTGAATACCGGGGTCATCGACGAGGTTGTCACCATCGCTAACCAAACGGCGTTTGAGACCGCGCGCATGGCGGCGCGCATGGAAGGCCTGCCGTGCGGCATTTCATCGGGTGCGGCGTTGGCGGCGGCGTTCGAGATTGCCGCCCGTCCCGACATGGCCAACAAAACCATCGTCACCATTCTGCCGTCCATGGCGGAGCGCTATTTGTCCACGCCATTGTTCGACGACTTGTAGACGTTCATGGAGTTCACCGAAGACCAGATCGAGCGTTACGCCCGCCACATCATCCTGAAAGATGTGGGCGGTCACGGCCAAGCCAAGCTGTTGGGGGCCAGGGTGCTGGTGGTCGGCGCAGGGGGCCTGGGATCCCCGGTGATCATGTATTTGGCCGCCGCAGGGGTTGGCAAAATCGGCGTCATCGACGATGACGAGGTTTCGCTTTCCAATCTTCAGCGCCAAATTTTGCACACCACCGACCGGGTGGGCATGGCCAAGACGGAAAGCGCCGCGAAAGTCACCGCCGCCCTGAACCCCGACGTGAATTTGGTGACCCACAATTTTCGCCTTGATGTCACCAACATCATGGACGTTCTGGATGGCTACGATATCGTCGCCGACGGCAGCGATAATTTCTCCACCCGTTTCCTGATCAACGACGCCTGTCATTTGGCGGGCAAAACATTGGTGTCTGCGGCGTTGTCCCAATTCGACGGGCAAATCTCCACATTCAAATCCCATATGGGCCATGACCATTCTTGCTATCGCTGCATTTACCCCCAGGCCCCGCCCCAAGGCATGGTGCCCAGTTGCGCCGAGGCCGGCATATTGGGGGCCCTGGCCGGAACCGTGGGTTCCCTGCAAGCCGTCGAAATCATGAAAGAGATCTTGGACATCGGCGAAAGCCTGTCCGGATCGTTGGTGATTTACGACGCCCTGCACGCATCCTGGCGCAAGGTCAAAGTCCGCCGCGACCCCGCCTGCACCCTGTGCGGCGACCACCCCACCATCACCGACCTATCCGCCTACGCCCCCGCCGCGGCTTGAGTGGCTGGGTATTTGTACGGATCGCGTGGGACGCGGGCGGCGGTTAGGATTAAAGTGTTCTTAGCGCCCCATGCCGATGGAACATGCCCCGATGACACCCCAAGAATTTGTCGCAACAATCAAAGGGCACCAACGGTTTTTGCGCAAACAGGCCGACGGCGTCCGGGCTGATCTGACTGGCCAGAACCTGGCTGGGCTGCGGCTGCCCAATCTAAACCTGCGCGACGCGATCCTGACCGACGCCGATTTCCGGGGCGCGGTCGTCACCGGCTGCAATTTTCGCAACGCCGAGCTGCGCGGGGCAAAATTTCAGGGGGCCGACGCCAAAGAGACCGATTTTGGCGTCGCCGATCTGCGCGGATCGCATTTCGAGGATGCCAAGCTGGCCGGGGCGAATTTCAAAGGCGCTGACCTGACCCGCCTGCGCCAGCGGGTCACCCAATTCGGTGGGATTGGGAGCCACACCGGCCCACATGTGACCATGGCCAAACTTGGGGACCCGGCCCCAGCCAAGGCCGACCCCCAGAATCCATCCCTGGCCGACACCTTTATGCCCCAGACCGAAATGACGCCGGTGATCATGGCCGGAGCGGATTTATCAGGTGCCAATTTAAGTGGCGTCCGGGCCAAGTCGGCGAATTTCGAAGGGGCTGTCCTGACCGACGCGCACCTGGACAACGCCGATCTAAGGGGGGCCGTGCTTGCCGACGCAAACCTGGATCGCGCCGATCTGACCAGCGCTGATTTATCGGGATCGGACCTGCGCCGGGCGTCATTGGCCAGCGCCAATCTGACCCGCACCGATTTGGGCCAGGCCGACATGCGCGGATCCGACCTGTCTGACGTGCAAGCCCGCTACGCCCAGTTGGTGGAGGCCAACCTGACCGGGGCAATTTTGCAAAACGCCGACATCCGTGGCGCCAGTTTGGCCGGCGCGGATCTACGCGGGGCATTGATCGCCGATGTGGATCTTGACTCTGCGGATTTGGAGGGGACGCGGGTGATCCGCGGCACCGCCGACCTTCCGGTTAATATCCAGGCAGCGTTGCGCGCCCACGCATTGTGGGTGGAGTCATTCGGCGTCGAGGGCGAACGGGCGGTCTTGGTGGGCACGGATTTCGCCAATGTCGATTTGGCCGGCAGTTATTTCAGCGGCGCGGATCTGAAGCGCTGCAATTTCGCCAAGGCCAATTTGTCGAATTGTCTTTTCGTTTTAGCGGACCTTAGCGAGGCCGACCTGGGCGCTGCCGACCTGACCCATTGCGACCTGCGCGGCGCGGACTTGCATAGGGCCAACCTGCACGGCGCAAGGATGGCCGATGCCAATTTGGGGGTCGCGGACATTCGCGGACCCGATGGCAAAAAAACCGGGCAGACCTGGCCCGCCAATCTTTCAGCAGCCGACCTGACCGACGCCGACCTTTCCCACGCGGATTTGGCCGGGGCCAATCTGACCGGGACGATGCTGTCAGATTAAGTGGGCTGAGATTAGTGAACCACTTGGGCGGATGGGTGTACATCGTGACCAATAAGCCAAGAGGTACGCTGTACGTGGGCGTGACCAGCGACCTCGCGCGCCGGGCCTGGGAGCACCGCACCAGGCGGAGCCCAGGATTCACCAGCAGGTATGGTCTTGGGCGCTTGGTCTACACAGAACACCACCAAAGCATCGGTGCTGCGATCCAAAGAGAAAAAACTCTGAAGCATTGGTCCCTAGCTTGGAAAGTCAGGCTTATTTTGGAAGCGAACCCGCAGTGGGATGATTTGTTCGATCGGATCGTTTGATCGATGGCCAAGATGGACCCCCGGATCAAGTCCGGGGGTGA
>JABHVE010000001.1 GCA_018658465.1 Alphaproteobacteria bacterium
CCCGCCACAAATACATCCGCGCCAGAGTATCGATTTGCGACCCTGAACTGCCCACTGGGATCACCGCCGTGGCGATGGCGATGTGGCCTTTTAGAACCTGGGTGAAGCGGGTGCGCATGTGGTCGTCGGGCGTGCCGATGGCCACGGTGCGGGTGACGTCGGTGGTGCCGTCCAGGTATTGGCCACCGGAATCTACGAGGTAGAGCGTGCCGTCTTCCAACGGCCAATTGATTTGCCGGGTGGCCCGGTAATGGACCACGGCGGAATGGGCACCGGCTCCGGAAATCGTATCGAAGCTGGGGCCCATGTGGTGTTCCACGCCCCTGCGAAATTCTTCCAGCTTTTCTTGAGCGGCCATTTCATCGACCCCGCCACCTGGGGCTTCTGCCGCAAGCCACGCCAAGAAATTGGTGAGGGCCGCGCCGTCGCGAATGTGGGCGGCGCGGGTGCCGGCCAATTCCACGTCGTTCTTGATGGCTTTGGGCAATTGGCAAGGGTCGGTTTCGCGGACGATGGTGGCGTCTGCTGCCTCTAATCGATTGAACACCCAGGCGGCTGTGGCCTTTGCGTCCGCCTGGATGGTCTTGTCGGAAAGGGTATCCAGGCCTGGCCCAAATTCTTCTGTGGGGTGGGTGCGCACGTCGGGGCCTAGGTGTGCGGTCAGGGTGTCGTCCACTTTGGCTTCGTCGATAAACCAATCCACTTGGCCGGTGTGATGGAGGACCGCAAAGCTCAACGGCAACGGTGTGTTGGGGACATCGCCGCCGCGCACGTTCAGCAACCAGGCAATGGAGTCTGGGGCCGTCAGTACCACGGCGTTGACGCCATCCTTGGCCAAGGCTTTGCCGATGCCTAAGCGCTTGTCGGCGCTTTCCTCCCCGGCGAATTCCATGGGGTGGGGCACAACGGGGGCAGTGGGTGGTGGCGGTTGATCTTCCCAAACCGCGTCGATGGGGTTGGTTTCCACCGGCACCAATTCCGCACCATTTTTTTCACAGGCTTTGGCCAATTTTTCCAGGCGGCCTTCGGTGAAGTGCCAGGGGTCGTATCCCAGTTTGGCGCCAGACGGCAAATTTCCAGCCAACCAATCTTCCACGGGCTGGTCGATGACGTGGCGCAGGCTGAAAAGGTCGGAATGGACTTGGCCTTTGACCTGGGTGGTGTAGCGGCCATCGACCAACAAGGTCGCGGCATTGGCCAGGACCACGCCCAAGCCAGCGGAGCCGGTAAAGCCGGTGATCCAGCCCAAGCGGTGGCTGTGGGCCGGCACGTATTCGCCCAAATATTGGTCCGCGTGGGGCACGATAAACCCGCCCAAATCCCGTCGCGTCAATTCGGTGCGCAAATTGATCAAACGGATTTGCAGTTCGGAATGGGACGGGGGTCGGTCGTTCATGATTTTGGTGCCTTTGAAACGAAAGAATCGATGACTTTCTTAGGGCCTGATTTCTCGAAGGCAATGTGTAGGCGGTTGCCGTCCACCGTGGCAACCAAGCCATAGCCGAATTTTTGGTGGAACACCCGGTCGCCCACCGCGAAATCGCCGTCCGCAGGGTTTGATTTGACGCGCTTGGCTTTGCCTTCGATGACCAGGCCGCCGGAGGTGACAAAATCTTTGCCTTGGCGGCGGCGCACGGCTTCGGCCACTTGGGTCTTGCGGTCGGGCCAATCCAGGTCGGGGCCTGACGGTCGGCCAAAGGATGGCTCACCGTTGTTGTTGCCCGCAGATCGGCCGCGATAGACCCCTTGGTCGCTGGAAATTTCCACGGTGTTGGCGGGGAGCTCGTCAATGAACCGCGACGGCAGGGCGCTGCGCCACTGGTTATAAACCCGGCGGCTAGAGGCAAAGGAAATGGTGATGTGTTTGCGCGCCCGGGTCAGGGCCACGTGGGCAAGGCGGCGTTCTTCTTCCAGGGAATCCGCGCCGCCCTCGTCTAATGCCCGGGGGTGGGGGAACAGTTCTTCTTCCCAGCCCGGCAAAAAGACCGTGTCGAATTCCAGGCCCTTGGCTCCGTGCAAGGTCATCAAATTGACCTTGTCGTCGCCAGCGTCGGCGTCGTTGTCCATGACTAGGCTGATGTGTTCCAGAAACCCGCCCAAAGATTCGAACGCTTCCAAGGCGGTGATCAGTTCTTTCAGGTTTTCCAAACGGCCCGGGGCGTCGGGGGCTTTGTCGGCCTGCCACATGCCGGTGTAACCGCTTTCGTCCAGCATCAGCTCGGTGACCTCGGTGTGGGGCATTTCCTCCAGCATCCCACGCCAGCGATCGAAGGATGTCATCAGAGTGCCAAGGGAGGTGCGGGCGGCCGGGCGCAGGTCGTCGGTTTGCAGCAATTGTTGGGCGGCAACGGTCAGTGAATCCCCACCGGAGCGCGCCGCGGTGTGCAAGATTTGCAAGGTGGCGGTGCCCAGGCCGCGCTTTGGCACATTGACGATGCGTTCGAACGCCAAGTCATCGTCGGGTTGGGCGATGATGCGCAAATAGGCAATGGCGTCGCGGATTTCCCGGTGTTCGTAAAACCGCAAGCCGCCGATGACCCGGTATGGGATGCCCAGGGTTAGCAGGCGTTCTTCGAATTCCCGGGTCTGGAAGCTGGCGCGCACCAGGATGGCGAATTCCGACAATGGGTGCCCGGTGCGGTGGGCGTTCTCGATATCGTCGCAGACCATGCGGGCTTCTTCGGTGCCATCCCAGGTGCCTTTGATTTTGACCTTTTCGGCGTCGGGTTTGTCGGTCCACAAGGTTTTGCCCAGGCGCCCGGTGTTGTGGGCGATGAGCCCCGATGCGGCGGCCAGAATGTTGGGGGTGGATCGGTAATTTTGTTCCAGGCGCACGACTTTGGCCCCGGGGAAATCTTTTTCGAACCGCAAAATGTTACCGACCTCGGCACCGCGCCAGGAATAGATGGATTGATCGTCGTCACCAACGCAGCAGATGTTTTTATGCTGTTGAGCCAGCAGCCGCAGCCACAGGTATTGGGACACATTCGTGTCTTGGTATTCGTCCACCAGCAAATACCGCAGACGCTGTTGGTACTGTGCCAAAACCTCTGGTCGGGTTTTGAAGATGGTCAGAACATGCAGCAGCAGATCGCCAAAATCGGCGGCGTTCAGTGTCTTCAGACGTTCCTGATAGACCTTGTAGAGAGCCGGGGCCTTGCCGCCTGCGAACCCGTCGCCGCCTTTTTCGACCTTGGCGACATCGTCGGGGGTTAGGCCGCGATCTTTCCAGCCGTTGATGATGGAGGCGGCCAGGCGTGCGGGCCAGCGTTTTTCATCGATGCCAGCGGCGGTCAGCAGCTGTTTTAGCAAACGCACTTGGTCGTCGGAATCGAGGATGGTGAAATTGGGTTTCAGCCCCACGACCTCGGCATGGATGCGCAGGATGCGCGCGCCGACCGAATGGAACGTGCCGATCCACAGGCTTTCCACCGGGCGATCCAGCACGGCTTCGACCCGCGCCTTCATTTCTCGCGCCGCCTTGTTGGTGAATGTCACGGCCAGCACTTCGTGGGGGCTGGCTTTGCCGCTGAACAAAAGATGGGCCAGGCGGGTGGTCAGCACCCGGGTTTTGCCGGTGCCAGCGCCGGCCAACACCAGCACGGGTCCTTCGGTGGTCTCAACCGCCTGGCGTTGGGCGTCGTTCAGGGATGACAGGTACTCAGGTGGTCCCTGTGGCGGGGATTGTGGCGCGGCCCCAGGCTCAGGGCGCGGGGGAGCCGCCGGGGGCTCGTCGGTGAATTCAAATGGGTCGGTCATCTGTGGGCTCTTTATATCCCACATCCCAACTTCCCACATCCCAGGCCTCGTGGAATTTAGGGCGCTGGCACCACCGTTATTTGGCCAAGGATCGCCAAATCTAGGCCGAGCTCTTGATCTCCAGCGGGAAACCCGTTGAACCCAAGAATGTAGGCGATGATGTCGATTTTGGATTGTTCATTCACGACCACGGGGTTGCCGCTGGGCATGGTGTCCCGAACAATTTCGAACTTTTCGGCCAAGGTTTTGCCGTTCCAGCTAAAATTGAAGGTGAATCCGGTCAAGGATGGGCTCTCGTCATCCACGGTGTTTAGATCCTCGCCGTGGCAAACGGCGCAGATGGCTTGGTACACCTCTTCGCCTCTGGCAGCCTGGGCCTCGGTGAACACCCCAGCCAGAATGTTGGTTTCTTGGGCTTGCGCCGCTGCACCAAATCCCAACGAAATCAATGCGATCGCTATAAGTCGTATCACCGTTGCCCCCAAATTTGTTTCAGCCCTGCCATTGATCATCCGGATCCACCTCGGGCAGGGCTTCAGCCTGTACCTGTATTGCCAAATTGGCTGTGACATCCAGCGTTTGTTGCGGCACTTCATAGCCATTTTTGTACACGAAAAGCCGGTATTCCCCGGTAGGTACATCGAATTTGGCGATCCCTGTGTCGTCGGTAGCGGTGCGATACACCCCCAAGCGCACTTGGGCGTCGGCCAGGGGATCGCCCGCTTCGCCGTCGGTGATTTCCACCGATACGCTGTGTTCCGGCGCATTGACGGTAACGAACCCTAAGCGCGCCGAGGCCCCGCCATGGGGCAGGCGCAGTTCAGGTGAAGCGAAGGTAACCGGCCAATCGAACTGACCCTGGGAATTGGGTACCTGTACCTGGAGAGCAGCCCAATAAAGGGACTCCGTGCCCTCGAATGGTTTTTCCCCAAGGGTTCCGCTGGCGACCAATGTCCCGGCCTCGTCGTGGATTTCGATATTCTTCCCGGTGAGGGCGCAGCCTGCACTGCATTTCGCCCCGACTTTGATTTCAATGGTGTCGCCAAGGACGATGGGAGAGGCCACGTCCCACACTGCCAAACTTGTGGTGTGGGTGCTGGTCTCAAACGTAAACGGCAACCTGGATTCCCTGTGGGCGATCTCGTCGATTTCGCCCGCCGGAACCACCAACGTCCAATCAATCGTTCCGATTTTTCCAGGGGCGGTGAGTGAAAGTTCCAAAAAGTCCCTGGGGTCGAAATCAGGCTTTCGTGGGTCGATGTCGTCAGAGGCGGGGTCATAACGGATGATGGCCGGTAAATGGCCTTCCGCCACAATTTCGTCAGACTCCAGAATTTGATAGGGCAGGCCACCCAGGTCGCAGCCCGAAGTGCTTTCAACGAACAGACTTACCAAGAACTCGGCCGAGGCATCGACCGCATCGATGGGTTTTTTCAAATCCAAATCGATGGCGTGGGTGGGGGCTTCATCTTCCATAGGTATGTAATACTGCGCGGGGGTTGGCAAAGAAAGGAGGGGGTGAACACGACATCCACCCCCTCCCAATTTTCTTATAGCAATCCCGGTTGGTTAGCTGCGGGCTGCTTCCATCCCGGCGACGCGGCCGAACACGGTGCATCTGCCCAGTCCGTGGGACCGGAATCCGCCCTGAGATTCGCCGGCGCAATACAGGCCGTCGATCTCTTTGCCGTTGCGATCCATGACCTTGCAGTCTGTGTTGGTGCGCAGGCCGGTATAGGAGTCGTGGAGAATGGGGGTCGCCCAAGCCGCGTAATAAGGTGGCTTGTCGATTTTGAACGGAGGCGCATCACGGCCGCCTTCAAATCCCATTTCGGCCACGGCTTCCGGACCAAAGTCCCCGTCGGTGCCCGCGTCAACAAACCCGTTGAAGCGTGCCACGGTTTCAGCCAGGGCGTTGCCCGGCATCCGTCGCCACTGCCAAGCATTGTTGACTAGCTGATTGGCCAAATCTTCCAGCGTGTCGCCACTAAAGAAGTAGCCGCCGGCCCGATCGACCTCTGGTGTGGTGGTCGACCAACCTTCGCGTTCGACACCCGCCGAATCCAGGATCGCCCAAACCGGCCCACCACCATTCATATGGTTGTGATCGCCGGTCCACGACATGGCATGGGCATAGTACCCGTCGTGGCTGCTGTCTGTTTCGTCCCAGAAGCGTTTGCCGTCTTCTTTGACCAAGATCAGATTTTGCCAGTCGCCGACGTTTTGGCCTTCCGAACGATGGCGGAAGAACACCGGGCTGTCCGTTGTATGGCGGCCCCGGGTGTAGTTGTCTTGGCGCTGTGCGGCCCTTGTTGGGTGCATTGCCTGTGCCCGGCTGGGTCTCGGCGCCGGTGCCCCAAAGGGCAGCACCGATGGACATTGCGGCCAATTCGCCATCCGCATTGGCAGGCGCAGTGTCTTGGCCGTGCCATTGATATTCTTCGGTCAGGCGTGGGTCGAACATCCGCCGGAATTCCACATTGTTACCGTGGCCACCGTTGCAAAGGACCACGCCTTTGCGTGCGCGAATGTTCAGGAACCGAGACATGGGTTGGAACCAACGGTCCACTTGCTCAACGGAAACCCCCAGGACCCGACCGCTGTCTTGGCTTTCCCGGTAAACATCCCGCAGTCCGTGAGACAACAAGATTTCGACGCCGTTTTCCCGTGCCGCCCGTTCCAGACCGCGCACCAGGCCAGAACCATTGCGGCCCTGGTTGGGGGTCAAAATGTCAGAAGGAATTGGCCATTCGTAGGACCGTACCCGGTAACCACCGCCGCTTAGGCCACCCGGACGGCCGCCTTCAGGAACCGTTGTTCCGTGACGGCCAAAATTGACCTGGTGAGATTCCAAGAAATTAAATGTCGCGACATTTTCGTCGGCGAACCGGCGGACCATTTCGCGGTCATTGTATCTGCCGTCGATGGGATCGTTCCAACGCTCGAACACTTGGTTGGCGCTGTCTTCAATCCCTGCTTCTTTTTGCAGGCGATTTCCGCCGCCGATACGAATATCGCCGCCGCTCATTATGGCGATGCCGCCGATGTCAAAATGGTGTTCAACCAGCATGACTTCGACGCCTTCGTCCCGTGCTGCGTTGGCAGCGCTCAGGCCAGATGCCCCGGCGCCAATAACAATGACGTCCACTTCACGGTCCCAAGTCGGGCCATGGTGGGGGTCGCCAGCTTGGGCGGCAGTAGCGCCCGCTCCGGCCAAAGCGGCTGCGCCACCGACGCCGGCTACTGCGCCCTTTGTCAGGAAATCCCGACGGCTGCTGCCTGAAGCAGCCTTATTTTCATTCTTAATTTTCGATTTTTTCCCGATTTTGGACACTTAGTACCTCCCAGATACACATTTTGCGGATTTTTATGAATTCGCGCAAAAAAATTTTACAAACAAACTCATACGGCGGCAACCAATAACCGCCTTCGTTAAAGGGTTGTTTTCACACACCTGTGTGTTGCGCCGGTGGGGCTAGACTTCCACACTGATTTAGGACATTATTTTCTTAATTACACTAAAAATGGTGCAGTCATGGAAGATTTCACACCAATTTCCGCGTTAATAGGCGGAGGCCTGATCGGCCTGTCATCGGCATTTTTGCTGATGCTCAGTGGCCGTGTGGCCGGGGTCAGCGGCATGATCACTGGGCTTTTGCCCCCGGCAAAGGGCGATGCGGCTTGGCGGCTATGGTTTTTGGGCGGATTGATCGTCGGTACCGGCCTGTACCGCGTTAGCACCGGCGATGGCGTTGAAACTTTGGTGTTCGACGCCACCATGCCGATGATTGTTATTGGCGGCCTGATGACCGGGGTCGGCACCCGGGTCGGTGGCGGCTGCACCAGTGGCCACGGGGTGTGCGGGATTGGCCGGGCGTCGCCGCGGTCCATCGTCGCCACGTTGACCTTCATCGCGGCGGGGGCCGCGGTGGTCTACGTCAATCGTCATGTGCTGGGGGTATAGGCCATGGTTCGCAATATGATCGGATTTGGAACGGGCATTTTGTTTGGCCTTGGCTTGGCGGTGTCGCACATGGTCGACCCAGGCAAAGTTTTGGGATTTTTGGATTTCTTCGGTGAATGGGACCCCAGTCTTTTGATCGTGATGGGGGTGGCCGTGGCAGTGACTTTCGTTGCCTATCGCATGGCAAAGGGACGTTCGGCCCCGGTATTCGCTGAATTATTTCAATGGCCGACCAAGACAGCCATCATGGATCCCAGGTTGATCGGAGGATCAGCGGTGTTCGGTGCGGGCTGGGGCATTGTGGGATATTGCCCCGGACCGGGAATTTCTTCGTTGGCGTATTTCGCCCCGCAAACAGCCGTGTTCGTGATCGCTGTGGTGGCGGGGTCTGCGGCCGCAGGGTTTATCCCAAAGGCGCGAATCCCCGTAGTGAGTGGTGCAGCTGCAGGCAGTTCTGGCTAATTCCTTCCCAGTCCAGAGTGCCGGTTGGGGGCGGGTTCAGTGTGGTGTCGAGCCACCGATCCGCCCCTCCCTTTTTTGGGGGGCGGTGGCCTAGAACCAGTCCAAAAACCGCCGCCACCAGCTTTTGGGTGGCGCGGGGTGTTCTTCCCAATGGTTGGCCAGGGCGTTCAGGAACAGCACCATGTTCAGGGGATCGGGGTCGAGGCCATGGAAATTGGCTTCCCATTGGCCGCCCCGGGCAATGATGTGGGTGACAATGCCGTGGACTTGGTAATTGCCCTCGGTGGGGGAAAATCCATGGCCATAGGCTTCGGCCAATTGCCGGGTCAGGTCTTCCGGTTGCCCCGGCACAACAGTTAGAAACGTCCAATTGGTGGGGTCCAGGCCGTGGATCGGCCCGTAATCGGTCATGACTTGTGGGGTGTCGGTGCCGGGGTCCGTGGTAATGCTGACAAATTGAACGGCGTCAGACATGCCCGCGTCCGCCGTCATCGCCTGGATATGGGCGATTAGTTCAGAATGCAGCGGGCACACGTCGGGGCATGTGGTGTAGATGAAATTCAACACCACGATTTTTTCCGATAGATCCGTCAATTGCACGGAGTTGCCCGCCGCGTCCTGCAACACAAAGTTTGGCGCCGGTTTGCCGATGGCCTGGAAATACGGCTCGCGGTCATGGAATTCGGCCGCCACTTCGTCGGGGCCGTGGGCGGCTGCCACGGCAGTAAGGGCGAGTATAATCCCCCCCGACCAGATCAATCCTAACAAACGCATGGATGGGTTTCCTTGGGCTCAAAAGTCCGATTTGGGGGGGACTATGGCCGTGGTCAGCGCCCGTGTCATCCGCCAAGTCCCAGGGTGAATTCACGTTGGCGTGGGCTTGCGGATTTCAGCCTTGTTTGTCTGGGCGAATTGGTTAAATGGATGCATGTGCTGGTGCCGTACGATCCGGCTAGGTGTTTTGGTCTTTTATATAGAGGTGCCTAAACATGGACATTCGCCCCGTTGCGCTGGTGATCCCGGCCCAGGCCACCTCGGATGGTGCCGGCGTAAGCCTTAGCCGGTCGTTGGGATCCCAGGCGTTGGACGCCCTGGACCCGTTTTTGCTGCTGGACGAATTTCGTTCCGATGATTCTGCCGATTACATGGGCGGGTTTCCCGATCACCCCCACCGGGGGATCGAAACGGTCACATATATGTTGGCCGGGGCCATGGGCCACGGGGACAACCAGGGCAACACCGGCAAACTGCGATCCGGTGACGTCCAATGGATGACGGCGGGGCGGGGCATCATTCATTCGGAAATGCCCGAACAAGAAGAAGGCCTGATGTGGGGGTTCCAATTGTGGGTCAATCTGTCGGCCGCACAAAAAATGCGCGAGCCCCGGTATCAAGAAATCCCCGCCGCCGACATTCCCTCGGTGGGATTGGCCGGTGGCGTGTCGGTGAAAGTCATCGCCGGTGCCGTTGACGGGACCGCGGGCCCGGTTACCGAAATTGACGTTGATCCCACCTATTTGGATGTCGCCGTGCCCCCCGGGGGCGAATTCATTCATGCACTGCCCGCCGGGCACAATGGGTTTTGCTATGTGTTCGAAGGAGACGCGGTGATTGGCGAGGGGTCCGAGAGCGTCACCCGGGGCAATTTGGTGGTATTGGGGTTGGGGGAAGCTGTGCGGATCGCGGGCGGTGACAACGCCGCCCGGGTGCTGTTGATCGCCGGCCGACCCCACGACGAGCCCATCGTCAAATACGGCCCGTTCGTCATGAATACCAAAGAAGAGATCATGCAGGCCATCGACGACTACAACGGTGGGAGATTCTAGTGCAGATCGTGGTCGATTTTCGACCACGTGAATCTGAACGTTAGACTTTATGAGCGGTCGATCAGATTCACGTGGCACAATGTTGCGGAGCAACGATTTAGGATGCCCGTGCCACGATCTGCTCTTTTTTTTCGATCAGATTCACGTGGCATGAAGCCACGCCACGATCTGTTCTCCTTTATTAGAGTGGTCGATCAGATTCACGTGGCATGAAGCCACGCCACGATCTGCTCTTCGACCAGTTCTTCACTTCAGCGGCGACCTTTTCTAAAGGCCGTCACCCCCGGACTTGATCCGGGGGTCCATCTTCACCTGGTCGATTTTTCGACCGCGTGAATCTGAACGGTGATGTATAAGGGCAGCGCTGGCGGCTGCTGCCCTGCTATCGCCTCAATTCGTTGCCATTCTCGCCCTGATTTTCGGGCCCACCACCCTATGGAGCACCATTGAACCGGATTTTAATCGCGGTCGCCGCCGTGTTGGTGCTTGTCGCTGGCGGGGTTTTGGCTGCTCCCGAATTCATCGACTGGAACCGCTATCGGGGCGCAATTTCCGCCCAGGTTGAACAGATCGTGGGTCATCCGGTGATTATCGCCGGGGACATCGACTTTGCGGTGTTACCCCATCCTGCGTTGTCGGCAAGCGGTGTGCACATCGTCAATCCCGACGAGGCCACCGCCGCGGATTTGGCATCGGTGGCAGCCATTGAAATTCGGGTGGCCTTTTTGCCCCTGTTGCGCGGCGACGTTCAGGTGCGCCAGGTCATATTGGTCAACCCAGTGGTGGAGCTGGAAATTTTGCCCTCGGGCCAGCCCAACTGGAGCTTGGTGGGAGTTGATGGGGCCGAGGGCGCATCGACCTTTGCTGCCGGTCTTGCCCAAGGCTTAAGCTTTGACAGCTTTATCACGCAAAATGCCACGGTCACCTTTCGCGACCCGGCCAATGGAATTGTCGAAACCTTTGACGCGGTGAATGCCGAAGTCACGGCGGATTCCGTGGCCGGGCCTTTTTACGCGGATGGTGCGTTCACGGTGCGCGGGATCCCACTCGCCTTCAATCTGGCGACAGGGGATTTTGGCCTGGGGCGTCCCGCGGCATTGCGGATCGATATGACCAACCCGGAGTCCGGCGATTTGGCGGGGTTCACCGGGGCCTGGGAAAACCAGACTGATTCCAAAAAGTTGACCGGCACTTTGCGGGTCGAGGGCGCTGATTTTGCTGGGACCCTGCGCGATTTCTTCCGGGCCTGGGGAACCGTGCCACCAAAGACACCGGGGTTGGGTGTGGCGTTTTCCGTCCAGACTAAAACCGTGTGGACTCCGGGCGAATTCGGCTTTAACGACATCAACGCCAAGCTCGGGGAAATCACCGGAACCGGCGCTGTGAACATGGCGACGGGGCCAAGCCCGCGGTTCGATGGAACGTTGGCAATTAGCCGGGTGGATTTGGATGCCCTGCTGGCCCGGGCCGCGACCGATGCGCCGTCGGGGGAAGCGGTGCTGGGCATTCGCCCGACATTTTCCGTGCCCCAGGGGCTGACCGGAAGTTTGGTGGTGGGGGTGGAGGCGGTGTCCTACAACGGCCGATCCGCCCGGCGTATCGACATGGCAGCCGACGTGGCCAACGGTGTGATTGGCATTTCCCGGGCCAGCGCCTTGTTGCCAGGGGTCACCGAGATCACGGCAGCAGGCACTGTGCGACCGGCCGATGGCCTGGCGCAGTTCGACGGGGATGTGACCGGGCGATCTGACAATTTGCGCGATCTGATGGGCTGGCTGGGTCAAGATTTCCCGGACATTCCGGCTGATCGCCTGCGGACATTGGCCTTCGAAGGAAAATTGCGGGCGCGGCGGGATTTGCTTCAGGCCTATGGCTTTGATCTGCGGTTCGACACCACCCGCGTGTCTGGTGCGGCGGCCTATGCGTTCCGCGAGCGCCCGGCGTTCAGCATCGATATCGCGGTGGACCGGGTTGATCTTGATTCCTATCGCCGCCGAGTTTTGCCGGTGGGGGCTTTGGGTGCTGGCGCCGCGACACCGACACCGCCGCCGGAGCAACAAGTCGCAGACGCCGGAGATGTGGCAGGCCAAACAGCCCCGTGGGCAGTGCTGAACACCTTCGATAGCGACATCAAAATCGGTTTGGCCGAATTGGTTTTCAACGAAGAACAGGTCAAGGGCATCGCTCTGGATTTGGGTCTTTTGAATGGGGCCCTGACGGTGCGTGAGGCTGCGGTGTCAGACTTGGCGGGGGCGGCGTTGTCTTTGACCGGGATCGCTGGCGGCTTCGATTCCCG
>JABHVE010000047.1 GCA_018658465.1 Alphaproteobacteria bacterium
CACCACGGCTGCCACGTTTTGGGTGTTGAGGTTGGCGTCGCGGGTGTTGACGCCTAAGCGTTCCAACATGGCGGTCAGGCTCTGGCGGGTGAAAGGCGAATTGCGCAGGCTGTCGCCCGTGCCGTTCAGGCCAACAACCAAGCCATATCCGACCAGCAAATTGTCGCGAATGCCTTCGAAGTCGCTGATGTCCTTGATGCGTGGGGCCGCGGCAGCCTCTAAGCCAATCCCTGCAACAGAGATGGCTAAGGCTGCCGCCAGGCCCTTTAAAAGTAATCCCCTAACAAAAACGTTCATTGCGGCTCGCTTGTCTGTTTGTTGTTTCCGCGCCCATCGGGTGGATTGATAAGCGGGGGTCGGTTCCGACCTTTACAAAGCGAAACTCGTGCCAACACAGGTTTTGTTGCAACCCATTGAAATTGCAGGTGAATTTCGAACCGCTGGGGAATTTGGGTCGGTGCAGCCTGGGGCGCTGCCCGGCAAAGGCTGCCGGGCCGGTAAAATTTACCGTCTATGGGTCCGATGTCCCCAAAACGGGCGGTTTAAGCGGGGATCGACCTTTCGCCCTTTAAGGTGTTATTAAGAGTCGGACACCATGTTGGGGCGAATAACGGCGCCCAAATTTATGGATGATCTCCCCATGCGAGGAAATTCCGCCTAATGAAAATCAGCGGATCGGGTCCGATTAGAAGGACATCGGAATCGGGTCGCCCCAAGAAAAAAGGGGCGGGAAAAGGGGCTGATTTTGCCGCAGAGCTTGATGATGCGGCCACAGACAAATCGGCCACGGTCAGCGGTGCGGGCCCTGTTGCAGCAGTCGATGCGCTGCTTTCTGTGCAAGAGGTTGGAGACGCCACGTCAGGCCGATCCCGCGGGGCTGTCCGGGCTCAGCTGATGATCGACGGCCTGGATGACATTCGCCAGGGATTGTTGATGGGATCGATCCCACGATCCAAGCTGGCATCGCTGGTGGAAGTCGTGCGCGAAGAGCGTGAACAGGCCGAAGACCCGCGGCTTTCTGCGATTTTGGACGAAATTGAATTACGGGCGGCCGTGGAGCTGGCGAAGCTCGATCAGCTGGTTTAGGCCCGCGTCCTCAGCCCTTCGGCAAAGGGATCCATTTCACACTTTCGCTAGATAAAACCTTTGATCGCGAGATGCGGTTGCGGGAGGTGCCTCGGATTCTTATACTCCGCGCCCATCTCGCCCATTCCGCCAGCATCGTCGTTGTATGAGGGGTTCCATGGCCACCCGATTGCCAAAGTCATATCGCCCGTCCGAGGACGAGCCGTTTATGAACAAACGGCAGCAGGAATATTTCCGCCGCAAGCTGTTGGCATGGCGGGATGATCTGGCCCGTGAATCCAGCCAGACGATCCAGCATTTGCAGGAAGAAACCACGGGTGCCCCGGATCCGGCTGATCGGGCGTCGGCGGAATCCGACCGGTCGTTAGAACTGCGCACCCGCGATCGCGAACGCAAGCTGATTGGAAAAATTGACGAAGCCCTGCAGCGGATCGAGGGTGGCAGTTATGGGTACTGTGAAGATACCGGCGAAAAAATCACTCTGGCGCGGCTGGAAGCCCGGCCAACAGCAACTTTGAGCCTTGAGGCCCAGGAACGCCACGAACGCCGCGAAAAATCGTTTGGGGATGAATAACCCCTTCAGGGTTTTGCTCATCCTTGCTGCGATGGTAACGGCAGCGGCCACAGCTTTTGCCCACGGTACGGAACACCCCGGGCTGGATACTTTGGATGTGTCCGATCCCACGCAGATTTTGCAATTGACCGGCGATGCCATTCCCGGTCTGACGGTCGATGTTGGGCGGGGGTCCGACGGCGGCTGGGATTTCTCGGTGACCCTGGCCAATTTCGAAATCCTTGAAGGCGATGCCCCGGCCGATGCCACCAGCAACACTGGCCATGTGCATGTGTTCGTCGACGGGGAATTCGTAAAGCGAATTGACGGGGCAACCGGGCACATTGACCCTTTGGAGGGGATCATTCACGAAATCGCCGTTGCCTTGGTTTCCCACGATGATCGCTTTTTGGCCCTGGACGGCCAATTGGTCATGGAGCGGTTCGTGATGTTGGAGCCACGATCAAATCCCGACGAAGAGGCCCCCACATCGGTTGTCGTTGTGCGTGTGGCTGACGGCGACGACGCCCCAACGGTTCAAGTTTCGCGCGGTGATCTTGTGGTGCTTCGGTGGTCCGTTGATGCGGAAATGGAATTGCACCTGCATGGGTATGACGTGGAGTCAGAATTCGCGCCCGACAATCCCGGCGCGATGGTGTTCGTTGCCGAATTTGCCGGCCGTTTTTCGGTTGAGGCACATCTTGAGGGCGGCGCAGAGCGAACGGTCCTGTTTCTGGAAGTGCTGCCCTAACCCGGATCAGTCCGGCTATGACGGATTGGTCGCGCGAGCAGATCGTGGGGCATCTTATTCGAATCATTGCTCCGCAATATTGCACCACGTGAATCTGGACGTGGGGAAAAATAAGTGCAGATCGTCGCGTGTCTTCACGCGGCGTGAATCTGAACGTGGAAAAGTTAGTGCAGATCGTCGCGTGTTCTTTTTCGCTCGTTGCTCCGCAACATGGCGCGGCGTGAATCTGAACGTGGGAAAAAAGAAAAAGACCGGCCCTTGCCAGGACCGGCCCTTTCCTTTGTCGCTCCCTTTGGAACCGCTAGAAGGGAGCGATGATGTCCAGAAGTTGCTGGCCGTAACGGGCCTGCTGAACGTCGGTGATCTGACCGCGGCCACCGTATGAAATACGGGCTTCGGCGATCTGGGTATGGGAAATGGTGTTTCCGGCGGTGATGTCTTCGGGCCGCACGATTCCGGTCACCGTCAGTTCGCGAATTTCGAAATTCACCCGGACTTCTTGGTGGCCCTGGATCACCATATTCCCGTTGGGCAAAATCTGTAGCACCAGGGCGGCCACTGTCAGATTGATGGTTTCTGATCGGGCCACGGCGCCAGCGCCTTTGGTGGAGCTTTTGTTGCCCAGGCTGACAACAGCGGCGGGAACAATGGCTTGGGGCTTTCCACGGTGTTCGGGATCATCAAACAAACCGGCGGGTTTATCATTCCGGAATCCCATGTGGGTGAGGGCACAGTCTTTCGCATTTATTTCCCCCGCTATGTGCCAACCGCCGAAGAACCGGCACTGGTAGGGGCCAACGCCATGGCCGCGGTGTCAGAGGAAAACGCTGCCCAGGATCTAACAGGCAAGGCCGTGGTGTTGTTGGTGGAAGACGAGGCCCCGGTGCGGCGGTTCGCGTCGCGTGCTTTGGAAAACAAGGGCTACACGGTGCTCCAAGCGGCGTCCGCCGAAGAAGCCCTGGACCTTCTTGGAGACCACGACGGCAGCATTGATCTGGTGATCACCGACGTGGTAGCCCGGCATGGATGGCCCCAGCCTGGTGGCCATCGCCCAAAACCGCCGACCCGGTTTGAAGGTGATCTTCATTTCCGGGTACGCCCAGGAAGTGTTCGAAAGCAATTTAAAGCCCGGCCTGGAATATTCGTTCCTACCCAAACCGTTTAGCCTCAAAGAGCTAGCCGGTCGCGTAAAAGAAGTTCTAGCGCCGTAGGCCGTATATTTGCCGATCAGATTCACGTTGCGCGAAGGCACGCAACGATCTGCACTTTTTCTCTGACGTTCAGATTCACGCGACACTACGTGCCACGATCTGCACTTGATCCCGCCGATCAGAATCACGTTGCGCGAAGGCACGCAACGGTCTGCTCGCGCATCAACTTTCGCACCTCACCGAATCCCCCCAAACCTCAGTCGTCACCCCCGGACTTGATCCGGGGGTCCATCTTTCCGTTATTCCCCTCTCCCTTTAGGGGGAGGGTTAGGGTGGGGGTGTATTATTCTTTGACGTTCAGAGTCACGCGGCGCTTCGCGCCACGATCTGCACTTGGGCGGGGAAGGGAACCCCAGTCATTTTTACCACCGCGTCGAAACCGACCTCTTGGCTGTCTTGATCGGTGAAATACTCCGGCCAAGTTTGGATCCCCATCTTGCCAACGGCTTTGTTTTTGCGCGCTGTTGCAAAAAAGTTTCCGGTCACATCATCACCAAAACCGGCGGCATCAAGATAGCGGCGCGCGGCGGGCTCGATGGGTCCGGCCATGTTCATCAAGGGGCCGATGACTTTCATCATTGGCATCATGACCAACCTCATCATCGCCGGCATGTTGCGGGCGAACCCGGTGTTGATCACGGATCCTGGGGAAACCGCGTTGACTGTCATGCCACCCGGTAATTTGCGCGCCAGCGCCGCCGCCCACCACGCCACCACCACTTTGGCCGTGACATATTCGTTCATGAAGACGAAATCGTAGGGCCCCTTGATGTGGGCCAATGCATCGATCGCCGCCACCCGATCCCCACCAAAGGAGTCTGCGGCGACGTTGTCGATGTCGTGCACGTCTAGGCCGGGCATGTTGCCGCGGGCACCTTCGGATCCGGTGATGACAATGCGCGCGTCCGGGCTTAGAACCCCGTCGGCCAGCAAGCGCATGGTCATGACGTGATGGCCGACCAATGTAGACGCCCAGGTGATTTCCACCCCATCGGCATTAAAGTGTGGTTGTGTCGCCGTCGCCCCGGCATTCAGCAGCAAGAAATCAATCGTATCGCCGCGCCCGCGCAACTGGTCCGACGCCGCGTTGGCCGATGCGACTTCAGAGGTGTCCACTGCCAGCACTTCAAAGCAATCCTTGCCGGTGCGGGCCTCTAGCTTGGCTCGGGCGTCGTCGCCTTTGGCCTCTGACCGGCAGGCTAGGATCACCTTGCCCCAGCCATCCTCGGCCAGTTGCGCAGCGGCTTCAAATCCGATCCCGGAATTTGCGCCGGTTACCAGAGCCGTTTTGGTCGATTCGCTGTTCATCGGTCTGTCCTTCAATTTGAGTGTTAGCGAGGGTATCTAGCCGAAGGTGCCAAATTTCGGCGTAGCATCCATGGCAACTGTGGTGGCCTGATCCTTGCCAGTGATGATGTGTGATGGGGCTGCTTCTTCAATTCGCCCCATCAATCTGTCCCTAAACGTTTCGAAGGGACCAATCTCCGAGGCGCTCATTTGTTTGGTCACCAACGGCGCCTGAACACCGGCAAGGGTTTGGGTATCGCCATGTCCGGCGATGTCGGTCCATAGGGTGCCGTCAGGCTCCCCAACGGTTTTCAACAGTTCGATCAGCATTGTCGTTAGTCCTTTTTGTCTGAATTGACGTTTAAGCCGCCACAAATTCTGGGCCAGCGGCACCAACCGCCGCCGCCTTTGTCGCCACACCATCTTTGCCGATCAGGTCGCCGGTTTGTGCGTGATGGGCCAAGCCATCAACAACCGACCCCATCATTTTGGTCATCATCGGGCGGATCATCACCGCCCCCATAAGTGCGCCAAAAATTCCATATTTGGGCGTCGCCTCCAGGGTCATGGTGATCACCGATTTGCCGTCGCCGGCGGGCAGGGCGTCCAGGGTCGCGTGGGCCGATTTGAACGGCATGTTCATTTCGGTCATTTCCACGGTGAAGCCGCTTTTGTCGCGCCAGTCTTTGACGGTCTCAAGGATGGAGTTGCCGTCATAAAACGTGCACAGGCGTTGAATGCCCAAGCCCTGGTTAGGGGTGTCGCCGGTCAAAACAGACGTTTCCACCACCGGGTTAAAGTTTTGGGTTCCGGCAAAATCGGAAATTGCTGCCCACAATGCGTCGTGGGGTACATCAACGGCTTTTCTCACTTCGATTTTCATCTTTTAAGTCCCTTGTTGAATTGGAGTTTGGTTAGTTGTCTAACTCAATTATGAGGCAAAAAAACCCGCCTCGGGGGCACATAAATCCTACATGGCGTCCAGCCATTCGCGCACCCGCACCAGCTCGCGGGAAATGATATCCGGGTCGTGAAAGGTGTTGGCCATCAGCATGGCACCTTGGATCGACGCCAACAATCTGGCCGATAGATCATCGGCATCGGCGCGCCCCATCGCTTGGAATTGTGCGGTCACCCAATCCATGTAGCGGCGCAGAACATCCGCAGCCTTGGTGCCCAAAGCCGAGCGATCCTTGTTCAATTCCATGCACAGGCCACCCACCGGGCAGCCGTTTTTTGTCACCATTTCGCGGCTGGCCTCGTTCATGTCCAAAAACGCACCAAGACGATCCTTGGGGTCTTCATGCAATTCCCATTGCTGGGCCATGGCATCAAATTGCGCCCGCCGATCCACCAAAATGGCGTCCACCAAGGAATCCTTGGTTTTGAAATAATAATAAACGTTACCCAACGGCACTCCGGCACGCTCCGCCACGTTGGCCAAACTGGTGGCCCCGAACCCTTGTTCATAGAACAGGGCCTGGGCCGCATTGGTCAGGTCAGTGCGTTTGTCTTGGGGTGGTTGGGATTGGGCCATAAAGCTGCGATCCGAGATCAGCGTATCAGTTAGTTGCCCAACTAACTTAGCGACTTTCCGATCAGTGTCAAGCACTGAAGAGCGAGGCCCAGGCTTCTGGGATAGGGTATGGCCATGTCCGACCCCGTCGTCACCCGCTTTGCCCCCAGCCCCAGTGGCCACCTGCATTTGGGCCATGCCTATGCGGCGATGGTCGCCCACAACGCCGCGCGGGAGGCGGGCGGGCGTTTTTTGCTGCGCATCGAAGATATCGATGGGTTTCGTCGCCGGGCGGTTTACGAGGAAGCAATCCAGGAAGATTTGCGCTGGTTGGGCCTGGAATGGGATGGCCCGGTGCTGCGCCAATCCGAGCGTGGCGAGGCCTATGCCGCCGCCCTGGACCAATTGCGGGATCTCGGGCTGCTGTATCCGTGCTTTTGCTCCCGTGCCGACATCCGGGCCGAGGTCGCAGACAGTGTCCATGCCCATCATGGCCCATTGGGGCCCTTGTACCCCGGCCTGTGTCGTGGGCTGTCGCTGGACGAGGCCCAGACCCGCGTGACTGAGGGGGAGCCCCATGCCCTTCGCCTAGCCATGGACCGGGCGATCGAAGTCGCCAACGAGCGGGCGGGAGGGCCATTATTTTGGCACGACCGGGATGCGGGGGCGGTGGAGGCCCGTCCGCGGGATCTCGGGGATGTGGTGCTGGCGCGCAAGGAACTGGCCACCAGCTATCATCTTGCGGTCACCGTCGACGATGCCTTTCAGGGAATCACATTGGTGACCCGGGGGGACGACCTGTTTCCCGCCACCCATGTACACCGCCTGTTACAGGCCCTGCTGGACCTGCCGGTGCCGGAGTATCATCACCACCGACGGATCACAGGGGCCGACGGCCAACCCCTGGCCACCCGGGATGGCGCCACGGCCTTGGTGGCCCTGCGCGAGGGCGGCTGGTCACCGGAAGATGTGCGCGAAGCGGTACGCCCGGCGACACCCCGTAAATCGTGATCACCGCCCGAACATCCTATTTGTGGGAAGGGGTCTGAAAGTGGCGCATGGCACCGCGCAACGACCGTCCACGGGAAACCACTGCGGCAAAGAGCGAGGTCAGACGCTTCCAGCGATTAGGGTTGTTCCGACGGAGAAAATGCGGGTTCTTGAACATGGTCGCCTCCCATGACGGTACCCCGCAAATATAGTGATTGATGACCCGCCATAACACCTACCGCGACACCGTGCCGCAGCCCATCGAAAAAGTTCCTCCATGGTCCTCCGCACTTATCCCCTTGACGTAAGGAACTATCATCCCCATCTTCATAACAGAGGAGATGATGATGAAACTCAAAAGCCCCAATATCCAAGAGTTCTACCGCCGCTTTCCTGATGATGATGCTTGCTTGGATCATCTGATGGAAACCCGCTACGGCATGGAGTCTGATTGTCCTAAATGTGAGCGTGAAACCAAGTGGTATCGCGTTCGTAAGGAGCCGTCTTATGCCTGTGAATGGTGTGGCTGGCACATTCATCCGATGGCTGGAACGCCCTTTGAGCGCACCCGTACGCCGCTGCAAATGTGGTTCCATGTGATGTTCATGTTCACCACCACTCGGAACGGGGTTTCCGGCAAGGAAATCCAGCGCCAGTTGGGTGTGACGTACAAAACCGCTTGGCGCATGGGGCATGAAATCCGCAAATACATGGGCTGGGTTGATGGCAACCCCCAGATCGGTGGGCCTACCGGCAATGTTGTTGAAGTCGATGAGGTCTTTATCGGCGGCAGGGATAAGCAGGGCCATGACGATAAGACCGTTGTCATGGGGATGCTGGAACGCGGCGGTGATGTAGTAACCCGCGTGGTCAAAGACCGGCGAATGTTCACTCTGGTCCCTGAAATCCTGCGCTATGTGCGACAGGGCAGCCGTGTCGCCACGGACGAATTGGGTAGCTACAAGCTGTTGCCAGAGGAAGGGTACGCCCACGGTACGATTAACCACAGGGCCGGGGAATACGTCCGTGGTCCCGTTCATACCAACACCATCGAAAGCTACTGGGCGTGGCTCAGGCGCGGGATCAGCGGTACGCATGTGTGGGTGTCTGAAAAGCATTTGCCTAAGTATCTGGGTGAATTTGAGTTCCGGTTTAATCTTCGGAAGCATCCGCATCTGATGTTCGATCTTTTGCTTTCTTCTTTTTCAAGGCCGAGTCGGGCTGTTCGCCGTGAGCCATAGCGTCCAGTAGGCCGTCAAATTGCTCCATATCACCAGTCGCCGGGTTTTCCTTGGCGAACTGATCCAGCTTCCCGGCTTTTCGGGCTTCACTAAGACTTAGGTGTTTACCGCGTGACACCTAGCGCTCCTGAAAATGGTACACAGCCCAACCATGCTTTTTCGCAAACTGAATTGTGCTTGGCAGAGCAAAACGAAAATCTCGCGTCTTTGTGGCTGTGGTTGGGTCTATCGCCTCACACCGGATGTCAAGGCCCACCACCTGTAGAACTACATGATTCGTTTCCATTTGGGTGCGCATTCGCCCTACATCCGGGCCAGAAATCCATTGTCGAATCGTGAAACTGGTGCGATCACCATGTGTAATGCCATTGTTGCCGCCCCGCAGATCGACGTGCCCCGCAAATTCCTGACCCGACATCGCATACCCGCCCTGCACTCCTACAACCTGGACCGTGTCAAAATGTGCGTTTAGTGCTGAAAATGTAATGGAAAGCAGGGGGTTGGCGTCGCCAAGTCGGTTTTGCTCGATACGAGCACTGAGAGGTGTAAATTCTGCTTCGTGTGGAACGGCAAGATATCGCGCGTATGCGCCACGCGTAGGGCGCACACAATCCCCCTCTTCTTCCTCTTCCTGTTCTCCGGCTGATGTGGAGGGAGAGAAAGAAATTGTGTGGGTTCGCCGTCGAGCCTTCCACGCTGACAGACGCTCAAAGAAAAACAAAACACTGGCTGCGGCGAGGGCGAGCAGCCCGACTATTTCCAGAGGGCTGCGGCCTGAAATCCATTCCCAGATACCCGCGAACACAGTGAGGCCGGTCACTGTGGCAAACCATTTGAAAAATCCTTGAGCGGCGACTTCCGCCAAGATGTTTTCGAAAAATCTACGAATCGAACCTGCCATACCCTTAACTTTGCCCCCGCCCACCACCTAGGCGCAACCCGTCCTTGTGCTCCAACCATATCAGATTAGCCCACAGGTGTACTTAGGGGAAGGGGATAAGTGCGTGGTCCTCCGCCGTGAACATGCCGGGAACTTGGGGTAAAAAAACGCTATCTATCAACACCTTACGATTTCGCTTGTGTAGTAGAACAAACCATGCACATTTGAGCCCTACAAGGGGGCGTTGATTTGGATACAGCCCATGCTCCCACCAACACCTTCATCCAGGCAGCGGTGGCCCTAAGCCCCAGCCTGTGAAATAAAAGGAGAGCCCAGATGGCAGAACCGGCCCTTAAAATCATCGAAACGGGAAACGTGGACAGAAACAAAGCATTGGAAGCTGCGCTCAGTCAGATTGATCGCAGCTATGGCAAGGGCTCGGTCATGAAGCTCGGCCAGCGGGACTCCGCCGTCAACGATATCGAGGCCATCTCCACCGGCTCAATCGGCCTTGATTTGGGCCTGGGCATCGGCGGATTGCCCCAAGGACGGGTCATCGAGATTTATGGGCCGGAATCGTCTGGCAAAACCACATTGGCGTTGCACACGGTAGCCGAGGCGCAAAAGGCTGGCGGTGTGTGTGCCTTTATTGACGCCGAGCATGCCATGGACGCGGTGTATGCCGCGGCTTTGGGGGTCGATACTGAAGAATTGCTGATTTCCCAGCCCGATACCGGCGAGCAAGCCCTGGAAATCACTGACACCCTGGTGCGATCAGGGGCCATCAACGTGATTGTTATCGATTCCGTCGCCGCACTGGTGCCAAAAGCCGAGTTGGAAGGCGAAATGGGTGATTCGCACATGGGCCTGCAAGCTCGCTTAATGAGCCAGGCCCTGCGCAAACTCACGGCCTCCATCGCCAAATCCAATTGCATGGTCATCTTCATCAATCAGATCCGTATGAAAATCGGGGTGATGTTCGGCAATCCGGAAACCACCACTGGCGGCAACGCCCTGAAATTTTACGCCTCTGTGCGTATGGAAATCCGCCGAATCGGCGCCATCAAGGACCGTGACGAAGTGGTCGGCAACCAAACCCGGGTAAAAATCGTCAAGAACAAGGTAGCGCCACCGTTCAAGGTCATTGAATTTGACATAATGTTTGGCAAAGGCATCTCGAAGACCGGCGAATTGGTCGATATGGGTGTGGCGTCAGGTATCGTTGAAAAATCGGGATCTTGGTATTCCTATGATAGCCAGCGCATTGGCCAAGGCCGTGAAAACGCCAAGACCTTTTTGGCCGATAATCCGGATGTTGCCGATGCCATCGAAGCCGCCATTCGCGCGCCCGTAGTGCCTGAGGGCGATGCCGTCGCAGACGAAGACGCACCCTCTGGTCCCCCGGAACTGAAGGAAGTGGGCAAGGGCTAGGGCGCAGAAATCGCGCGAGCAGATCGTGGCCGGGACGGCCACGTGAATCTGATCGGCAGATAGCGCGAACAGATCGTGGCCGGGACGGCCACGTGAATCTGATCGGCAGATAAAGAAACAAGCTACCCGCGAAGAAGGGCTCGGTGTTGGGAGGCACCGGGCCCCCTCTGCGTTTTCTTTGGCGCTGTTTTCACGAAACTCCCTGTATAAAGGCTCCATGCAGAGCGCCGCCGACATTCGTCGAGAGTTTTTGGGATTTTTTGCCGATCGCGGCCACGAAGTGGTCCCGTCCAGCCCGCTGATTCCCCACAACGATCCCACGCTGTTGTTCACCAACGCCGGGATGGTGCAATTCAAAAATGTCTTTAGCGGTTCCGAAACGCGGCCCTATTCCCGTGCGGCCAGTTCGCAAAAATGTGTCCGCGCCGGCGGCAAACACAATGATCTGGAAAACGTCGGGTTCACATCCCGCCATCACACCTTTTTTGAAATGCTCGGGAACTTTTCCTTTGGTGACTATTTCAAAGAAGAAGCCATTGAAGCGGCCTGGACTCTGCTGACCAAAGATTTCGGCGTTAATGCCGATCGGTTACTAGTCACCGTCTACATTGATGACGACCCGGCATTTGAATTGTGGAAGAAGATTGCCGGGCTTTCCGATGATCGTATTTTACGGATTGATGGCTCCGATAATTTTTGGAGCATGGGGGAAACCGGCCCCTGTGGACCCTGTTCCGAAATTTTCTTTGACCATGGGGAGGATATCCCCGGCGGCCCCCCGGGTAGTCCCGACCAGGATGGCGATCGGTTCGTTGAGATTTGGAATTTGGTGTTCACCCAATACGAACAAATTTCCGCCGATGAACGGGTCGATTTGAAGAAACCAGGGATCGACACCGGCATGGGGTTGGAACGCATCACAGCAGTTCTGCAGGGCGTCCATGACAATTACGACATTGATTTGTTCAAGGGCTTGATTGGCGCCTCGGCCGAGGTATCTGGCCAGGCCCCGAGGGGCGAACACGCCAATTCCCACCGGGTTATCGCCGACCATTTGCGCTCCACCTGTTTTTTGATGGCCGACGGGGTGATGCCGTCGAACGAGGGTCGTGGTTATGTGCTGCGGCGGATCATGCGCCGGGCCATGCGCCACGCCCACATCATGGGAACCAAAGATCCGTTGATGCATCGGTTGGTGCCCGCTTTGGTGGACTCCATGGGGACCGCGTTCCCGGAATTGGTTCGCGCCCAGGCCTTGATGACCGAAACATTGAAATTGGAAGAAATACGGTTCCGCGAAACCTTGGCCCGAGGATTGTCCTTCCTGGACGACGCCGTGGCCCGGTCCGATGGCAAGGGCGACCTGTCCGGGGAAGAGGCCTTCAAGCTTTACGATACATACGGGTTCCCGTTGGATCTGACCCAAGACGCATTGCGGTCCAAGGGCATGGGTGTGGACACCGCTGGGTTCGGCGCCGCTATGGAACGCCAACGCAAAGCTGCCCGTGCAGCCTGGGCGGGCAGCGGCGAGGAAGCCGAGGAAAGAGTGTGGTTCGAAATGCGCGAAGAAATCAGTGCCACAGAATTTTTGGGCTATGAAACCGAGGGGGCCGAGGGCCGCATCGATGCCATTGTCGCCGATGGTGCAACCGTCGCCAGCGCCGCCGAAGGCACAGATGTCGCGATCATTGCCAACCAAACACCGTTTTATGGGCAGTCCGGTGGCCAGGAAGGCGATGCTGGGATCATTGCCGTGGCCGGCGGAGCGGAAATCTCAGTCCGCGACACCAAAAAGAAGCTGGGCGATTTGCACGTGCATTTCGGCACTGTAACCCGTGGGGAAGTGCGCACCGGCGACTTGGCCGAAATGCGGGTGGACCACGCGGCGCGGACAAAATTGCGAGCAAATCACTCCGCGACCCATTTATTGCACGCGGCGATGCGCACAGAGCTTGGCGATCACGTGACCCAAAAGGGTTCATTGGTTGCCGCCGACCGCCTGCGCTTCGACATTAGTCATCCGAAGCCGGTCACTTCGGATGAACTGGCGCGTATTGAGAGCGCGGTGAATGCCCAGATCCGTGGCAACTCGGAAGTCCGCACATTGATCATGAGTCCCGACGAGGCAGTGGAGCAGGGGGCCATGGCGCTGTTTGGCGAAAAATACGGCGACGAAGTCCGGGTTGTTTCGATGGGGTCCGGCTCCAATACGGACGATGTCTATTCCACCGAGCTGTGTGGCGGCACCCACGTGGGGCGCACCGGCGACATTGGGGCCTTCAAAATCATCGCCGAGGCCGCTGTGGCCGCCGGTGTCAGGCGCATCGAGGCTCTGACTGGCGAGGGCGCTTCCCAGCACGCCTGGGATCAAGAAAACCTGGTGCGCAGCGCCGCCGCTGCCTTGAAATCTGCGCCCGGGGATTTGGTTGATCGGGTCGGCGCTTTGATGGACGAACGCAAACGCCTGGATCGGGAATTGGCCGACGCCCGCAAGCAATTGGCCATGGGTGGCTCGGGCGGTGGCTCCTCGGGTGGCGACACGCCAGTCAAAGAAATCGCCGGCGTGCGGTTTGATGGCCGCGTTGTCGACGGTGTCTCACCCAAGGATCTGAAAGGCATGGTCGACGAATTGAAACAATCCGGTCCGGGTATCTACGCCCTGGTGGCAGCAATTGATGGCAAAGCGTCCTTGGTGGTGGGTGTCACCGATGACCTGACCGAAAAATTCAGCGCCGTGGATTTGGTGCGTGCGGGTGTCGAAGCCTTGGGTGGAAAGGGCGGCGGCGGCCGGCCCAATATGGCCCAGGGCGGCGGCCCAAAATCGGATGCTGGGGACGCAGCCCTGGCAGCGCTAGAGGCCGCGATTTCCGCCGCCTAACTCATTTCCGATTGCAGGCGCTGATCTAGGACTCCTAGGAACCCATTTGTGGTCAGCCACTTCTGATCGGGGCCGATCAGCAACGCCAAGTCTTTGGTCATGGATCCGCCTTCAACCGCTTCGATACAAACCCGCTCGAGCGTTGCCGCAAATCCACCCAGCGCCGCGTTTTCATCTAAGGCGGCGCGGTGGGCCAGGCCCCGGGTCCAGGCAAAGATCGAGGCGATGGGATTGGTGGAGGTTTCTTTGCCTGCCTGGTGCATGCGGTAATGGCGGGTGACGGTGCCGTGGGCGGCCTCGGCCTCGACGATTTTGCCGTCGGGGGTCATCAACGCCGATGACATCAGGCCTAGGGAACCGAACCCCTGGGCGACAATGTCGGACTGCACATCGCCATCATAGTTTTTGCAGGCCCAAACAAAATTGCCGGAGTTTTTCAAAGCCTGAGCCACCATGTCGTCGATCAACCGGTGTTCATAAATCAAGCCCTTGGCCGCGAAGTCACTGGCGAATTCGGCTTCGAATACCTGTTGGAACAGGTCTTTGAACCGCCCGTCATAGGCTTTCAGGATGGTGTTTTTGGTGGACAAATACACCGGCATGCTGCGGCCCAGGCCAAAATTCATGCACGCCCGGGCGAACCCGCGGATCGATTCGTCCAAATTGTACATGCCCATTGCCACACCGGGTTCTTCGAATTCGAACACTTCTCGGGTGATCGGTTGCGCCCCACTTTTGGGTGTGAACGTCATGGTCAGGGTGCCGGGTTCATCCACCAGGAAATCCGTGGCCCGGTATTGGTCACCAAAGGCATGGCGGCCAATGATGATCGGGTCGGTCCACCCGGGCACCAAACGCGGCACGTTTTTGCAAACGATGGGCTCGCGGAACACCGTGCCGCCTAAAATATTGCGGATCGTGCCGTTGGGGGATCGGTACATGCGCTTTAGGCCGAATTCTTCGACCCGGGCTTCGTCGGGGGTGATCGTTGCGCATTTGACGCCAACACCCGCGCGCTGGATCGCCTCGGCCGCCTCAACCGTGATTTGGTCGTCGGTGGCGTCCCGGCTTTCCATTCCCAAGTCATAGTATTCAAGGGTCAGGTCCAGGTATGGCAGGATCAATTTGGTCTTGATGAATGACCACATGATCCGGGCCATTTCATCCCCGTCCAATTCCACCACCGGGTTCGTTACTCTAATGCGATCCATGCCTTGATCTGCTCCTAGTTCCTAGTTCGAAATTTCTACAGCTACAGTGAGTCTAAGGGCACCTTTGTGATCCCTGGGGGTGCAGCCTCCAGGGTGGTCAGGGCCGCGTTGGCGGTATCCACCACCGAATACTGTTCGCTCGATTCCCCGTGGCCAAATCCTTTGGCGTCCGTATGGGCCAACAGATCGATAAATGGCGTCCAGTACGCTTGGTCCAATAACACTAGCGGCTTGGTATGAAATTTCAGTTGGCGCCAGGTCAAAATATCAATGACTTCATCTAGGGTGCCTGTACCGCCGGGCAAGGCTACAAATCCGTCCGCAAGGGCGAACATCTTGGCCTTGCGTTCCGACATGCTGTCGACGATGTGCAGGGTACCCACCCCGTCATGGCCGACTTCGGATGCGTGCAAGGCTTCGGGGATTACCCCTTCAACATCGCCGCCGGCCGCCAGGACTGCGTCGGCGACCACCCCCATCAGCCCGACGCGACCGCCGCCGTAAACCAACAAAATGCCCCGCTGGCCCAGAATTGTGCCCAATTCCTCGGCTAATGCCCGGTGGGCCGGGTCATCGCCGGTGCGGGATCCGCAATACACACAGACTGATTTCATTGTCGCCAAGTCAAATTTTCCTTCCGGCGCCAGCGCGCCGCTTCCTGATTTCGTGCCAGCGCGGCACTGTGATGAACTGTGTCCCTCGCGTCCAGCGCGGTCCACCAAAATGTGCGTAAAAAGTGTCACCAACACTTTTGTGCGCGGGGCAAATCGAGTAAGGTGCCGCCACGTGCCCACAACATCTTGCATGTGAGTAAAAGTGCGCGGAATTCTTACCGCCTTCGTCCTAATTGCCCTTGGCGTCGGCGCCGTTGTTACCGCTGGCGTGATTTCCAATCGGCCGACCGAAGACCCGGTTGCCGATCAGGTCGCCGCTGCGCCCGAGGCTGATCTGGATCCGCCCCCGGCAGAGGTATTGCCACCAGAGGAACCCGCGGTCGAAGGTGGCCCCCCGGAAGGCTTGAACATCGCCGAAGCGGTGGAAGAAGCGGCCGCGCCCGCCGTGCCTGTACCTGCCGAACAGGTGGCAGAAGCCGACCCCGTGGAACCAGCAGCCGAACCTGCGCCTGACACCCCTGTAGCCGAGCCTACGCCTGACACCCCTGTAGCCGAGCCCGCTCCGGTGGTTGTTGCCGAGGCAGCGCCAGCGGCCCCAGTAGCGGAGCCTGCGGCCAATGCGCCGCCGCCGACCCCGGAACCCGAAGTGGCTGTGGTTGCGCCCGCCGAAACACCGGCTCCTGCGGTCGCTGAGGCGGTCGCGCCACCTGCTGCACCAATCGCCCCTGCCGAGGCACTACCGCGCGTGGACCCACCGACCTTTGACATTGTTCGGGTCAATCCTCAGGGCGGTGCGGTGATTGCGGGCCGCGGCCCACCGTTGGCGGAGATTACAATCAGCGCCGGAAATCAAATTTTGGCCCAAACCAAGGCCGATGGATTTGGCGAATGGGTGGTGGTTCCAGACCGTGCATTGGCGCCTGGGCCGCAAGATTTGGGCATCGAGGCGCGCCTTCCAGACGGCCGGGTCATCCGTTCAGAACAAGTGGTGACTTTGTTGGTGCCGGGGCCCGAAGCGGACGTCGAAGAGCGAACTGTGGCGGTGCTCCAGGATCGCGGTGGCAACGCCCCCCCGCGTGTCATGCAGGCGCCATTTGCGGCGCCGCCGGGGCAGGTGGGCGAATTGACCCTAGATGCGGTGCAATACGACGAGGCCGGGAACCTGGTCTTATCGGGCAAAGCCCGCTTGGGCGGTGATGTCAGGATTTTTGTGGACGGCCAGCCCATCGGAATGGCCGCTGCCGATGCCGCCGGATTGTGGCAAATGGCCCCTGACGCCGCCGTTGACATAGGCCGCCATGACCTGCGCCTTGAACAAATCAACGCCGAAGGCCAACTGGTTGCGCAGATTTCGTTGCCGTTTATGCGGGCATCGCCTGCCGAAACTCAACAGCTGGCTCCGGGCGAAATGATCGTTCAACCCGGCACGAGTCTGTGGCGGATCGCCCGCAACACCTATGGCCGGGGGGTAATGTTTACCGTCATTTACCTGGCCAATGCCGATCAAATCGAAGACCCGGATTTGATCTATCCCGGGCAAATTTTCACCCTGCCGACAGCGCCTTAGCACTGATCGCAGCAATTTTCCTGGGCGGATGGGCCTAGCGGAGTCGTTTGGGGGTTCTGGCGTTGCTCGCTATGGGCGATTTCCGGGCGGCAATTTCCAGATACGGTTTGGCTTGGGCCAAAAGTGCGGCTGTTTCACCCAAAACCATCATTTCGGTTACCGGATCGTCCAATTCTTTTTCGTGGACGAATTTGATGTCAGACCCATCGCTGACCAGGAAGCGCGCCTGATCAACGAGTTTTAGATAGCCCAGGGCGAATAAGCGCGCCCGCCTGGATGCATCTTCCGCGGTGAACGGCACAGATCCCAAATCTCCGGTCAGGCGCAATTTTGGTGGGCCGTCGTTGAGGTCGTCCTTTTGCACCAGGCCATCAAATTGGATGTCCATCCAAACGAACGAAAATGTCGCCGGAAGGGCGACGGGTCGGGCCACGATTGCTTCTGATTCCTCGGAGTCTTGAGGCGAGAAAAGACCTGTGGGTTGGTTCATGCGTTCCGTCGGGTGTTTCGTTGTCTTAGGCAGTCAGAAAACCACACTAGCGTTAACAGGCCGTAAAACGTATGGATTGCACCATCATATTTTGGGTGGAAACCCCGCACAAAACCGCCATCTATAGGGCACCGCCTTTTTGGGCAGCCATCAACACGAGGTTCCATGCGAAGAGGATTTGATCCGTCGGCGCCCACAGCGTCGAACAACCAACTGTACACGTTGAAGCGGCTGCTGGTGTATCTGTGGCCTGCAGGGCGGGCCGATCTGAAGGTGCGCTTGGTGCTGGCTCTTGGCTTCCTGTTGACCGCCAAGGCCATCAACGTCATTGCGCCGTTTTATTACGCCCGGCCGGCGTAATCGCTGTCCCCGTATTCTTGGTGATCGCCTATGGGGTGGCGCGGTTCCTGGTGGCGGCGTCAGGGGAGTTCCGCGACGCCTTGTTTGGTCCGGTCCAGCAAAATGCGATCCGCAAGGTTGCTCTGGAAACCTTCCGCCATCTGCACGGGCTTTCTTTGCGGTTTCACTTGGATCGGCAAACCGGGGGCCTGTCCCAGGTCATCGGTCGCGGCACCCGGGGCATCCAATTCCTGCTGAATTTCAGTTTGTTCAATATTTTGCCGACCCTGGTTGAGGTCGTCATCGTCGCCACCATTCTTTATGTGAAATTCGGATTCTGGTTTTCGGCAATCACCGTGATGTCCGTGGGAACCTATATTTTCTTCACAATCGTTGTCACGGAATGGCGTCTGAAATATCGGCGCACCATGAACACGGCGGAGTCCGAGGCCAACACTAAATCCATCGACAGTTTGTTGAATTTCGAGACCGTCAAGTATTTCGGCAATGAACGCCACGAAGCCGAGCGCTTCGATAGGTCCTTGGCCACCTATGAAAAAGCTGCCGTGCGCAGCCAGCTGTCACTATCCTTTCTGAATGTTGGCCAATCGGTTTTGGTCAACGCCGGTGGTATCGCGGTGCCCATGTTGGCGGCATACGGGGTGGTCAACGGTACGCTCACGGTCGGCGATTTTGTATTGGTCAACGCGTTGTTGATGCAGTTGTTCATTCCCCTGAATTTTTTGGGCTTTGTGTACCGCGAAATCAAACAGTCCCTGGTGGACATGGAGGTCATGTTCGATCTGCTGGTGGTGGAAAAAGAAATTGCCGACCCTCCCGATGCTCACGAATTGGTCGTGGACCGAGGCGCGGTTGAATTCGACCATGTGTCCTTTGCCTATAACCCTGACCGGGGAATTTTGCAGGACGTGTCGTTCAAGGTTCCCTCCGGCCATACCGTGGCCATTGTTGGCCCCAGCGGCGCTGGAAAATCCACCATCTCGCGGATCTTGTTTCGGTTTTATGACGTGGACAGGGGTGCCGTGCGCATTGATGGCCAAGACATCCGTGCCGCCACTCAAGAAAGCGTAAGGGCGGCCATCGGCGTGGTTCCCCAAGATACAGTGCTGTTCAACGACACCATCGGCTACAACATCAATTATGGTCGCCCCGACGCCACCTTTGCCGAAGTGCAGGCCGCCGCGAAGCTTGCACGCATCGACGATTTCGTGGCCCAATTGCCAGACGGCTATGACACCAAGGTGGGGGAACGCGGCCTGAAGCTTTCGGGTGGCGAGAAACAACGGGTGGCGATTGCGCGGACTATGTTGAAAAATCCCAAAATCTTACTGTTTGACGAAGCAACCTCGGCACTGGATTCCCATACGGAAAAAGAAATTCAGGCGTCATTGCGGGAAGTCTCGGCAGATCGCACCACCTTGGTCATCGCCCACCGACTGTCCACGGTGATTCACGCCGATGAAATCATTGTTTTGGATGCCGGGTCGATTGCTGAACGCGGCAACCACCGGGACTTGCTGGCAAAAAATGGTCAATACGCCGCCATGTGGGCGAAACAACAAGAGGCAGCCATGCACGAGGCCAAATTGGCCGAGGCGGTTGGTGAATAATGGCATCGTCTGAAGGTTCCGATCCCGAATTCAAATCGTTGGTAATTTCTCCATTGCATCCAGCGGGGGTGCCAATCCTATTTGGCTTTGCCGTGGGCGCCTTAATTCTGTTTTGGATTTGGACGCCCCTTGGGTGGATTGGTGCGGGCTTAACAGCATGGTGCGCGTATTTTTTCCGCAATCCCGATCGAGTAACACCAACCGGGGACGGCTTGGTGATCAGCCCGGCCGATGGCAGGGTGCAATCCATTGGCCCCCAGGTTCCCCCAGAAGAATTGGGGCTGGGCCCCGACACCCTGACCCGGATCAGCGTTTTCATGAACGTGTTCAATGTCCATGTGAACCGCATTCCCCTGGGCGGCGTGATCCGCGACATCAAATATCGACCGGGGCTGTTTCTGAACGCGACCTTGGACAAAGCCAGCGACGACAACGAACGCAACGCCATGCTGATCGAAACCGCGGCAGGGGACAATTTGGTGGTGGTCCAGATCGCAGGCCTGGTGGCCCGGCGCATTGTTTGCGAGATCGCGGTGGGGGACACGGTGGTCACTGGCCAGCCGTTGGGTTTGATAAGATTTGGCAGTCGTCTTGATGTATACCTGCCGCCCGGCATGCACCCAGACGTTCAATTGGGTCAGACGATGATCGCCGGGGAAACCGTGTTGGCCCGCGCCGATACAATTGAGTCCAAGGAGTCCTGATGCTCCATCCGCGACGCCGCCGACTGCGTTCCCTGTCTTTGACCAGCATGATCCCCAACATGATGACGGTGATCGCCTTGTGTTCGGGGCTCACATCCATTCGATTTGGCTTGGCGGGGGAGTGGGCGTTTGCGGCAGGGGCCATTGTTTTCGCCGGTGTTTTGGATGGCTTGGATGGCCGATTGGCCCGGGCCTTGAACAGCACAACACGGTTTGGGGCGGAACTGGATTCCCTGTCTGATTTTGTCTGCTTTGGGGTCGCACCGGTGGTGCTGCTTTATCAGTGGACCCTGTCCGATTTGGGTGGGGTCGGGTGGATCGTCGTGTTGGGGTACAGCGTGTGTTGCGCGCTCCGGTTGGCACGGTTTAACACCGGTCGCCCGAACCCGGTGGAGGCGCCCTGGGCCGCTGGATTTTTCGAAGGCGCTCCGGCACCAGGGGCGGCGGGGCTGGCCATGCTGCCGGTGTTTTTGAGTCTACAATTTGGTGATGGGGCGTTCCGCTGGGCACCGTTGATTGCCATTTATATTTTGGCATTGTCGGCCTTGATGGTCAGTCGGGTGCCAACCATGTCGTTCAAGACGATCCGCATTGAACGGGATTACGTTCTGGGGGTGCTTTTGGTGGTGGCCTTGGCGGTGGCGGCGATTTCAAGCTACCCGTGGCTGACCTTGTCAGTCATATCGGTGGCCTATTTTTCCACCATCCCGATTGGCCTTGTTCGGTATCGAAAGCTTTCGCGCCTGAACCCGGTGCCTGCGAACGGCGACGGGGCACCCGTGGACGACGGATCAGACAGCCCCACCGCGAAGTCAAAAAGCGACACCGACAGCGACGCTGACGCCAGCCATTAAAAATTGTTTAGGCGGGAGCGGCGTCCCCGGCAGGCGCTGTATCGCCACCTGACTTTTCAACACCCTTTGTAGCCAAAGCACCTGATGGCACCGGATCGGCCTCGATTTTTGCCCGCGGCCCTTTGCCACCAAACATACGCAGGTTGGAAACCTGAACGCCGACGGCCAACAGGCACGGTGTAACGATCAAGGTGAATGGCGCGGCAAAGACCAAACCGCTAACCACCGCGATGGCTAATTGCTGCCACAAGGCGGTGGAGGGTGCGCCGATGGCAAATTCCCGGGAGATCAAGTCAACGTTGAACCCGAACACCATGGGCGTCAGAGCCAAGATGGTGACCGTTGCTGTCAGAAACACCGGGCGCAGTCGCTGAGCGCCGGTGCGGATGATGGCCTCCATGGGTGGAAATCTGGTTTTCAGGTGATTGTAGGTATCGATCAACACAATGTTGTTGTTGACCACGACCCCCGCCAGGGTGATCACCCCGACGCCTGACATGATTACGCCAAACGGCATGTCCGCAACCAACAGCCCCAGGAACACTCCGGTGGTTGAAAGCAAAATCGCCGTCAGAATGATGAACGCTTGATAGAAACTGTTGAATTGGGTCACCAAAATGATGGCCATGATGAACAAAGCGATCAGGAACGCTTGTGACAAAAATGCCTGGGCTTCCTGCAGGTCCGCATCTTCCCCACGGAAGGCGATCTGCACGTCGGGATCAACGGGTGCGGTGGCCAGCCAATCGCGCAATTCCGTCACCATGGCCTCAGACAAAACCCCGTCGGCCACATCAGCGCCAACACTGATAACCCGGCGGCCATCCACACGCACAACATTGCCGACTTTTGGCACCGGCGTGCGGGTGACGAAGTTACTGATCGGGACCATACCGCGCGGGGTCATGATGCGAAGATTATCAAGCTGATCAATGTTGCGGTCGGATGCCGGGTAGCGCACCGTGATATCCAGCTCTTCGGTCGCATCGTCGGGGCGGTATGACGAAACCCTAATGCCGGTGGTCACCAATTTGACCATGTTGCCAACGGTGGTCACGTCCGCCCCATAAATTCCGGCCTGGGTGCGATCGACGATCAATTGCCACTCGATGCCCGGGATGGGACGGCTGTCGTCAACCTCGGTCAATCCATCCATGGAATTCATTTTGGCCAACAGCAATTCCAGGGCTGGTTCGATCTTTGCCGGGTCCAATGCTGACACTTCGATCTGGATCGGTCTGCCGCCGGTAGGACCGCTGCTGGCCTGTTGAAAATCGATCGTGATGCCGGCGATGTGACGGGTGCGCGCCGTGATTTCGTCCAAGATTTCGCTGGCCGGTGGCCGTACGTCCCAATCCAACAACGCTATACTAATGCGGCCGATCACGTCACCGGACCCGGCGGCACCATCACCCGAAACCCCGGACCGTGCGGACGCGGATTTGATCCCCCGAACTTGCAAAACCTCGCGCTCGACCTCCGCCAACAGGCCATCTTTTTCGGCGACCGAAAGATTGCCCCGAGCGTGGACGTAGACCACCGCGCTGGGGGGTTCGGTTTCCGGAAAAAATTCGACCCCGTTGCCAAATGTGGCGTAAAGGAACCCGGCCCCCACCAGCATTCCGATGGCCGCGAACACCACAAGGATTGGCGCGCGCACCAGCACCCGCAACATGGCCACATAGGGGCGGGTGATGCCGCGAATTTCGTCAAGATCGCCGCTTTCAGCCGCCGCCAAGGCTTTCAACACTCGGGGGTCCGCCGACCCTGATCGGCCCAACCGCGACCCCAAGGTGGGAATGAAGATCAGCGCCATGGCCAGGGACCCGATTAAGGTCGCGATCATGGTGATGGGCAGGAAACTCATGAATTCGCCGACGATGCCCGGCCAAAACAGCAGCGGTAAGAAGGCCGCCAATGTTGTGGCGTTAGAGGCGATGATGGGCCATGCCATGCGCCGGGCGGCGGTACCATAGGCTTCCAGCTTGTTGATGCCTTCAGCCATTTTTCGATCGGCGAATTCGGTGATGACGATGGCCCCATCGATGACCAAACCCACTGACAGAATCAGCGAGAATAGAACGACGAAGTTCAGGGTCAAATCCATGGCCTGCAAAATCAAAATGCCCGTCAGGAATGAACCGGGAATGGCGACCCCCACCAGACCGGCGGTGCGTAGGCCCAATGCCCCGATCACAACGATCATCACCAACACCACAGCGACGATGACGCTGTTTTGCAGATCGGCGACCATGACTTTTATGTCTTCGGATTGGTCTTGGATCAATTCCACCCGAACACCTGGGGGAAGCAGATCCAGTTCGATGGCGCCATTAACAATGGCCCGCACCCCCTCCACCGTATGGATGACGTTTTCACCCAGCTTCTTGGTGATATCGATCATGATGGCGGGCTGGCCATTAAACCGCGCGTAATTGTTGCGATCTTTGAAGGTCCGCCGAACCTCGGTGACGTCGCCCAGGGTCACAACCGTGTCCCCCCGGACAATGACGGGAAGGCCAAACAATTCGTCGGCAGTTCGGATCAATCCGGGGACGGTGACTGCTAACCTGCCGCGGTCGTCTTCCAGGGCGCCGGCGGCAATCAAACGATTGTTGGAGGTAACGGTTTGGACCACTTGCAGCGGCGAGACGTTGTAGCTTTCCAACAAGCTGGGGCTGATAATAATTTCCACCAGCTCTTCGCGGTCGCCGGAAATCCCCGCCTCCAACACCGTCGGCAAAGTTTCGAATTCGTCCTTCAGGCGCTGGGCAACTGCCAAAAGCGTGCGTTCGGGGACATTCCCGTACAAGGCCACGACAACCACGGGGAAAAGCCCCACGTTAATTTCTGTGATGACCGGATCGTTCGAATCTCCGGGCAGATCGCGCTTTGCTAAATCAACTTGTTCCTGGACATCCAACAAGGCCTGATCGGCATCAAATCCCGCGTCGAATTCCAAGGTGAGGTTGGCGAACCCTTCGCCACCTGTTGCTGTGATTTTGGAAAGACCGTCGACGGTGCGCAGGCGCTTTTCCATGGGCCGGACAATCAGCCGTTCCGAGTCTTCGGGCGAGATCCCACCGTGGCCAACTGAGACCACCATGATTGGGATGTCGATGTCGGGTTGGGATTCTTTTGGGATTGTCAGGTAGGCGACCGTACCGGACAGCAAAATCAAAAACAGGACAATGAAGACGGTCCGCGCCCGGCTTAGGGCACCATTAATGAGCGTAATCATGGGGCAGCGTCCATATCCGCTTCCACAGCATTCACGGTCTGACCGCCTGTAACGAATTGCTGGCCTACGGTGATGATGGTGGCGATTTCGGGCAGGCCCAAAAGCCAGACCCCATCGTTACCCGACGACAAAACCGTCACCGGGACCTGTTCCACCACGCCAAAATTCACCAATTTGACCCCCAGATTTCCCGCGTCGTCTAGCACCAACACGGCAGGGGAAACCAAATGGGCGGCAACAGTGCCAACCGGGATTATAAAGTCTGCGGTGGCTTCGGCGCGCAGGGTACGACCGGGATTTGGAACCTGCAATTCCACGCGGAATGTCCGGGTTTGCGAATCCGCAATGGTGGCGATAAAGCGAACAGTGCCTTGCAGCTCCGTGCCGTTCAAAAGCACTGCGGTCCCGGTGGATCCCAATTCGATTTGGTCAATTTCGGATTCGGAAACTTGGCCCACGACCAAGAACGGGTCTTCGTCCACCAGTGTTGCGGCCGGGCTGCCCGGGCTAATGAAATCGCCGATCTGAATTTGGCGCTCTTCGATGATCCCATCAAAGGGCGCGCGAATTTCGGTTTTTTCCATGTCGAGCAAAAGCCTTGCCAGATTACCGGCAGCGCTTTCGAACGCGGTCTGGGCCGCGGCCACTCGGGTGACTGGTTGCTGGCCCTGGGCCGCCAAAGCGCGGGCGATGTCGTATTCTAATTGGCGCTGGGCCAGCAAGGCTTCGATTTCGGCCAAGCGCGAGGGGCGATCCCCAAGTTCCAAAGTGGCGATGATCTGCCCCTGGGTTACCCGGTCGCCTTTGTTCACCAGAATTGTTTCGATGGTCCCGGGGGTTTCTGCGCGCACGATCACCATTCGGCTGGCTTCTGTGTGGCCGCGCACGTTGATGACGCGGGGGCGGATCGTGGCGGTTTGGGTGTGGACCCGAACGGCGAACGGTTCCGCCTCGTCGTCCGCGTCGGCACCAGGGGCGCGGTCGGCGATCACCTGTGCTTGCGCTTCGGCTTCCGCTTCAACCCCGTCGTCTGATCCAAAAATTTGGCTGCCTAAATCCCCGGACAAAATCCAGGCGGCGACAGCAGCGGCAACAGCAAAAGCAATCAGGTATGAAAAGCGCATCAGCGACCCTTATTTCCTGGTGTGGCGGGCTATTTTGCCCGGGATTATTTCGATGGGCCCAACCTGCGGGTCAGCGATCGCGTCAGCAGAACTGTATATATGGGTCCAAGTAGTCGGTTCAAGGGACGGCTTCAACCAAAATCGCTAGGAAATCCCTATGAAATCAGCGCATGAACGACGCCCAGGTTCTGCCTCCGTCGTCGCTGGTTAAAACTTTCATGAACTGGGTAACGGCGAACAGGGTTCCGCCGAAATTGCCAACCAGGTGCAACAGGGCTCCATCAAACATATCCGCCGCAGCCAATAACGCCCAGATTTCACCGGAATCGCCCCCCACATACAGGCCCTGGCCAATGACAAAGGCGAAAACCCGGCCATCTGCCATGGTCTGGACCATGCTGGTTGGGCGGCCTTCGGCCAACGCCAACTTCCACGATTGGCCGCCGTCCTGGCTGAAAAACAGCCCTGTCGTGGTTCCGGCGAACAAAGTGTCAGCGTATCTGGCGGAAATCGCCAAATCAGCCACGGCACCGGGAACCGGTCCCGGCGAGACCCAAGTAAGGCCACCATCAAACGTGCGGTATATGGCGTCGGACGCCCCAGTCATTTGTTTTGGGTCAAAGGTAAATGTGTCCAGGGTCAAAAACGCCGGTGGCGGGGTGGCCACTGCAATTGCCGCCCAGGATCGTCCGAAATCTTCTGTGACCAACAATGTATCGGCGGTGCCGCCGGTGGCGTCGCCGGCGGCGATGAACCTCCCGGATCGACTGGGATCGGCGGCAAATCCGGTAAATTTGTTGGTGCCAGGGGACAGGCGCTGCGCCAGGCCATCAGGCCCTACGGAAAAAAATCCGCGCTCGGACGCCAAGTACAGAATCTCTTCGCCAAACGGATCAGCGGAAATCCCATAGATTTGGGCGATACGTGTCAGGGGGACTTCTTGGGCAATTGCGCGCTGGGGCGAAAAAGCAATCACCGCTGCCAGAGCAGCAAAAATCACTGGTCCCAGTCCGCAACCTCGCATCCACCCTGTGATTGATCGGAATTTCACTCGGTCCTCTGGCGCAAAAATTTTGGGTGCGCTAAGCCGCGAAGCTTGCACACCGGGCACAAATCGCATAATGCGACCATCAAGAAGAGCAGTCCACCGGAAGGCATTCGAATGGCCCAGCACGATCTTGACGCCGATATTCACAAAAATCGGCTGTTACAAGAAATTGACGCGGCAATCACCGAAGCCAATCGCGTCAAGATAAAGGCCGCGGCTGGGGCGATCACTCAGGACCAAATGCTACGGGTGGCGGTGGCGGTGTCGGGGCTGCGGGCCAACTACTTGCACGAAATTTTGGCGTTGGGGGATAAGGGCGCAAAGCTCGATCAAAGCCCGGGGACCATGTCGAAGCTAAAAGATCTGCGCATTGCCTATGAAGAAGGCGTCGCCGCATTCGATCATCTGCGCCACGCATTGGACCGTGGCTACATAGATTTTGATGAAGGATAAATCTCAGTGCTTCCCAAACGAAATCCTTTGAGGCTCAACACTCTGCAATTGAAAACATTGGCGTTGTTTCAGGCCATGGCCGAAATCCCCGAATCAGGCGAAACCGACCCTGAAACCGGCGACCGGGCCATTACCCGGTTCCCCCATGCCCACGGCGATCACATTCACATGGGGGACGGCTTTGTTATGGGAAAAGACGCCACGGGCATGGGCAACGAATCCGTTTGGGTGGCGTTGGAGCGCAAAGGCTTGGCCAAAAGCAGCTTTCCCAATTCCATCCGCATCACCCCCGCCGGATTGGAATACGAAACCGGCGTTCGCGACAAAATTATCCAAAAGCCCGACGGGGACCACGACCACCAGCACTAGGGCAAGACGGCATGCCGAAATTCCGCGTCTATTTGGCCGCCAGCGTCGATGGCTACATTGCCGAAACGGATGGATCGGTGGCTTGGCTGGATGGGTTTGGCTCGGAAGATTACGGATACGAGGCATTTGCCGCGGGTATCAAAACGGTGATCATGGGCCGCACATCGTTCGATCAAACGGTGTCCTTTGACGTCCCCTGGCCCTATGCGGGGAAGCGATCGTTGGTGATGACCCATCGTGACCCGCCCGATATCGCACCTGACGACGTTTCGTTCGTCTCCGGCGCGGCACAAGATATCGCCGCTGGTTTGGAAGACACGGACAGCGATGTCTGGCTGATGGGTGGTGCGGAGGTGATCGGACAATTTCTGGACGCCGGCCTAGTGGACACCATCGAAATTTTTGTCATGCCGATTTTGTTGGGAAGCGGGATCCCAACGTTTTCCGGGGACCGATCGGGCCCTGGCCCGGCAGTAGAGCTCACCGGTTCGACCCGCTTCGACAGTGGCGTTGTCCGGCTTTTTTACACCGCGAAAAAAAATGCCACCGCCGATTAAATGACAATGGCGTCCCCATGGATTCAGTTGGCGTTTTTCGCCGCCGCCCTGGTTGCGCTCGCCGCCCCGGCCCAGGCTCAAAATTCCCAGGCCATGTTTTTGGCGTGGTCCCCAGGTGGGCTCCCTGACGGTTTTGCCGAAACAATAGCGGCGACCCCCGGGGTTAACGCGATCACCGTTGTCCGGTCCGGAAATGTTGGAGTGGCCAGGGCTTGGACTGGGTTGGGGACCGAAGTCTACAAATCCCAACAGGGCTATTCCGTGCCCTTGGAGACAATGGTCCTGGATCTTGGATCTTACGGGCCGTTCGTCCCCCCCGACCAAGCAGACCTATTCGCCAGCCTGGGTCCCGGCGAAATTTTGCTGGGGTCCACCGCCGCGCGGTTCCGCGGCATCGGAGTTGGCGGTCGCCTTGAATTGTTGGATGGGACGCAGCTAACCGTGCGGGCGGTAGTCGACGACACTCTGATCGGCGGCGGTGAATTGGCTATTGCGGCGACTTCGCCGGTGGCGGGGCTTGTCCCGGTGGATCGATATGTGTTGGCGATGTACCAAGGGCCCCGAACAGTTTTCGAGGCTGCGGCGGACGCGGCGGCGGGGGAGCGGGCAGTCCGCGTGCGCCAACAGGGGGAGGCGCCTTTTCTGCGCCACGCCGATGCCGTACGGCCGCAAATCGCCATCAAGGAAATATTCGGGGAATTTTTCTTTCAGCCCCAAACGGGTGGCGCCATTTATCGCGAGGCGGCCTGGGTGGAGCGCAATATTGTGTTGGCTGACGTACCCTTGCTGGGGGAATTCAAATGCCACCGGGTTTTGATCCCGCCCTTGGTAGGAGCCATGGAACAATTGATCACCGAGGGCCTAGCGTTTCTGATCGACGCAGAAGCCTTTCGGGGATGCGACAACGGCAGAATGATTGGTGGAGGCCGAACCCTTTCCCGACATTCTTGGGGTGCCGCAGTTGACCTGAATTATCTGTTGGACATCGCCGCCGATCCCCGCCTGATCCGGGTCATGGAACAGTGGGGGTTCACCTCGGGGCACACTTGGTTGATTTCCGATCCCGGGCATTTCGAATACTATGGGCCACCGAAGCTCTAGATAGGGCACCCATCCCGTGGTAAATGCCTTTCCATGACGTTGTCTGGCGACCAAAAAACATCTTCAATGTGGGGCGGCGCGTTTCTAGCGATGGCCGCAGGCGGCGCATTTCTAATGATGGCCGTAGGCGGCGCATGGGCCACCGATGCGGTCGGGCCCACCAACACTGAAACCGTGTTGACCGCGTTCACCCGTTCAGAATTCCAGATGGAGTTTCGCCAGGGGGTCGCTGATCTGCCCGGGGTTTTGGCCATCGCCGATATCGGTCGCGCCAGACTTTATATGGTGCGCTCGCGAGACGAAAAGGGTGCCGTGGTCGATCAGGCACCGAACGAATTTTCTTATCTTTTGGATGCCCTGGTGTTCGATCCAGATACCTACCCGGCCTTCGCCGGGCCCGGCGCCGAAATTCTTGCCCAACTTGGCGTCGGCGAAATCGTCCTTGGTGAAACCTCTGCCAAAGTTCGCGGCCTGGGGCCTGGGGCCAGTTTGGAAATGGCCGACGGCACCCTCCACACCGTCCGCGCCATCGTCGACGATGGGATGATCCAGAACCGCGAAATGGCTTTGGCTGTTCCGGACTTGGCGACAGGTGACGGGCCAACCCGGGGGTATCTGTTGGTGCGGTATTTGGGGCCCCTGGATACTGTAGAAGATTTGTTCCAAACGTTGTTGCCCGAAGAAACGCCGGTGCGCTTGCGGTCCACCGAGCCATCAGAGTTTTTGCCCTCACCCGCGGCGATCTTGCCCCAGGCCCAAATGAAACTAGCACTGGGTGAATTTGCCTTCCGTCCCACCAACGGTCGCTTAATCGAGCGCGACCGGGGTTGGGTCCAAGACAATCTAATCAATGCCGAAATCCCCTTGCTTGGCCGAGTGCGGTGCCATGCTGTGCTGGTGCCGGCGTTGCAAGGGGCGATGCAAGAAGTCATCAATGCCGACCTAGGGTTTTTGATTTCCCCGGAAGCGTTCCAGGGCTGTGACAATCCGCGCCTGATTGGCGTGGGTCGGGGATTTTCCCGCCATGCCTGGGGCGGGGCGGTGGACATTAATTACAGCGACGATGCCACCATCCGCGCCAATGGCGCCGATCCCAGGTTGGTGGAAATCATGCGCCAATGGGGGTTCACGTCTGGGCATCTGTGGAACAGCCCCGACCCCGGCCACTTCGAATATGTCGGCCCCCCCGAATTAGACGGGTAACGCGCGAACAGATCGTGGGCACTGAGCCCACGTGAATCTGATCGGCAAACAGAGAACAGATCGTGGGCACTGAGCCCACGTGAATCTGATCGGCATACAGAGAACAGATCGTGGGCACTGAGCCCACGTGAATCTGATCGGCATACAGAGAA